>NZ_CAJPGZ010000004.1:0-428413 GCF_905339865.1 Burkholderia sp. BCC1993 | reverse complement strand
AGCCCTGCGTCGTTAGCTTTCTCCGCCAAATCGCTTGCAACACCATACTGGACCAGCGTGTCTAGAGTTCTTTGATTCATTGATGTTTATGCGAGGTCGATGAGCGAATAACCGCAATTGGCATAACGACCATTTAAACATCAAAGCATCAACTACTTTAAGGTGGTCGCGGTGTTTTTTCGCTTGAATCCCCGATCCCCGGCCATGAAGGCTTCGAGCATGTGCGGGATCAGCGTCGCAGCATCGACCGCCTCGCCGTAGGTCTGCGCGTGCATGGCCGCGTAGCGGTCAAGGTCGGCCTTGAGCGTGGCCGGGCACGCAAAAGTCAGCTTGATGCTTTCGGTCTTCGGCAGCGGCCCGAGCCGCAGCTTTCTGGTCGTGCTCATTGCAAAGCTCCCCGATTGAAGAACAGTGGCTGGTACGGCCGCAGCACGATGTCGCGGTTAACGATGATGCTGACTGGCAGGCCCGGTCGTTCGGTCATGCGTTCCGCGAGTTCGATTGTCGCCTTGCAGCGCGCGAGCGCGTCACGGTGCTGCGCCATCAACGCGTCCGTTGCCTCACGCGCCTCCTCGCGCACTGCGTCCAGATTGCCCTTACCTGCCTGCCGGACGCGCTCCGGCATCGCTTCGTAAAGCCGTGCATAATATTCGAGCACCGCCAGCATTGACCACAGCGCATCGTTGTCGCGCAAATTCAGGGCCACCGACACCCGGCGCATGCGCAGCAGGCTCGCGTCGTCCGGCTTCTCGCCGGTCACGTCGTAAAAGAGCCGGGCGAGCGGATCGACAGGACGTCTGGGCCGCGCCCGCCGCTCACGCACTGGCGGTCACCCCGGCGAACATCGCGTCATAGAGCGCGCGCCAGCGCAGCAGTTCCGCGCGCTGCCCGATGGGTAACGATTCCGCCGCCTTGTGCACCGACAGGCGCTGACTACGCAAATCGTCCGCCACGCGATCCGCGAGTTCGGGAAAGTCGAGCGACTTGCCCTTCGCCTCTATACTCTTGCGGATTTTCGAGTCCTGAGATTGCCGCACATCTGGTCGACAATGCCCCGGCCCAACGCTTGCGCGCCCTCCTCGGCATCGGGCCGCTTACCGCCAGCGCGCTCGTCGCCACGGTCTCCAATGCGTCCAGTTTCAAGAATGGCCGACAGTTCGGCGCGTGGCTCGGCCTGACGCCACTGCAGCACAGTTCTGGTGGCAAATCCCGACTGGGCAAGGTGACCCGGCACGGCGACGGCTACCTGCGCGGTCTGCTGGTGCAAGGCGCACGCAGTGCCCTGCAGTCGGCCCTGCGCTGTCTGCCCGAGCGCCTCTCCCGCCTCGGACGCTGGATCGTCGAGCTGTTTCACCGCAAGGGCTATCACAAGACGCTCGTCGCAATCGCCAACAAACACGCCCGCATGCTATGGGCGATGTTGGCCCATGACGAAACCTACGATCCGCTGGCCTGGCAGCGCTACCGCGCGCCGGCGGCGACCGTGTAGTACCACGTAGTTCCTTCCTCCTTGCTGCACCGTGCGATAGCAACATGAGGTCAGACCGAACGGGAGAAAACCCCGGCTTTCCTTCTGGCCAGCCCCATGCGCGGCGGTTGATCGCCGCTGCGCAGGCTGCGTCTCGGATGGAATTGGGAGCTCCCGGGCGGCTTCGATATGATGGCCCGCGCCGGTGGTTCTGGGCGTGACAAGGTCGGTTACAGGGATGCAGTCTGCCACCTCTACGGCTAAGCACATACGCAGCGACTACCGCCTCACGACAACGGAGCAGCGATCCACGCAGAGATTGAACACGTCGTACACCGTACCGCGCAAACGTCCTGCGTAAAGGTTCACACCTTCGCGCCCCTCCCGCTTGCGTCCAAAAAACCGATAACAAGTAGAACTGCGCAAATGCGACGCACATCGAGCACAAACGCTGCGATCGCATGACGCGGAAAAACGGACAAGTGAATGCATCACACGCACAGCAATCCTGCACACGTCACGCAGGAACTGCGAGCTGGCAAAGCAAATAAATCGTGCAAGCCGCGTGCATCAAGAACACATCCGGCAACGAACATCGCCGGCCCACAAACCCGTTGACACACAGCGAAAGTCCTTACAGCAGGATAGGCTTGCGCCGGTTTTAGGCGCCATGCGCATAGAGCGTTCGCGTGCCTTTGACGGGTCGAAGCAAGAACGCCTCATTGGTCAACTTCGGCAGGATGCGCACCTCCTAGCCTCCGTCATACGCCATGACGGCAATCGAGATCGTCTGGCCCCACGTACATGTCAGGCGCGCCGGTGTATTGGTAGGCGTGGCTCGAACTCCCGCCGAATCGGCAGAGAACGATGTGTGCTATTCGGCCGCCGACAATTAGCTACCCGGAAAGCGCCAGCAACTCGCGAAAAGCGAAGCACTCGTCCGACGCAGCCAGCTACATCATCACGTTGCGATCAATTGTCCTCGGTGCCGTCCGACTCCCCCGACACGGGTCCGTTAATCGCGTCGACCAGCGCTAGCACGCCCCTCTTCTCCCGACTCTTCAATTCTCTGAAGCCTGCGAGAAGTCGCTCCTCCTCATCGGCAAGCCGGAGCGTCGCAGGATTGGACGTTTGACCAGTAAGCAGATACTGAACATCAACCCCGGCCTCTGCAATTCCAACCAGGTAGTTAGCGTCCGGGTACCGCAAACCCTTCTCATAGTTGGACTGCGCCTGTTTTCGAACGCCGCCAGAGTTGCCCAATTCGTCCTGCGTCATACGCAGGCGCCGCCGCTCCTGCTTCAGACGCAGCGCAAAGTTATCCAAACGTGGATTATCAGTTGACATATACGTTTTTGTTGACTAGCGTGATCAGTACACGATCGAGCTTCGACGTTGTCCGCGTGCAGGAAAATTCGACTGCATACGCCCCGAAAAACAGCAGTCCTTTGCTGGAGTAGATGCTATGTCATTCACCTACGAAATCTGCGGCACCTTGTCGGTTCTCGACAATTTTCGGCACAGTCACGCCCAACAGTTCGCCGAGAGTATCGCGAACCCGGCCGACGTCTATTTCGCGACCGATGCCGTCACGCACTCCTTCATGACCCGTATTCGCGGCGCGCTCACCGACGACGAAGCGGAGTCGGTCGAAGACACACTGGAAGAATTCTCCCAAAAATGGGCGCGGACCGGTGCCATCTTCAAACGCGTGCGGTATGGAGAGCCGTCGTTCATTCCCGTCGGCCTCGCCGAACACGTCGAGCTGCTTGAGGAACTCGCCTACGAGCACCTGCAACTGGAGGCCTTCCTGCGGCGCCAAGCGCAGATTCTTGACAGGTTCCGGCAGCAAGCGCCCTGACACGCGCGACTTGATACGCCATTACCGACCGCCGACCTAGGATAACCGAATCAGCTGAGGATACGATGGAAGAACCAGCACGCTACGTTTTGTCGGGTGCACTGCCCGTCCAGGACGATCTGGAAGACGAACAGCTCGATCGGGTGTCCCGACATCTGGGCGGTATCGCGACGGTGTATCTGAGGCACGATGAAGTAGCGCACACCGTGTCGCTGCGCATCTCCGGCACGCTCATGCGTGACGACGTGCGCTACATCGAGCAGCGTATCGAGCGGTTCGCCGAAGAAAATGCTCGGGCCGCTGCGATTCTACTGAGCGAGTGGAAGTGCGAAACGAACGAACTCGTCGTGGGTATGAACTGGGACGCCCAATGCCTGATCCGGCTCGGCGCAGTACAGGAACAACTCGGGAAACTCACCGGACGGTATTTCGACTTTCTGCTGCGACTTGAACCGCCTGATGCTCCCGCCCACGGCAGCCCGCTCCTGTGCGTCTCGGTCGGGACCGGCAATGAATAGCATGTCGACAGATGAGCAGATTTGGGCCGCAGTATGCCCGCGGCATCTTGCGTCGCGATGAGGCGGGTTTGGGCCAACGGCAGAATGTGCCGAGCATCGTCCTGCCCCGAGCCCTCTACAGATCACCTCTGGGGGTATTTTTGGGGGTATTTCTTCAAAGATTGCCGGCTATTCCCATAGCCGGCGGACCAGCATGAATTCTGTCGGGGACCAGCATTTTCCCGAAATTCCGCCTCGGTCTGAAAATCGCGCCGTCGGCACGCACAGCGTCCGAACGTTGGGTGTCGAGCGCCGCCACGTCCTCTGCCTTGCCGTACTGCTGAATCGCCATCCGTTCACGCGCCGCTCGAAACCCGCAGGCTGCCTGATCGCGCTATCGGCGCTGCATCCGGCCGAGCGCTCGGACACGGTCCGGCAAACGCTGATCGCGATGCGCGAGCAGACCGTGGCCGCGTTACGCGCGCGGCCGAGCAAAAGCGTTGCGACCGGCGAGCTCTCTGCACACGCGAACCTCGACGCGATCGCGCGCTACTACGTGACGGTGCAACAGGGGATGTCGATTCAGGCGCGCGACGGTGCGAGCCGTCGCGATCTGGAGGCGGTCGCGCAAGCCGCGCTGGCCGCGTGGCCGGCGCTCGCACACGCAAGCGGCGGATAAAACGGTGGACCCCGAAAAGAAGCCCGCAAGCGAAACCACACGCGGCCGTGCAGCGGCAAGCGCCCTGCACGACCGCGCCGATGCGTTACTGCGTCACGGCGTGCTGCACGTCCTTCGACGCATGCCACACGCGGTAGCGCACGTCGAAACCGTCCGGCACGTACACGACGAGCGGCAGGCGGCTGTTGTAGCGCAGCAGCTGGCCGTCGCCGCGCACCTGCACAAAGCGCTGCTGCGGCGCCTGGCCCGGGCAGGCCATCAGCGTCGACGCCGGCCCCTTCACGTCGGTCAGGCGATAGTACGTATAGCCCCAGCCCTTCACGTCCTCGGCGGTCAGCTCCCCGCCGAACCATTGCTGGTTGCAGTCGGTCTGCAGCGTCTTGCCGATCATCAGCTCGACGCGCGCGTCGCCTTCGTTCTCGAGCGCGGGCAGCGCGATCACCGCGCGCTGCTGGCCGGCCGTCGGCTGCGGGAACATCTTGATCGACTCGGCCGGCACGGCGGGCGCCGATGCGGGCCCGGCCGCGCAGGCAGCGGCGGTCGTCACGCAAAGGGCGGCCAGGACGGCCCGGATCGCGAATTTCATCGATGTGCTCCTGAAAAACAAATAGGCCCCGGATGCTAACACTTTCGCCCCAGGACCTTACGACGCTGTAATTTCACGACACAATTGCATACAGCCGGCGATCCCCGCGCGCGGTACTTATACGGAAACCAACGGAGATCATCATGCTGAAGCTCATTGCTGCCGCCGGCGTCGCCACGCTGCTGGCCGGGTGCGTCGTCGGTCCGGACGCCGGATACGGCTACGGACAGCCCTACTATTCCGATCCCGGCTACGCGTACGGGCCGGCCTACGGGGCGTCGCCCGTGTACGGGACGGTCAACATCTGGGGCGGTGGCGGCGGGCGTGACTGGGACCGCGGGCGCCGCGACTGGGATCGCGGACGCGACGGCTGGAATCGTGACCGCGGCGGCTGGGATCGCGACCGCAGCGAACGCGCCCGTCACGGCGGCTGGGGCCGCGGCGACGGACGCCGCGCCGACTGGAATGACGACGGCGGCGGGCGCGGCCAAGGCAACGGCGGCGGCCATCGCCACTGACGCAATTGCAACCGTTTGTATCCACGCACGGCCCGCGCGAGGCCGATACGAGCCGATAGACGACCGTCAAAAAGCAAGGCCCTCGCATCACCGCGAGGGCCTTTTGTCGTCCGCTCCACCGGAAATCGGGCAGCCGGCTACGCAACGCCGAACCTGCCCGCGCGTCCTACGCGTGCCCGCTTCTTACCACCCAGCCGGCTGCGCATAGCCGCCCGACACGGGCGCACCGCACACGTACGCGCGCTGATAACGGTCGTAGCAATAGCTCGGGCCGTCGTCCTGGTATTGCGCCTGCTGGTAGGTCGGATAAGCCGGCTGCTGGTAGGCCGGTGCCTGGTAGTACGTCGGCGGCTGATAGGCCGGTGCCTGATACACGGGCGCCTGATACGCGACGGGCGGATTCATCGCCGACGTCACGATCGCGCCGAGCACCGCGCCGCCGATCAGCGCGCCGATGACGGCGCCCCCGTCGCGGCCATGCGCGGACGCCGGGCCCGCCACGGCGAGCGAACCGGCGAGGACACATACAGCGGCAATCTTTTTCATGATGGACTCCCACGCGAAGTGGTACTGGATGCGATGCATTGTGGTCGCGCCCGGCCGTAATAGATGCAGCAAGTGGTAACGCGCCATTACGGGTATCACGCACGCCGAAACGCGGCGCCGCCGTGCTACGATTTTCGGCACACTGGAGACGCCTTCATGCAGCCCGAAACCGCCCGCCGTTTCGATACCGAATTCGCGCCGCGCATCGCGCAGGCGATCGCCGCCTTCTTCGCCGATCACGTGCTGACCGACGTCGTCCCGTACGGCGGACACGGGCAACCGACGCGCGTGCAAATCCGCAGCGCGCCGCACGAGCACGTGAGCGGCTTCGTGCATCCGCTGAACCTCGAACTGACCTGGGACACCGACGAGATCGAACGGTTGATGGAGCCCGACGGGCCCGTGCGGTTCGAGCACTACCTGAGCGCGCTGCCGAGGAAGCTGAGCGCATGGGAGGGTGCGCGCGACATCGACCTCGCGTCGCGCACGCAGGCCGCCCCGCTCGTGCGGCTCGGCGGCCTCGATTTCGAAGGCTGAACGCGCGCGCCGGCCGGCAGCGGTGTCGGCGTCGCGCGATTCGGCCCGGTGATACACTCGACCGGTCCCGCGCCGGCGCCGCCAGGCTGGCCGGACCGTTCACCGCCGCCTCCACCCGCAAGCATGGTTGCGCACGCAACCGGCACCCGGGCACGCGGACAACCACGCTTTCGCTCCCGCCATGAACGCCGATACCGGCCTGCCGCTTCCGCAACGCTACTGGGCGATCGTCTGCGTCGCACTGGGCATCACGCTCGCCGTGCTCGACGGCGCCATCGCGAACGTCGCGCTGCCGACGATCGCGCGCGACCTGCACGCGTCCGATGCCGCATCGATCTGGATCGTCAATGCGTACCAGCTCGCGGTCACGATCACGCTGCTGCCGCTCGCGTCGCTCGGCGAACGCGTCGGCTATCGCCGCATCTACATCGCGGGTCTTGCGCTCTTCACCGCGGCGTCGCTCGGCTGCGCGCTCGCCGGATCGCTGCCGACGCTCGCGGTGATGCGCGTGATCCAGGGGTTCGGTGCGGCCGGCATCATGAGCGTCAACGCGGCGCTGGTGCGCATGATCTACCCTTCGTCGATGCTCGGGCGCGGGCTGTCGATCAACGCGATGGTGGTCGCGCTGTCGTCGGCGATCGGCCCGACGGTCGCATCGGCGATCCTGTCGTTCGCGTCGTGGCCCTGGCTGTTCGCGGTCAACGTGCCGATCGGCATCGCCGCGGTGTTCGGCAGCCTGCGTGCGCTGCCGGCCAACCCGCTGCACGACGCGCCGTACGATATCCCGAGCGCGCTGATGAACGCGTGCGTGTTCGGCCTGCTGATCATGGCCGTCGACGGGCTCGGTCACGGCGAAAGCCACGCGTACGTCGCGGCCGAGCTGGCTGTCGCGTTCGGCGTCGGCTACTTCTTCGTGAAGCGCCAGCTGTCGCAGCCGGCGCCGCTGCTGCCGGTCGACCTGATGCGCATCCCGATGTTCGCGCTGTCGATCTGCACGTCGGTCGCGTCGTTCACGTCGCAGATGCTCGCGTTCGTCGCGCTGCCGTTCTGGCTACAGCATTCGCTCGGCTTCTCCCAGGTCGAAACCGGCCTCTACATGACGCCGTGGCCGCTCGTGATCGTATTCGCCGCGCCGCTCGCGGGCGTGCTGTCGGACCGCTACTCGGCCGGCATCCTCGGCGGCATCGGGCTCGCGCTGTTCGCGGCCGGGCTGCTGTCGCTCGCGACGATCGGCGCGCACCCGGGTACCGTCGACATCGTGTGGCGAATGGCGCTGTGCGGCGCGGGCTTCGGGCTGTTCCAGTCGCCGAACAATCGCGCGATGCTGTCGTCGGCGCCGCGCGAGCGCAGCGGCGGCGCGGGCGGGATGCTGAGCACGGCGCGCCTGACGGGCCAGACGCTCGGTGCCGCGCTCGTCGCGCTGATTTTCGGGCTGGCACCCGACCGCGGTCCGACGATCGCGCTCTATGTCGCCACGGGGTTCGCGGCGGTCGCCGCGGTGGTCAGCATGCTGCGCATCGCGTCGCCGCGCCCCGACGCTGCGGCCTGATGCGGCGACCTGACGCGGCGACCTGACACCGCCGCGCACCGCGCCCGCGGCTCACGCAGCATCGAGCGCGTCCATCACGAAGCGCACGCGCGCCTTCACGCTCACGCGCGGCAGCTCGATCAGCCGATAACCATACGCCGTATAGCAGTCGACCATCGCGTCGTAGGTGCGCACGGCCTCCGCGAAATCCTGCCGGCGCTCGGTGTCCTGCGTGTAGATCTCGGGCCACGGCGGCGCGATGAACACGCGCCGGTGATAGCGGAAGCGCCGCGCCGCGGCCTCCGCATGTGCGGGCACCGCAAGGCCCGTCAGCCGCAGGTAACCGATCACGTCCGGCACGCCGCGATCGAAGAACACGGGCCCGCGCGCGCCTCGCGCGAGATGGTGCGAACGCATTTCCCAGTTCAGCATCAGTTCGGCGAACGCGGCCCGGTCGCGCCATGGCAGCGCCGGGCCGTCGATCGCCATCTGGTCGCGGATCACGCCGCGCCCGGCCTCGTGCGAGCGCGCGAAACCGGTGCGCTCGAGCGCATCGAGCAACGTGCTCTTGCCGGAGCCGGGGCCGCCCGTGACGATGAAGAAGCGGGCGGCCGCATCGTCTGCCGCGCCCCCCTCCTCCACGCGCTCGGACATGCGCTCAGACATGCGCGGCCCGCCGGCCCGCGCGCCGCGTGACCGACGCGGCCGCTGCGACGCTGCGCAGGTCGGCGACGAACGTGTCGCGCCAGACCGACAGGTTGTTCTCGCGCAGCCGCGCGAAGTTCGCTTCGTGTCGCGCCCGCCGCTCGGCGAGCGGCATCGACAGCGCGCGCTCGAGCGCATCGGCCATCTGCGACAGGTCGTACGGATTGACGAGCAGCGCGCCGCTCAGCTCGGCCGCCGCGCCCGCGAACTCCGACAGCACGAGCACGCCCGGATCGGCCGGGTCCTGCGACGCGACGTATTCCTTCGCGACGAGATTCATCCCGTCGCGCAACGGCGTCACGTAGCCGACCTGCGACATCCGGAAGAACGCCATCAGCAGATTGCGCTCGTACTTGCGGTTCAGGTACTGGATCGGCGTCCAGTCGAGCTGCGAGAAGCGGCCGTTGATACGGCCGGCCTCGCCTTCGAGCGTCTCGCGAATGCGCTGGTAGGTCTGCACGTCCGAGCGCGTCGGCGGCGCGATCTGCACGAGCGACACGCGCCCCTGCCAGCCCGGCTGGTTGGCGAGCATCCGCTCGAACGACTGGAAACGCTCGACGAGCCCCTTCGAATAGTCGAGCCGGTCGACGCTCATCACGAGCTTGCGGCCCCCGAGCGCGTCGCGCAGCATCTTCACCGGCTTGCGCGAGCCATACTGGAGGGCCGCCTCGGCGATCGCATCCGGATGCACGCCGATCGGATAGGCGGCAACCTGCACGACGCGGCCGTGCGCATGCAGCATCCCGTCGTCGCTCGCCGCGCCGATGCCGCGCCGCTCGATGTAGTCGGTGAACGCCTGCTTGTCGGCGTCGGTCTGGAAACCCGCAATGTCGTACGCGCACATGAACTTCACGAGCTCGTCGTGCGGCGGCACGACGCGCAGCATGTCGGGCGACGGAAACGGAATGTGCAGGAAGAAGCCGATCGGATTCTTCACGCCGAGCTCGCGCAGGTAATGCGCGAACGGCAGCAGGTGATAGTCGTGCACCCAGATCAAGTCGTCGGGCCGCAGCAGCGCGGCGAGCTGCTTCGCGAGCATCGCGTTCACGCGCAGATAGCCGGCGTACTCCTGCCGGTCGAAGCGCGCGAGATCACTGCGGTAGTGAAACACCGGCCAGAGTGTCGCGTTCGAGAAGCCGCGGTAGTACTGATCGTAGTCGCGCCGGGTCAGCCCCACCGTCGCATAGGTGACGTTGCCGTCCCGCTGGATCGCCGGTTCCGTGTCGGGCGTACCGACGATCTCGCCGTTCCAGCCGAACCAGACGCCGCCGGTTTCCTTCAGCGCATCCATCACGCCGACCGCGAGACCGCCTGCGCTCGGGCGCGTGTCCTCGCCGACGGCGACACGGTTCGATACCACGATCAATCTGCTCATGCGGCTTCCCCTCCTCGATTCGATTGAATGACGCACGGCGCGCGCCAAGGCGGACGCGACGGCCCGAAGGCAGTCGCGCGGCGATTCAGATGTGAGCGATGCAACCAGGCGCGCAATGAAATGCGGCAGCGGAATACAGCGGCGACGGGCTCAAGCGTCCTGCTCCTGGCCGAGGTCGCGTTGATAGTCGAGCCCTTCCGGGCGTGCGCCGCCCTGGTTGTGATCGCCGTCGGACGGCGTCTCGTCGGGCGCGCCGGCCGGCGCGTCGGTCTGCGGACGCGGGCGCTCGGCACCCGCATCGGGCGGCCGGGGAGAAAACCGTTTCGAACGGCGCATGGCTGGGTGTCTCATATGGCGCGCGGCTCGGAGCCGTCGTAGAAACATTCCATAACAAAACAGTCTAGGTCGCTTCCTCGCATGCCACGGTAACAATTACCTTCAATTTGTAACGTTTCGACCCCGGCTCAGCCATCTGTCCGACAATAGCGCCGCGCGTACGCGCGCGACCCGCCGCCCGGCCATTTGTCAAAGCTTTGCAGTTTTCCTATGACCATTGCGAAACAATGGCGCGGCAAGGGGGCGCGCATGCGTCGCCGCTCACCCAGACAGGACTTGCACTCAGGGATGAACATGGGTTTCGAACCGCCGCGCCGGGCCATGCCGGCGCGCATCGTGCTGGCCGCGCTCGCCACGGCCGCACTGCTGTCCGGCTGCAACTCGCTGTACAGCGAAGGCGCGACCGCCGGCGCCGGTATCGCGGGCGCCGCGATCGCTTCCAAGGTCACCAACAACGCCGCCGTCGCGACGGGCATCGGCCTCGGCGCCGTCGCCGGTGCGCGTGCGGGCGTCCAGTACACGCAGCGCGTCGCGCACCGCTACACGCAGGAACAGATCGCGAAGGCGGCCGGCCCGCTCGACGTCGGCGGCGTCGCGCCGTGGACGACGCACCATTCGTTTCCGATCGAGGATGACGAACAGGGCCGCGTGACGGTCAGCCGGATGATCAGCATCGGCCCGCTCGACTGCAAGGAAATCGTGTTCGCGGTCGACACGCCCGCGAAGGCCGACAAGGCCGCGCAATCGGCGTTCTATGTCGCCACGATCTGCCGCGACGGTCCCGTGTGGAAATGGGCGTCGGCGGAACCGGCGACCGAACGCTGGGGCGCGCTGCAATGAGCGTCGCGATCCGAATCGCTGCGATCGGCGCACTGTGCGCGGCCAGCGCCGCGCTGTCGGGCTGCGGCTCGGTCGGCGCGGCGAGCGGTGCGCTCGCCGGCGCGGCGACGGGCCTCGTCACCGCGAACCCGGCCGTCGGCATCGGTGTCGGGATCGCCGTGCAGGCGGCGACCGACGAGGCCGTCAACCGCACGATGAAACAGCTCCATCAGAACCAGCAGGACGCGATCGCGAAGGCGGCCGGCAGCCTGGCCGTCGGCGAAGTGAAGCCGTGGAACGTGAAGAACACGCTGCCGCTCGAAAACGGCGAAGGTGAGGTGCGCGTCACGCGCGCTTACTCGACGGCGCTTGCGCTGTGCAAGGAATTCGCGTTCTCGGTGAAGGACGGCGACAAGGCCGACTGGTATTTCGCGAATGTATGCCAGCAAGGCACGCACTGGAAGTGGGCGTCGGCCGAACCGGCGGTCGACCGCTGGGGTAACCTGCAGTAACGATGCGATGCACGGCGCCTGGCAGGCGCCGCGCATGCGGATGCCGGGCCAGACGGCCCGGCTCGGCGGCTCAGGACTCGACGTCCTCGAGACTGAAGATTTCGGTCTGGTCGTTGTACGAGAAGATCTCGCCGTAACGGCCCCAGTCGATCACCGCGTCGAGCGTTTCCTCCGCCGCGCCGTCCGACAGGAAATCCTCCAGCTCCTGCTCGAAACGCACGCGCGGCGCACGATGGCCCGGGCGCTCGTTCAGCACCTTCTTGATCCGTGCGGCGAGCGGCACGTGCTTCAGCAGGTGATCCGCGAACATCAGCTTGCGTTCCTGCGTGCCGAATTCCGCGAACACGCGCCCCGGCGGCGTCAGGAACACGTCGCCTTCGCGCACGTCGGCGAAGCCGAGGTACTGCAGCACTTCGGCGATCGGGAACAGGTCGTCGACCTCAAGATGCAGCGTGCGCGCGATTTCCGGCATGTCGGCACGGCCGTGGTACGGCGCCATCGCGAGCGTCTCGATCAGGCCGGCCATCAGGTTGGTCGACACCTGCGGCAGCCAGCTGCCGAGCTCGAGCCCCTTCTTCGTCGCCTCGCCGGTCTGGCGCGCGGTCATCTTCGCGTAGATGTCGTCGACGAGCTTGCGGAACGCCGGGTCAAGCCGGTTGCGCGGATGCTTGAACGGCACCTTGATCTCGGCGATCACGCGGCCCGGGTTCGACGACAGCACCAGAATCCGGTCGCACATGAACACCGCTTCCTCGATGTTGTGCGTGACGATCAGCACCGACTTGATCGGCATGCGGCCTTGCGTCCACAGGTCGAGCAGGTCGGTACGCAGCGTTTCGGCCGTCAGCACGTCGAGTGCCGAGAACGGCTCGTCCATCAGCAGGATCGTCGGATCGACCACGAGCGCGCGCGCGAAACCCACGCGCTGGCGCATGCCGCCCGACAGCTCGCGCGGATACGCATTCTCGAAGCCGTCGAGACCGATCAGGTCGATCGCAGCGAGCGCGCGTTCGCGCCGCTCGCGTGCGCCGACGCCGAGTGCTTCGAGGCCAGCTTCCACGTTCTGCAGCACGGTCAGCCACGGAAACAGCGCGAAGGTCTGGAACACCATCGCGACGCCTTCGGCCGGGCCGCGCAGCGGCTTGCCGAGATAGGTCACGTCACCGCCGGTCGGCTCGATCAGCCCGGCGATGATCCGCAGCAGCGTCGACTTGCCCGAGCCCGAACGGCCGAGCAGCCCGACGATCTCGCCTTCGCGCAGCGACAGGTTCGCATCGTCGAGCACGAGCAACTCGCCCTGCGTCTTGTTGAAACCGCGGCAGACATGATCGACGCGCAGGATTTCCTCACCGAGGCGCGGCGGCTGGGACGTCTGGACGGGGGCGTTTACAGCATTCGGATTGTGCATCGCGTTTCGCTCTCAATCGGTCTCAGTCGAGCCGCAGCTTCGCTTCGGCGAAGGCATACAGCGGGCGCCACAGCAGGCGGTTGAACAGGGTGACGAACAGGGACATCACGGCGATGCCCAGGATGATCTTCGGAAAGTCGCCTGCGGCGGTGGTCTGCGCGATATACGCGCCGAGGCCGTGCGCCTCGATCTTGGTCGTGCCCCACTGCACCGCTTCCGACACGATGCTCGCGTTCCACGCGCCGCCCGATGCGGTGATCGCGCCGGTCACGTAGTACGGGAAGATGCCGGGCAGGATCGCCTGGCGCCACCATTGCCAGCCGCGGATCCGGAAGTTCGTCGCGGCTTCGCGATAGTCGTTCGGATAGGACGTCGCGCCCGCGATCACGTTGAACAGGATATACCACTGCGTGCCGAGCACGATCAGCGGCGACAGCCAGATGTCGGGGTTCAGGTGGAAGCGCGCGATCACGATCACGAACACCGGGAACAGCAGGTTCGCCGGGAACGCGGCGAGGAACTGCGCGAGCGGCTGCAGCTTCTCGGCCAGCTTCGGGCGCAGCCCGACCCACACACCGATCGGCACCCAGATCACGGACGCGATCGAGATCAGCACGACCACGCGCAGCAGCGTGATGAGCCCGAGCGCGACGACGTGCCCGACCTCGGCCATCGTCACGCCGGTCGACACGAAGCTGACGACGCGCCACACGATATAGGCCGTGCCGAGCAGCACGAGCGCCGCCCATGCGATGTCGACCGTGCGCGATGCCTTCTTCTCGACCTTCGGCAGCGAGAAGCGCATCGCGCCCGACAGCGGCAGGCGCAGCGGAATCCGCGCCGCCTTCGCGAAGAACCAGCCGGCCGGCACGAGCAGCTGGTGAATCAGGCGCGTGCGGCGCACGAGGTCGAGCAGCCAGGATTGCGGCGCATCGCCCGACGCGGTGTTCTCCATCCGGAACTTGTCGGCCCATGCGATCAGCGGGCGGAACAGGAACTGGTCGTAGGCGAGGATCACGACCGTCATCGTCAGGATCACCCAGCCGATCGCGCCGAAGTTCTTGTCCGAGATCGCCTGTGCGAGATACGCGCCGATGCCCGGCAGCGTGATGGTCTGGTTGCCGACGGTGATCGCTTCCGACGCAACGACGAAGAACCAGCCGCCCGACATCGACATCATCATGTTCCAGATCAGCCCCGGCATCGAGAACGGCACCTCGAGCTTCCAGAAGCGCTGCCACGACGTCAGGTGGAAGCCGCGCGACACTTCGTCCAGATCGCGCGGCACCGTGCGCAGCGACTGGTAGAAGCTGAACGTCATGTTCCACGCCTGGCTCGTGAAGATCGCGAAGATCGCCGCGAGCTCGGCGCCGAGCACACGGCTCGGGAACAGCGCGAGAAAGAACGTGACCGTAAACGAGATGAAGCCGAGCACCGGCACCGACTGCAGGATGTCGAGGATCGGGATCAGCACCATGCCGGCACGGCGGCTTTTCGCGGCGAGCGTGCCGTACACCAGCGTGAACGCGAGCGACGCGACCATCGCGGCGAGCATCCGCAGCGTGGTGCGCAACGCGTATTCGGGCAGGTTCGACGGGTCGAGCGAGATCTTCTGGGTCTGAAGGGTCCCGATCGGCGCCATCGTTTCATGAAAGCCGACGACCGCCATCGCGATCAGGCAGATGATCAGCGGAAACGCGATGAAGTCCCACCGGTTCGGCAAGACGCGCCACGCGGACGCGTTGGCGGTCCGGTTCGGATTGAAGAATCCGACGTCCATCAGGCGCCCTCCCCGGTAAGGCCGAACGAAGCCGGCAGACGATGTTGATTCATGGCAAAGCGCACGGGCGCGGTAATTCGACGCGGTAATTCGATTGATTCACGATCTCACGCCGGCGCGGGGCGCCGTGCGTGCAAGCTGCGCCCCCGGGCGCGGCGAGTCGGGCCGCGACGGCACGACACTACACCAACCTGTATTTCAGGTTCAACCGTTCGGGGCCGGCTCGGCGCGGCGCGCGGGCGGCGCACGGATCGTGCCCGGCACGCGGGCGAACGGCAGGCGTGCGGTGCGGAGCAGCCCGGCCGCGGTCGTCCGGCCGGCATGCAGGCCCCGAATTATGCCGTGATCCGGGCCGGCCGGGAACCCGCCAGCCACACACGGACGCAAACCATGCCGGACGTCAGCGGACGATTGCGGCGAAGCAGGTATGATCGGGGCTAGCCCCCGGCGTCGCTTGCCCCATAGCCGCCAGGGATCGACCGACCAGCGGGAGGAAGCGAATGGCAGGAAACTTGGTGATCGTCTGCCGCGATCAGGACGCCGATGCGTTCTACGAGCTGATGCAGGAGTACGGGTCGTTCCAGACCCGGCTGTCGTCGACGGCGTGGTACCTGAACATGAACGTCGTGCCGGAATCGCTGCAGGAGGAGATCCTGGAGCGCCTCGGCCGCTATACGACCGTCTATATCTTCGAGGCCACGAGCGTGACCTACAACACCATCGACAGCAACGCCGCCGAGACGCTCGGCACGCTGTTCGGCGAATGATGCCGCGCGGCGCCTGCCCGGCAGGCGCCGCATGCGCCGCTTACGCGGCCTGGGCGTGAAGTTCGTCCTTCGGCACCACGTCGAACGGGAACGTCATCGCCACGCGCAGGCCGCCCTCGGGACGATTGCCGATCTCGCATGCCCCGCCCAGCCGCAGCACCAGCCGCTCGACGATCGCCAGCCCGAGCCCGCTGTGGCCGTTCCCGCCGCGCGCGGGGTCGAGCCGCACGAACGGCCGCGTCGCGGCCGCCAGGTCGCGCGGCGCAATCCCGCCGCCGCTGTCGCTGACCGACAGCACGTAACCCGCCGGCGTACGCGCCGTCTCGACGAGCACGGGCGGCGCGCCGTACGCATGCGCATTGTCCAGCAGGTTCGACAGGATCCGGTCGAGCGTCGCGGTCGGCAGGCGGAAGCCTTCGTCGGCGGCCAGATGCGTCTGGACCGCCGGCGCGTTCGGTGCGACCGCGCGATAGCTGCGGGCGATCCGCTCGCAGGTCTGGTCGACCGGCACGGGCTCGCTGCGGTCCGCCCCGCCGTGCGCGAACACGAGGAACTGGTCGACGATGTGCGACATCGAGTCGACATCGCGCACCACGCCGTCGCGCAGCCGTGCGTCGTCCATCATTTCCGCGCGCAGGCGCATCCGGGCGAGCGGGGTGCGCAGGTCGTGCGCGACGCCGGCCAGCATCACCGCACGGTCGCTCTCCGCCTGCGACACCTGTTCCACCATCTGGTTGAAGCCGTGCGTGAGCTGGCGCAGCTCGCGCGGGCCGCGCTCGCGCAACGGCGGCACCGGCTGGCCGCGGCCGAAGCGCGCGACCGCGCGCGCCAGCGAGCGCAGCGGCTGCTGCAGCTGCCAGGCCGCGAACAGCGCGGCGATCACGCCGGCCGAGAAAATCGTGCCGAGCCACAGCAGCATCCGGTCGAGCGAGCGCGGCGGGCGCAGCGGCTGCACCGGCACCACGATCCAGTTGCGGTCGCTCGGCTCCTTGACCCACAGCACCGGCGGATGGCCCGGCGCGCCGATCTCGACCAGCGTGCCGGGCGGCATCCGCTCGCTCACGTCGTCGCGGAAACGCTTGAGCGGCGCCGCCAGGTTCGAATCGGCGTCTTTCGGCACATCGGGACTGTCCGGCGACACCAGCCGCACCCGCGACGGCAGCGGCTGGTCGGGCGTGCGCTCGACGTGCTGGCGCACGGCGTCGACGAGGAACGCGGCCTCCTCGACGGCATAACGCGTCTGCATCTGATTGCGCTCGAGGCGCATCGCGAAGAACCACGCGAAGTGCGACAGGAGCAACACGCCGACGACCAGCAGCGCCAGCCGCCCGAACAGTGAATCAATGGGCTTGCGCATGGGCCTCGCCGTCGGGCACGAACACGTAGCCGCGCCCGCGGACCGTCTGGATGAAGCGCGGCGTCGACGGATCCGTTTCCAGGATGCGGCGCAGGCGCCATACCTGGACGTCGATGCCGCGGTCGGTGCCGTCGTACTCGGGCCCGTGCAGCAGCTCGAGCAGCCGTTCGCGCGTGAGCGTGCGCAGCGCGTGATTCACGAAGATCTTCAGCAGCGCGAATTCGCTGCTCGACAGCGTCGCCGGCTTGCCGTCGACCGACAGCGTGCGCGCCTGGAAGTCGAGCACGAAGCGGCCGAACGCGAACGGCTCGCGCTGCTCGGGCGCCGCCGCCGACGGCGTCGCGCGGCGGCGGCGCAATACGGCCTGCACGCGCGCGAGCAGCTCGCGCGGGTTGAACGGCTTGCCGAGGTAGTCGTCCGCGCCGAGCTCGAGCCCGACGATGCGATCGACGTCGTCCGCGCGCGCGGTCAGCATGATCACGGGGATGTCGTCGCCGGCTGCGCGCAGCTGGCGCAGCGCGGTCAGGCCGTCCACGCCCGGCATCATCAGGTCCAGCACGATCAGGTCGGGCCGCTCGCGCTCGAGGCGCTTCTCGAGCGTCGCCGCGTCGTGCAGCACGGACACTTCCATCCCCTGGCGCACGAGATAGTCGCGCAGCAGGTCTCGGAGTTCTTGGTCGTCGTCGACGATGAGGATCTGGGTAGTCATGGCTCGAAGTTTAGCGCGCGAGCGCGGAGTCGAAGAACGAAACAAAGGGACGAAAGGGTTACTGCGGGTTACGGCGCAAGGGAACTGTAATGCGCCGTAACCCGGCAGCCATCCCGCGTAACACCCGCCGGAGCACGCCCCGCTAACCTGCGTCTTACCGGATGCGGCACCCGGGTCACCCCGCGCACCGCATCGCCGGACCCTTTGGATACAAGGAGTTTCTGAAATGTATAAGAACACTTCCCGCGTGGCCATTGCGGCCGCCACCGTGCTCGCTCTCGCATTCGGCACCGCGCATGCGGCGCAGCCCAACGACATGCCGCCGCCGGGCGGCCCCGGCATGCACCAGATGCACGGCGGCCATGACGGCGGCCCGTTCGGCGTGATCATGAAGCTGCACGACCAGCTCAAGCTCAACGCGTCGCAGGAACAGCAGTGGCAGACGGCCGTCAACACGATGAAGCAGAACCATGAAGCGATGCGCAAGAGCCACGAGCAGATGCGCGAGCAGTTCAAGGCGCAGCAGAACCAGCCGATCCTCGACCTGAACGCGATGCACACCGCCCGCCAGCAGGCCGAGCAGCAGAATGCGCAGCTGCGCGAGCAGAGCTCGGCCGCCTGGCTCGCGTTCTACAACGGGCTGAACGACCAGCAGAAGACGACGGTCAGCACCGCGCTGAAGCAGCAGTTCGCGCGGATGGAGCAGCGTCACGAGAAGATGAAGGAACGCTGGGAGCAGCACCGCGCGGCCAAGGGCGCGTCGGCACCGGCGCAGTAAGCCGGCGGGCCGCCTCCCCGGGCGGCATCGCAGGGGACGCGGGCACCCGGCCCGCGTCCCCCGTTTCATTTCAGGCGACGTCGAACAGCAGCACCTCGGCCGCCCGGCCGCGTGCGAACGCGACCGCGTCTACCCCGGCGATCCGCGCGCCGTCGCCCGCGGCCAGCGCGTGGCCGTTGACCTCCACGTCGCCGCGCACCACGTGCACATAGGCATTGCGCCCGGCCTGCACGCCGAATGTCGCCGTCTCGTCGCCATCGATCAGCGCCGCGAAGATCCGCGCATCCGCGCGGATCGACAGCGCGCCGTCGTCGCCGTCCGGCGACGCGACGAGCCGCAGGCGGCCGCGCTTCTCGTCGTCGGCGAAATGCCGCTCCGCGTAGCCGGGCCGTCCGCCCCGCTCGGCCGGCTGCAGCCAGATCTGCAGCAGATGCAGCACCCGGTCGCGCGACGCATTGGTTTCGCTGTGCATCAGCCCCGTGCCGGCGCTCACCCGCTGGACGCCGCCGGCCCGCACGATGGCGCCGTTGCCGAGGCTGTCGCGATGCGCGAGCGCGCCGTCGAGCACGCAGGTGACGATTTCGAGGTCGCGGCGCGGCTGCATCCCGAAGCCGCGCGTCGGCGCGATCCGGTCCTCGCTCAGCACGCGCAGCGCGCCGAGCGGCGGATGCGCGGCCCCGGCGGCGCCGGCAAGCGCAAAGCTGTGGCTCGATTCGAGCCAGCCTTGGCGCGTGTGGCAGCGGTCGGCGGCGCGGCGGATCTGGAACATGGGGCGGGCACTCCGGCAGGCAGATATTCATTCTTCGGGTTTACCTGCACTGTAGGGGCGCGCCGGGCGCGCCACAATCCGCCGCCCGCGCACCGCATCGTTGCACTCGCGAACCCAATCGGCGCAATGCTCGTTGTGAATACCACGATTGCCGCAACGCCCGGATCGAAGAATCGATCGGTCGCGCCGGATTGCCGTTTTCCGGGTATCGCGTTCGGGTAAAATACCGCCCTTTTGGCGTTCGCCCGTCCGGCGAGCGCCGTTGCCTGCGCGCCGAAACACGAATTTTGGCCGTCTAGAATACGCCGCGGCGCCCGGCCCGACCGGCCGCGAGCGCCTCCCCGGAAGTGAGCGACAAAAGGATGGAAATGAAGAAGGCCGCCCTGTGCGCCGCCCTCGCCCTCGTGGCGGGCAGCGCCTTCGCGAAAGAGTGGAAGACCGTGCGGATCGGTGTCGATGCCAGCTACCCGCCGTTCGAGTCGACCGCGCCGAGCGGCGAGATCGTCGGTTTCGACGTCGATCTCACCAAGGAAATCTGCAAGCGGATCAACGTGAAGTGCGTGTGGGTCGCGCAGGATCTCGACGGGATCATCCCCGCACTGAAGGCGAAGAAGTACGACGTCATCGTGTCGTCGCTGACCGTCACGGACAAGCGTCGCGAGCAGATCGACTTCTCCGACAAGGTGTACGACGCGCCCGCGCGGATGATCGCGAAGGCCGGCTCGCCGCTGCTGCCGACAGTCGCGTCGCTCAAGGGCAAGCACGTCGGCGTCGAACAGGGCTCGACGCAGGAATCCTACGCGAAGGCGTACTGGGAACCGCAGGGCGTGACGATCGTTCCTTACCAGAACCAGGACCAGGTCTATGCCGATCTCGGCTCGGGCCGCCTCGACGCGACGCTGCAGGATGAACTGCAGGCCGACTACGGCTTCCTGCGCACGCCGCGCGGCAAGGGCTTCGCGTTCGCCGGCCCGGAGGTGAAGGATCCGAAGACGATCGGCGACGGCACCGCGATCGGCCTGCGCAAGGACGACACGGACCTGAAGCTCAAGATCAACAAGGCGCTGGCCGATATGCACAAGGACGGCACGTACGACCGGCTGTCGCACAAGTATTTCTCGTTCAGCGTCTACTCGGCGCGCTGAGCGCCGACAATGGCGGGAAGCGGATGCGGGGGCGGCCCCGCGTCCGGCACGACAGGCAGTCAACCACGCGCCGCCCGCCCCGCTCGCCCGCCGCTCGCGCGACGGGCTGGCCCGGCACCGTTGCCGGGGCGGACGGTCATGATACGTACGGGGCGTTCCGCGCAGCTTGGCGGGCGCGTCTTTCGCGGCGCACCGCGTGCGCCGTCCGGGACCACACCAGGGACCACATATGTTTCTACAAGGCTACGGCCCGCTGATCCTCGCCGGCACCTGGCAAACCGTCAAGCTGGCGGTGCTTTCGCTCGCGCTGTCGTTCCTGCTGGGCCTGCTCGGCGCGGGCGCGAAGCTGTCGCGCAACCGCTTCACGAACGGCGCCGGCACCGTCTACACGACGCTGATCCGCGGCGTGCCCGACCTCGTGCTGATGCTGCTGCTGTTCTACAGCCTGCAGATCTGGCTGAACATGGCGACCGACGCGCTCGGCTGGGACCAGATCGACATCGACCCGTTCCTCGCCGGCGTGCTCGTGCTCGGCTTCATCTACGGCGCGTACTTCACCGAGACCTTCCGCGGCGCCTTCCTGTCGGTGCCGCGCGGCCAGCTCGAGGCCGGCAGCGCGTACGGGATGAGCAACTGGCAGGTGTTCACGCGGATCATGTTCCCGCAGATGATGCGCTTCGCGCTGCCCGGCATCGGCAACAACTGGCAGGTGCTCGTGAAATCGACCGCGCTGGTGTCGATCATCGGCCTCGCGGACGTCGTGAAGGCGTCGCAGGACGCCGGCAAGGGCACGCTGCGGTTCTTCTTCTTCACGCTGATCGCCGGTGCGGTCTACCTCGCCATCACGACGATCTCGAACTTCGTGCTGATGTGGCTCGAAAAGCGCTACTCGACCGGTGTCCGCAAGGCTGACCTATGATCGAACTCATCCAAGAATACTGGCGCAACTACCTCTACACCGACGGCTTCCGGATCACCGGCGTCGCGATCACGCTGTGGCTGCTGGTCGTGTCGATCGGCCTCGGCTTCTGCCTGTCGGTGCCGCTCGCGGTGGCCCGCGTGTCGAAGAAGAAGTGGCTGTCGAGCGCCGTGTGGCTCTATACGTACGTGTTCCGCGGCACGCCGCTCTACGTGCAGCTGCTGCTCTGCTACACCGGCCTCTACAGCCTGCAGGCCGTACGCGGCACGCCGCTGCTCGACGCGTTCTTCCGCGACGGGATGCACTGCACGCTGCTCGCGTTCACGCTGAACACCTGCGCGTACACCACCGAGATCTTCGCGGGCGCGATCAAGGCGACGTCGTACGGCGAGATCGAAGCCGCGCGCGCGTACGGGATGTCCACCTTCACGATGTATCGCCGCGTGATCCTGCCGTCCGCGCTGCGCCGCGCGCTGCCGCTCTACAGCAACGAAGTGATCCTGATGCTGCACGCGACCACCGTCGCGTTCACCGCGACCGTGCCGGACATCCTGAAGATCGCGCGCGACGTGAACTCGGCGACCTACATGTCGTTCCACGCGTTCGGCATTGCCGCCCTGCTCTATCTCGTGATCTCGTTCGCGCTCGTGTGGCTGTTCCGCCAGGCCGAGCGTCGCTGGCTCGCGTATCTGCGCCCGCAAGGCAAGTAAGTTTCCGCAGGACTATTCATGAATTCCCAGACTCAGAAGCTTTTCGTCGACGATCTGCACAAGCGGTACGGCGACAACGAGGTGCTCAAGGGCGTATCGCTGAAGGCGAACTCGGGCGACGTGATCAGCGTGATCGGCTCGTCCGGTTCCGGCAAGAGCACGATGCTCCGCTGCATCAACTTCCTCGAACAGCCCAACTCCGGCCGCATCTTCGTCGACGGCGAGGAAGTGCGCACCGCGCTCGACAAGACGGGCGCGCTGCGCGCCGCGGATTCGAAGCAGCTGCAGCGCGTGCGCACCAAGCTGTCGATGGTGTTCCAGCACTTCAATCTCTGGTCGCACATGAACGTGCTCGAGAACGTGATGGAAGCGCCCGTCAACGTGCTCGGCATCCCGAAGAAGGAAGCTGAAGACCGCGCGCGCGAGTACCTCGAGAAGGTCGGTCTCGCGCCGCGCGTCGAGAAGCAGTATCCGTCGCACCTGTCGGGCGGCCAGCAGCAACGTGTCGCGATCGCGCGGGCGCTGGCGATGCATCCGGACGTGATGCTGTTCGACGAGCCGACGTCGGCGCTCGACCCGGAACTGGTCGGCGAAGTGCTGAAGGTGATGCAGAAGCTCGCCGAGGAAGGCCGCACGATGATCGTCGTCACGCACGAGATGGGCTTCGCGCGCAACGTGTCGAATCATGTGATGTTCCTGCACCAGGGGCGCGTCGAGGAAGAAGGCGTGCCGTCGGAAGTGTTCGCCAATCCGAAGAGTGAACGCCTGCGCGGGTTCCTGTCGGGCAGCCTCAAGTAACGGGCGCTTCCCCGCTTCGCGATGCACGAACGGGCGCCATGCGGCGCCCGTTTTGCGTTTATGCGGCGTCCACCGGCGCGCCGTCGGCGAACGCGCGCAACGCGTCGCCCGCGAGCCGGTAGCGCACCCATTCGCTCTGCGGCGCGGCGCCGACGCTTTCGTAGAAGCGGATCGCCGGCTCGTTCCAGTCGAGCACGCTCCATTCGAAACGCCCGCAGCCGGTATCCACCGCGACGCGCGCGAGCGCCTTCAGCAGCCGCAGCCCGGCGCCCGCGCCGCGAAAGCGCGGCGACACGTACAGATCCTCGAGATACAGGCCCTGGCGGCCGAGCCACGTCGAATACGAGAAGAAATACACGGCGAAGCCGGCCGGCTCGCCGTCGACCTCGCAGATCAGCGCACGCGCGGGCGAACCTTCGCCGAACAGGCTGCGCTCGAGCGATGCAGGCGTCGCGACCACTTCATGCTCCGCCTTCTCGTAGATGGCCAGCTCGGTGATGAAACGCAGGATCTGCGGCACGTCGGCGACGGTGGCCGAACGGATGTCGATTTGCACGGTGGGGAGCCCTCCTTCGGCCCGGACTGAAAACGGGATGCGGCGGCGCTCGCGCAATCGCGCGTGACGCCGCCCGGATCGACATGCTACGTTCACGGCACAACTGCAGGAAGTGCAGTTTCTTCATTCTGACATGAACATGATGCATCCCGATCTGCGCCGTCTCGACCTGAACCTGCTGCTCGCGTTCGACGCGCTGTACCGCCACCGCTCGGTCGCCGCAGCCGCGCACGAGCTGGCGATGAGCCCGTCCGCGCTCAGCCACGCGCTCGCCCGGCTGCGCGAAGCGATCGGCGATGCGTTGTTCGTGCGCCTTGGCAACGAGATGCAGCCGACCGTGCGCGCCGACGACATCGCCACCTGGGCCGGCGACGCGCTCGACACGATGTCGAAGGGGCTCGCCCGCGCACGCCGCTTCGATCCCGCGCAAAGCGACCGCACGTTCGTGTTCGCCGCGAGCGACTACACGGCGTTCGCGGTGCTGCCGGCGTTGCTCGCGCGTATCGAGCAGGTCGCGCCGCGGCTGCGGATCCGCGTCGTCCACTCCGACCGGAAGATTTCGATCGACGAACTCGCGGCCGGCCGCATCGACTTCGCGCTCGGCTATCACGAGGAGTCGGCCGCCGACGCGCCGGGCATCGAGGATTTCGACTGGTTCTCGGACGACTACGTGGTGATCGCGAGCGCCACGCATCCGGACATCCGCCGCCGGCTGACGCTCGACCAGTACCTCGCGGCACGCCACGTGGTCGTCACGCCGTGGAACGAGTCGCGCGGCGTCGTCGACTACGTGCTCGACCGGCTCGGCCTCGCGCGGCAGGTCGCCATGCAGTTGCCGAGCGTGCTGGCCGCACCGTTCGTGATCGCGGAATCGGCACTCCTGATGACGGTGCCGAACCGTGCCGCGCAGGCGCTGCGCCACGCGGCGCCGATCCGCATCTTCCCCGCGCCGTTCGAGATCCCGCGCTACACGGTGAAGGTCTACTCGCACGCGAAGCATGCGCGCACCGATGCGCACCGATGGCTGCGCGCGCAACTGCTCGACGTCCGGCCGGCGGGCGGTTGAGTTCGACGCTCCGGTGCGGCGCGCGGGACGCCCCGCCGCACCAGCGTTTCCGGCACGCCCGGGCAGCGGCGGACCGCCGCCAATTCATTACGAAATACTTACCAATTTCGCGTCTCCGGCGCCTACGCTCGCGCTCCGGCAACGTCAATAGTGGCAATCCTTGACCCACCGGCGCCGAATCCGTGTCTCCCTTGTCTCACAAGGGTTTTCCGGGAATCGACGGCCCCTTGGGCTCCCGCTGCGCACTCTGTTGCATGGCAAATTGGCGACACGTGTTAGTCAAACAACGATTTCCATCGCCACAAAATTGTATTTTTGCTAAATTAGTAACCAAAGTAGCAAAACGAAGTTCGTGAAATGTAGTTTAGCTTCACGACACAACAAGGAGACCCCGCAAGCCGACCCGGCCGCGCGGGACCGCTCAACGGTTTTCCGTCCGCTTGCCCGCGTGCCGCGCTTACCGGCTCTGCACGAGGTCTCCCTGGTTATCCCGCTTTTCGCTTTTGCCCGGCGCTCGCTGCTCCGGGCATCTCGTGCAGTCTGGGTTGACTTTTTGACAGGGTATGGAGGAGATGATGAAGAAAGCTTTGGTCGCGGCCGCGCTGATGGCTGCTGGGGTGGTTACGGCGCACGCGCAGAGCAGCGTCACGCTGTATGGTCGCCTGGATGCCGGCCTTGAGTACCTGAACGGCCTGCAGAACGGCCACCAAGTGCGCGCGGAAAGCGGCGACTGGGGCACGAGCCTGTGGGGCTTGAAGGGCAGCGAGGACATCGGCGGCGGCAACAAGGTCCTGTTCCACCTCGAAGGCGCGTTCAACACGATGACGGGCGGCTTCAGCGGCTCGATCTGGGATCGTTTCGCGACCGTCGGCATCTCCAACGACCGCTACGGTACGCTGCTGCTGGGTCGCGAACTCGCGATCGCGAACGGCGTGTGGGACTTCGATCCGCTGGGCCAGTCGAGCTGGTCGTCGGCATCGCTCGTGCGCGGCCGCAACTGGAACAAGACCAGCAACAACGTGTCGTACCAGTCGCCGCAGTTCTACGGCCTCGACTTCTACGGCCAGTTCGCGTTCTCGAACTCGACCAGCTTCAACGGCAACACGACGGCTGGCCAGCCGGGCCGTGCAGCCGGCGCACAGGTCACGTACACGAACTCGCTGTTCCAGTTGCGCGGCATCTACGACGAAACGCGCGACAGCAACGGCCGCTTCTCGGACGTGTTCAACTACTCGCGTGAATACTTCGCGGGCCTGAACGTGTTCCTCGGCCAGTTCAAGCTGCAGGCGGCTTACCAGTCGTCGCACGCGGACGGCAGCGGCGGCCCGGCCGTCAACAACGGCATCACCGGCACCCAGCAGGTCTGGGGCGGCGTGACGTGGCAGGCCACGCCGGCGGCAGCGCTGATCGCGGCCGTGTACCACGTGAACGCCAACCACGGCGGCGGCAACGCGAACATCTACACGGTCGGCGGTTCGTACAACATCTCGAAGCGCACGCTGTTCGACGTGCAGGTCGCGACGGTGCGCAACAGCTCGACGGCCAACTTCGGCCTGAACGCGAACGGTGCAGGCACCGCCGTGTCGACGGGCAACCCGCATCCGGGCGGCAGCCAGACCGGCGTCTACGCCGGCATCCAGCACCTGTTCTGATCAGGCGCCGTCCAGAGAACGATTCGACAACACTTTCCACGCTGCTGCGAGAGGCGCGTATCGGTGCGGTACCCACCCGGGTATCCGCACCGTTTTTTATTGGCGGCCCGGAATCGTGCGATCCGCGGCCCGATCTGCCCGCTCTGCCGAACGGGCCCGATGCGGCGCTCAGACCGCCGCTTCGTTCTCTTCGCCGGTGCGGATGCGGATCACGCGCTCGACGTCCGACACGAAGATCTTGCCGTCGCCGATCTTGCCCGTGCGCGCCGCGCCGATCACCGCGTCGATCACCTGGTCGACCTGCGCTTCCGCGACGACCACCTCGATCTTCATCTTCGGCAGGAAGTCGACCACGTATTCGGCGCCGCGATACAGCTCGGTGTGCCCCTTCTGGCGGCCGAAGCCCTTCACTTCCGTCACGGTCAGGCCGGTGAGGCCCACTTCGGCGAGCGCTTCGCGGACTTCGTCCAGCTTGAACGGCTTGATGATGGCGGTGATGCGTTTCATGATGGTTGTCCCTCAATGCTCGTTTGGATGAAAAATCGCGATCCCGATTTTAAGCCGTAAGTGTAAGCCGTAAGCCGGCCAGCCGCGCACGGCGCGGCACGGCTCAGTCGAGACGTTCGGTAAAGCGTGACGTGATCGGATAGCGCCAGTCGCGCCCGAACGCGCGATGCGTGACGCGAATGCCGATCGGCGCCTGGCGGCGCTTGTATTCGTTGATCTTGATGAGCCGCGTCACGCGCGCGACGTCGGCCTCCGCATAGCCGGCCGCGACGATCTCCGCGAGCGGCCGGTCCTCCTCCATGTACATCCGCATGATCGCGTCGAGCACGTCGTACGGCGGCAGGCTGTCCTGGTCCGTCTGGTTCTCGCGCAGTTCGGCCGACGGCGCGCGCGTCAGGATCCGCTCGGGGATCACGTCGCGCAGCCCGTAGTCTGCAGTGGCGTTGCGATAGCGGCACAGCCGGTAGACCAGCGTCTTCGCGATGTCCTTGATCACCGCGAAGCCGCCGGCCATGTCGCCGTACAGCGTGCAGTAGCCGACCGCCATCTCGCTCTTGTTGCCGGTCGTCAGCACGATCGAGCCGAACTTGTTCGACAACGCCATCAGCAGCGTGCCGCGGATGCGCGCCTGGATGTTCTCTTCCGTCGCGTCCTCCGCGCGGCCCGCGAACTCGCCCGCGAGCGCCGTGCGGAACGCGTCGAACATCGGCGCGATCGCGATCTCGTCGTAGCGCACGCCGACGCGCCGCGCCATCTCCGCCGCGTCGGTGGTCGAGATGTCGGCCGTGTAGCGCGACGGCATCATCACCGCGCGCACGCGCTCGGGCCCGAGCGCGTCGCAGGCAACCGCGAGCACCAGCGCCGAATCGACGCCGCCCGACAGCCCGATCAGCACGCCGGGGAAACCGTTCTTGCCGATGTAGTCGCGCACGCCGGTCACGAGCGCGCGATAGACCTGCGCGTCGACCGGCAGCTCGGGCGCGATCGTGCCGGGCAGCGGGCGCGCGCCGTCGAATTCGACGATCGCGTGCCCTTCGTCGAACTGCGGCATCTTCGCGACGAGCGCGCCCTCACCGTCGAGCACGAACGAGCCGCCGTCGAACACGAGCTCGTCCTGGCCGCCGACGAGGTTCACGTACACCATCGGCAGCCCGGTTTCGCGGATCCGCGCGCGCAGGATGTCGATGCGCAGCGCTTCCTTGTTCATGTGGTACGGCGAACCGTTCGGGATCAGCAGCACCTGCGCGCCGGCGGTCTTGGCGATCTGCGCGGCCGACGCATGCCATGCGTCCTCGCAGATGATCACGCCGTATCTGACGCCGTCGAGCTCGAACACGAGCGGCTCGGTGTCCGTCGCGAAGTAGCGCTTCTCGTCGAACACGTCGGCGTTCGGCAGATCCTGCTTGCGGTAGGTGCCGACGATCTCGCCGCCGACGATCAGCGACACCGCGTTGTAGGTGTCGGCCGGCGGCACGCCGCGCTCGATCGGGCGGTTTGCATTACCATCGACGGCTGGCGCGTGCGGAGCGCCGCCCGACGGATCGCCGCCCGCGCTCCGCAACGGATGGCCGACCAGCACCGCGAGCCCGTCGAACGCACGCAGCGCATCGGCGAGCGCGTCGAGCGCGGCGGCGGCCGCCGTGTAGAACGCGGGCCGCAGCAGCAGGTCTTCCGGCGGATAGCCGGACAGCGCGAGTTCGGGCGCGATCATCAGGCGCGCACCATCGTTGTGCGCGGCGCAGGCGGCGGCGACGATCCGCGCGACGTTGCCGGCGAAATCGCCGACGGTGACGTTGATCTGGGCGAGAGCGAGTCGGGTCTTCATGACGGGATCGGCGCAGCCCGGCGGCGCGCCCTGAACGGCTGACGAAAACGCCTCGGAAGCGGGCCACGGCGGCACGCATCCGGCGGCATCCAACAGTACGGATTCACGCTTGAAACACGAACGCATCGATTATCGCACGGGCATCCTGTCGTCCCCCGCGGAGGTGCCGGCCGACGAATGGAACGCGCTGCTCGAGCGCGACGCGCAGCCGACGCCGTTCCTGCGCCACGAATTCCTCGACGCGCTGCACGTCGCGCGCTGCGCGGTCGACGACACCGGCTGGTCGCCGCACTTCGTCACGCTGACCGACGCGCGCACGGGCCGGCTCGCGGCGGCCGCGCCCGTCTACGCGAAACAGCATTCGTACGGCGAATACGTGTTCGACTGGGCGTGGGCCGACGCATACCAGCGCAACGACCTGCCCTACTACCCGAAACTGCTGTGCGCGGTGCCGTTCACGCCCGTGCAGGGCACGCGTCTGCTCGCGGCCGACGACGATGCGCGCCGCCAGCTCGCGGCCACGCTGCTCGCGTTCGCCGAGCAAAGCGACGTGTCGTCGCTGCACGTGCTGTTCCCGACCGGCGACGAGGCGCGGCTGCTCGAGTCGATGGGGATGATGCTGCGCGAAGGCGTGCAGTTCCACTGGCTCAACGACGGCTACCGCGACTTCGACGAGTTCCTCGGCACGCTCGAGCAGAAGAAGCGCAAGAACATCCGCGCGGAACGGCGCAAGGTGCGCGATGCCGGCGTCACGTTCCGGCGGCTCGCCGGCGAGCAGATCACCGACGCCGACTGGCGCTTCTTCTCGCGCTGCTACCGGCAGACCTACCGCGAGCACTATTCGAGCCCGTACCTGAATCTCGACTTCTTCCGCGCGATCGGCGCGACGATGCCGGAGAACCTGCTGCTCGTGATCGCCGAAGCCGACGGCAAGCCGATCGCAAGTTCGCTCGCCGTCTACCGGCGCGGCGCGAACGGCAGCGGCGGCACGCTGTACGGCCGCTACTGGGGCGCGCTCGAGCACGTGCCCTGCCTGCATTTCGAAACGGCCTACTACCAGTTGCTCGAATTCTGCATCGAGGCCGGGCTCGACACGTTCGAGGGCGGTGCGCAAGGCGAGCACAAGCTCGCGCGCGGCTTCCTGCCGACCGTCACGCATTCGGCTCACTGGCTCGCGCACCCGGCGTTCTCCGATGCGGTCGCGCGCTTTCTCGAACGCGAGACCGAGCATATCCACGCGTACGTCGACGAGCTGCGCGAGCACGATCCGTTCCGGCGGGGGCCGTGACGGCGGGCGCGAATCATGTCGCTTGCGGCGGCGCGCGCCAATTCTGAGACACTGACGGCTTCGCATCCCGCCGCCTCCCCATGTCCTGGTTTCTGTATCTGATCGAGTGTGCCGACGACAGCGTCTACACCGGCATCACGACCGACGTCGCCGCGCGCTTCGACGAGCACGCATCCGGCAAGGGCGCGCGCTATACGCGCTCGCGCAAGCCGCGCGCGGTGCTCGCGTCGTTCCCGCTGCCCGACCGGTCGATCGCGTCGCGCGCCGAGTACTGGGTGAAGCGGCTCACGGCCGCGCAGAAACGCGAGCTGGCGGCAGGATTGCGGACGCTGGAATCGGTGCTGCCGGCTGTGGTGACGGTCGACGGGGAAGTCGATGCGGACGGTTCGAAGGCCGGCACGCGGCGGCGGAAGAAAGTGAAGAAGGCGCCGCAGCCCGCCGAAATCGCGATGCAGGCGGCCGAAACGGAACAACCCGTCAAGAAAGCCGCGAAGGCCGGTAGTGACGGGAAAGCAACCCGGTCCGGCAAGACCTTGAAGTCCGTGCAAAGCGCGCAGGCTCGTGCGAAGACGAAGGCAGTTCCAGCCAGCAAGCGTGCGACGAACGGCGACGCTGCCGAAGCAAGAAAGGCCGCGTCGCGCAGCACGGCGGCAAAGCAGGACAAGCCTGCCGTCAACTCGACGCCGAAACGGAAAGCGCCGGCGGCCGGCGGCAAGTCCGTCGCGAAGGCACGCGCCGGCAGCGCTTCGACATCGCCGGCGCGCCGCGGTGCGTCGGCCGGAAAAGCCAGAACCGAAGCCGTCGAAGCCGCTGCTCCGGCCACCACCAAGCGCGGCGCAACGGGCGCAACTCGATCAACCGGCTCAACGCGAGCGAAGCGTACGAAAACCACGCCGAACGCCGCCGCCCTGCCCGCGCCCGCCCGCACACGAAAGAACACCACCAACGGCGCCAAACCGCGCACAAAACAAAACCGCGCGGCCTCCTGAGGAGACACGCGCGGTTTGCGTTCCGAACGAGCCGGCCGCAAGGCCGGCCAGCCGGCTTACTTCGTGTAGTTCGCGGCGCCGTCGGCGATTTCCTTGTGCGCGGCGTCGATGCCGGCCCAGCCCTCGACCTTCACCCACTTGCCCTTCTCGAGCGCCTTGTATTGCTCGAAGAAGTGCTTGATCTGGTCCTTCAGGTACTCGGGCACGTCGTCGATCGACTTCAGGTTCGCCGTCATCGGGCAGACCTTGTCGTGCGGCACGGCGACGAGCTTCGCGTCGACACCCGACTCGTCGGTCATCTGCAGCATGCCGAGCACGCGCGAACGCACGATCGAGCCGGCCAGCAGCGGGAACGGCGTGATCACCAGCACGTCGACCGGATCGCCGTCGCCCGACAGCGTCTGCGGGATGTAGCCGTAGTTCACCGGATAGCGCATGCCGGTACCGATGAAGCGGTCGACGACGAGGAGACCCAGCTCCTTGTCCGCCTCGTACTTCACCGGATCGCTTTGCGCGGGGATCTCGATGATCACGTTGAAATCGTGCGGCAGGTCCTTGCCGGCCGGAACATGATTGAAGCTCATAGCGCTCTCTGTTGGTCGATGGAATTCGGGACAGGGCGCCGCGGCCGTTGCACCGCCGCGGGCGTCCCCGCAGGGAATGCGCCATTATAGCCAATCGATCGGTGGCGTCCGGATGACGATCGGCGCGATAATCGTTCCGGATGTCCGGCCACCGAACCCCGGGTGATGTTGCATGGAACCCGAGCACGGGCTGTAACGCCAAGCCGGGTCGACCGCGAAGCATGGGACCCGAGTAGGCGCTGAAGCACCAACCCGGATCGACCGCGAAGCATGGGACTCGAGTAGGCGCTGAAGCACCAACCCGGGTCGACCGCGAAGCATGGGACTCGAGTAGGCGCTGAAGCACCAACTCGGGTCGACCGCGAAGCATGGGACCCGAGTAGGCGCTGAAGCGCCAACTCGGGTCGACAGGAGCACGCATGGAAGAAGCGAAGCACTTCATCGCAGGCGAATGGACGTTGCCCGCGCAACTGGAGACGATTCCGGTCGTCGACCCGTCCGACGGCCAGCCGTTCGCGACGATCGCGCGCGGCACGGCGCCCGACATCGAACGCGCGGTCGCCGCCGCCCGCGACGCATTCGCGGGCCCGTGGGGCGCGGCGAGCGCCGCCGAGCGCGGCCGCGTGCTGATGCGGCTGTCCGCGCGCGTCGCCGACCATCTCGAGGAACTGGCCGCGATCGAGGCACGCGACACCGGCAAGCCGCTGAAACAGGCGCGTGCCGACGCCGCCGCGCTCGCCCGCTACTTCGAGTTCTACGCGGGCGCCGCCGACAAGCTGCACGGCGAAACCCTCCCCTATCAGGCCGGCTACACGGTACTGACGGTGCGCGAGCCGCACGGCGTCACCGGCCACATCGTGCCGTGGAACTACCCGATGCAGATCTTCGGGCGCAGCGTCGGCGCGGCGCTCGCGGCCGGCAACGCATGCGTCGTGAAACCGGCCGAGGATGCGTGCCTGTCGGTGCTGCGCGTGGCCGAGCTCGCCGCCGAAGCCGGGCTGCCGGCCGGTGCGCTGAACGTCGTCACCGGCTACGGCCATGAAGCGGGCGCGGCACTCGCGCGCCACCCCGGCATCGATCACATCTCGTTCACCGGCTCGCCCGCGACCGGCAAGCTGGTCACGCAGATGGCCGCCGAGAACCACGTGCCCGTCACGCTCGAACTCGGCGGCAAGTCGCCGCAGATCGTGTTCGCCGACGCCGATCTCGAAGCGGCGCTGCCCGTGCTCGTGTCGGCGATCGTGCAGAACGGCGGACAGACCTGCTCGGCCGGCAGCCGCGTGCTGATCGAGCGCGCGGTCTACGAGCCGCTCGTCGAACGGCTCGCCACCGCGTTCAACGGGCTGCGGGTCGGCCCGAGCCGCGCCGATCTCGACTGCGGCCCGCTGATCAACGCGAAGCAGCAGCAGCGCGTGTGGGATTTCCTGTCCGACGCGCAGCACGACGGCATTCCGATGGCCGGGCACGGCCAGGTCGTCGCCGATGCGCCCGAAAGCGGCTTCTACCAGGCCCCCGCGCTGCTGCGCGACGTGCCGGCGTCGCACCGGCTCGCGCAGGAGGAAGTATTCGGCCCGGTGCTCGCCGCGATGCGGTTCGTCGACGAAGACGAAGCGGTCGCACTCGCGAACGGCACGCCGTACGGCCTCGTCGCCGGCATCTGGACCCGCGACGGTGCACGCCAGTTGCGTCTCGCGCGCCGCCTGCGTGCCGGCCAGGTGTTCATCAACAACTACGGCGCGGGCGGCGGCGTCGAGTTGCCGTTCGGCGGCGTCGGCCACTCGGGCCATGGCCGCGAGAAAGGCTTCGAGGCGCTGTACGGTTTCACGACGCTGAAGACGATCGCGATCCGGCACGGCTGAACCAGACGAACGCGGCCGGCAACGGACCGGCCGTGTCCCGCGGCACCCTGCACGCATCCAGCACAGGAGACACACCATGCGTTTGAGCGGCAAGACGGCCCTCGTCACGGGCGGCGGTTCGGGCTTCGGCGAAGGCATCGCGAAGACCTATGCGCGCGAAGGCGCGAACGTCGTCGTCAACGACCTGAACGGTGCGGCGGCCGAGCGCGTCGCGAGCGAGATCGCGCTGGCGGGCGGCAAGGCGATCGCGGTCGCGGGCGACGTGTCGCAGGACGCCGACTGGCGCGCGCTGCTGCAGGCCGCGCTCGACGATTTCCATGCGGTGCAGATCGTCGTGAACAACGCCGGCACCACGCATCGCAACAAGCCGGTGCTCGACGTGACGGAAGCCGAGTTCGACCGCGTGTACGCCGTCAACATGAAGAGCCTGTTCTGGAGCGTGCAGACCTTCGTTCCGTATTTCCGCACGCAGGGCGGCGGCGTGTTCGTGAACGTCGCGTCGACGGCCGGCGTGCGGCCGCGCCCGGGCCTCGTCTGGTACAACAGCACGAAGGGCGCGATGATCACCGCGAGCAAGTCGCTCGCGGCCGAGCTCGGCACCGACCGGATCCGCGTGAACTGCATCAACCCGGTGCTCGGCGAGACGGGCCTGATGACCGAGTTCATGGGCTGCGAGGACACGCCGGAGAATCGCCGCCGGTTCCTCGCAACGATTCCGCTCGGCCGCTTCTCGACGCCGCAGGACATCGCGAACGCGGCCCTGTACCTCGCATCCGACGAAGCCGAGTTCATCACCGGCGTCTGCCTCGAAGTCGACGGCGGGCGCTGCATCTAGCCGCACGGCCGTGATGGCGCCGCGCCGGCAGCGCCGGCCGGCGCCGCATCCACGCATCGTCATTGCTTCGCACGACACCGGATCGGGCGCCGCCGCGCCGGCTCCGGCCACCACAAGAAAGGACAGGAGACAACATGGCAACATCGACGCACTCGCTGCCGGGCTCGTCCGGCGCATTCGAGGAAGCAACCTACCGCAAGGTGTCCTGGCGGCTCACGCCGCTCCTGCTGCTGTGCTACGTGGTCGCGTATCTCGACCGCGTGAACGTCGGCTTCGCGAAGCTGCAGATGGCGAGCGACCTGAATCTCAGCGACACGGTCTACGGGCTCGGCGCCGGGATCTTCTTCTTCGGCTATTTTCTGTTCGAAGTGCCGAGCAACATCATCCTGCACAAGGTCGGCGCGCGCGTCTGGATCGCGCGCATCATGGCGACGTGGGGCGTGATCTCGATCCTGACGATGTTCGTCACGACGCCCGCGATGTTCTACGTGATGCGCTTCCTGCTCGGCGTTGCCGAGGCCGGCTTCTTCCCCGGCGTGATCCTGTACCTCACCTACTGGTATCCCGCGCATCGGCGCGGCCGGATGACGACGTTCTTCATGACGGCAGTCGCCTTGTCCGGGGTGATCGGCGGGCCGATCTCCGGCTTCATCCTGAAAGCGTTCAACGGCGTGAGCGGCTGGCACGGCTGGCAATGGCTGTTCCTGCTCGAAGGGATCCCGTCGGTGCTGGCCGGCGTGCTGGTATTCTTCGCGCTCGACGACCGGATCGCGAAGGCCAAATGGCTCACCGACGACGAAAAGGCGCTGCTCACGCGCAACGTCGACGCGGAGGAAGCGACCAAGGAAGACCTACCGCTCGGCGCGGTGATGGCGAGCCCGCGCGTGTGGCTGATGGCGCTCATCTACTTCTCGTTCGTGATGGGGCTGTACGGCGTCGGCTTCTGGCTGCCGACGATCATCAAGGCGACCGGCGTGACCGACACGTTCATGATCGGCCTGCTGTCGGCGGTTCCGTATGCGGCGGCGGTGGTCGCGATGATCCTGATCGCGCGCAGCGCGGACAAGCGCCGCGAACGACGCTGGCACCTGGCGATTCCGGCCGCGTTCGGCGCGCTGGGGCTCGTGCTGTCGGTGATCTGGGCGCACGAGACGGCGCTCGCGATGCTCGGCCTCACGCTCGCGACGATGGGCATCCTGACGACACTGCCGCTGTTCTGGAGCCTGCCGACTGCGTTCCTCGGCGGCACGGCGGCCGCGGCCGGCATCGCGATGATCAACTCGATCGGCAACCTCGCGGGCTTCCTGAGCCCGTACATGATGGGCTGGCTCAAGCAGGCGACGGGCGCCAACGACGCGGGCATGTACATGCTCGCCGGGTTCCTCGTGCTCGGCGGGCTGCTCGCACTGTCGGTGCCGAAGCGGCTCGTCGACAGGTGACGCGGCGCGCCGCGATGCGGTTCGTCGCGAGCGAGGACGACTTGCCGCGCCGGCTCCGCGCGTAGCGCGTCCGGTCCGGCGAGCCGGGAGCGCATAAGAAAAGCCCCGAAGGCCATCCGGCGTTCGGGGCTTTTTTGCGCGCGGCGGGCGAGCGCCGCCGCGTCAGACCACGGTGATCGCGAGCGCGCTTTCGCGGTAGTGCTTCGCCGCCTTGTCGGTTTCGCCGAGATGCTCGAACAGGCGTGCGAGCGCACGGTGCGCACGCACCTTCAGCGCCTCGTTGTCGGCCTGCTTCAGCGCGGCTTCGAGGAACGACTGCGCCTTGCCCCACAGCTGCTGCTGCTGGCAGAGACGGCCGAGCGCGAACAGCAGGTCGGCATCGTCCGGGTGATCCTTCTTCCACCCTTCGGCCTTCTGGATCAGCGGCAGCGCATCGCCGCCGGCCGTGTCCGGATAGCGGCGCAGCAGGCGCGCATCCCAGTTGTGCGCGAGCGCGTCCTCGACGATGCGGCGCGCTTCGGTGCGGCGCTCGAGCGTCACCAGCAGATCGGCCGCGAGATCGGCCAGGCGCGGCGACTGGCGCTCGAGCGGCGACAGCGACTGCCACACCTCGAGCAGCGCGTCCGGGTCGTGCCGGCGTTCGCGCAGCAGGTTCTCCGCCGCCTGCTGGCGCAGCCGCACGGCCGCGGCCGGATGCAGCGCCTCGCGCTTCTCGAGCGCCTTTGCGAGCTTCAGCACCTCGGCCCAGTTCTTCAACTGCTGCTGTGCGCGCAGCGCGACCTGCTGCGCATGGATGCGCTTGCCGCCCGCCTGCAGGTCGGCCAGCGCGGCGAGCGCGCCGTCGGCATCGCGCGCATCCGCGCGCATGTCGGCCGCGGCGAGCAGCCGTGCGTCCTGCCATTCCGGCGCGTCGACCTTCGACAGCCAGTCGTCGCGGCGCGTGTACTCGTGCATCCGGTGCGCGGCGGTGGCCCCGACGAGACTCGCGGCGCCCTGGTTCGCATCGACCGCGAGCGCGTCGCGTGCGGCCTTTTCGGCGCGCGAGAAGCGGCCTGCGTACAGGTTCGCGATCGCGTCGCGCAGCGACGCCTGTGCCTTCTCGTTGCGCGAACGCGCACGATACGCGGCGACCCGCTGCGGCATGCGCCAGATGTTGCGCACGATGCGCAGCAGCGCGTACACGACGATGAACAGCACGACGATGGAGATCACGAACAGGTTCAGCGACACGTCGACCCGGTACGGCGGATAGACGAGCAGCACCTGCCCCGCGTCGAAATGGCCGACGGTGGCGAGTGCCGCGGCGATCGCGAACAGGATCGCGAGCCAGACGATTCCTCGAAGCGTCATCGTTACCCCCGGCTCTTGAACTGCTGAACGGCGTTCAGGCTCGTGTTCAGGTTCGGCACCGCAACCGTCAGCGATGCACCGTCAACCTGCTTGAGCAGATCCTCGACGGTCTGCGTGTCCTTCGATGCCTGGTCGAAATACTTCCCGAGCGACGCCTGCGCGGCGTGCAGGTCGGCCTTCATCGCGCCGTCGTTGCGCGCGAGCAGCGACAGCCGCGCGGTGAGCAGGCGCAGCTTCACGTTCTCGCGCACGAAGTAGCCCTGGTCGGGCGACGCGAGCATCGCGTCGGCATTGTCGATCCGGCGCACCTGCACGAGGCCCTTCAGCTGCTCGCCGAGCCCGGCCGAGAAGTCATGCCACCACACCTTCCAGCGCGGCGTGTCGGCTGCCACCGGCGATGCGGCCTCGGCCGGCGCGGCCTTCGGCGACGCGTGCGGGACGATCGCCTCGCCCGACAGCGGCAGCGCGTCGATCTTCGCGATCGCGTCGTCGAGCTTGATCGCGAGGCCCGTGAGGTCGGCCGACGGCGCGGCCTTCAGCTTCTCGATGTCCTGCGCGAGCGCCTTGCGCACCGTCACGGCCTGCGCGCTCTGCGACGTCGCGAGGCGCGCGTCGGCATTCTGCAGCGCGATCAGCGCGAGCTGCGTGTTGCCGGTGAGCTGCAGTTGCTGGCTCGCGCTCGACAGCATCTGGTCGACTTCCTCGAGCATCCACGCGTCGCGGTTGCGCGACAGGTCCTGGTATTGCTGCTGCAGCGCCTGCTGCGCGCTCTGCGCGTCGGCGAGCTTGCCGTCGAGCTGCGCGAGCTGCGTGTCGACCTGGTGCGTGCCCGCGAGCGCCTGCTCGGTCTTCATGCGGGTCTCGGCCGTCTGCGCATCGAGCGCCTTCTGGCGTGCGACGAACGAATCGTCGAGCCGGTCGACCTTGCGGTTCAGCGCATAGCCGCCGGCGCCCGCCGCGCAGCCGAGCACGACGACGACGAACCACAGTGCCGCGCTGCCGCCGCGGCGCGCAGGCGGTTCGGACGCCATATAGGCAGGACGGGACGGCGGTGCGGAAGCAGCGGCCGGCTGGGAAGCGACGCTTTTGGAATCGTTGGTATCTGTCATGCGTTTAGTCACCGGTGCGGCTGTCGCCGGTTGGACGGCCTCGTCGGCCATCGTTCGAAACGCGCGGACGATGCGCTCATCGCCCGCGCCGGTCAGCGTAATCCTATCAAAACCCAGTGCGCGCGCGGTCTGCTCGATGCGCGGGTGCGGCGTCACGAGCGGCGCATGCTTCAGCGCCTCGATCTCGGCGTCGTTCAAGTGCGTGCGCGCGAGTTCGTGCAGGTTGCGCACGCCCTCCGAGCTCGTGACGAGCCACGCGTGCGGCACGCCGGCGAGCAGCGCATGCACGCGCTCCCACGCGCCGACGCGCGGCTCGGGCACGACGCGCCGGTACGCGGCCACCAGCGTGACGTCCGCGCCGGCTTCGCGCAGCCGCTCGGCGAGCCATTCGCGCCCGCCGTCGCCGCGCACGATCAGCACGCGCTTGCCCGCCAGCGCCTGCGCACCGCCGAACGCGGCCTCGATGCTCGCGAACAGGCTTTCCGAATCGTAATGCGGGACGCCGCCGTCGGCGGGCGCCTGCGGCGCGATCACGCGATGCGCGGGCGCCGCGATGCCGTGGCGCTCGAGCGCCGCGACGCTGCCGGGCCCGACGACGCCGACCGGCAGCGCATTCGGCCAGATCGCGCCGTACTGCGCGAGTGCGCGGTCGATCGCGTTCGGCGACACGAAGATCACGAGCGCGTAGTCCGCGAGCGCCGCGAACGCGGCGTCGAGCGGCGCCGGATCGTCGACCGGCGCGATGTCGATCAGCGGGAATTCGAGCACGTCGCAGCCGGCCTCGGCCAGTTGGGCCGCCAGCGCGGCCGACTGGCCGTCGGGGCGCGTCAGGACGGCGGTGAACGCGCGCGCGCCGCCCGCCATCAGGCGTCGCCCTTGCCGGCCTGCGAGCCGGCGAGCAGTGCGTTGACGATGTCGAGCGCGCCCTGCGCCTCGAGCTCGTCGGACACCGCGCGGCCGAGCGCGAGCGCATCGGCGACGGTCATGACGGCGCCGCACTCCTCGGCGGTCAGCACGCGCCGGCCGTCGGTCGTCGACACGCGGCCCGTCAGGTACAGCTCGCCCGCGCGCCACACCGCGTGCGCGGCAAGCGGCACCTCGCAGCTGCCGCCGAGCGCGCGCGACACCATCCGTTCGGCCTCGACCGCGAGCGCGGTCTGCGGGTCGTGCAGCGGCGCGAGCCAACCGGCGACGTCCGTGCGGTGCGCGGCGATTTCGATGCCGAGCGCGCCCTGGCCGGCGGCCGGCGGGCTGTCCTCGACGTCGATCAGCGCGCGGATCCGCGCGTCGAGGCCGAGACGCTTCAGGCCCGCGGCCGCGAGGATGATCGCCGCGTAGTCGCCGCGATCGAGCTTCGACAGGCGCGTGTCGAGGTTGCCGCGCAGCGGCAGCACGTCGAGGTGCGGATAGCGCGCGCGCAGCATCGCCTCGCGGCGCAGGCTCGACGTGCCGACGACGGCGCCGGCCGGCAGCGCGTCGAGCGACGCGTAGTCGTTCGACACGAACGCGTCGCGCGGATCCTCGCGCTCCATGATCGCGGTCAGCGCGAAACCGTCGGGCAGCGCCATCGGCACGTCTTTCAGCGAATGCACGGCCAGGTCGGCACGGCCGTCGGCGAGCGCATTCTCCAGCTCCTTCACGAACAGGCCCTTGCCGCCGACCTTCGACAGCGTACGATCGAGAATCTGATCGCCACGGGTCGTCATCCCGAGGATTTTCACGTCACAAGCTGGATATAATTTGCGCAGCGCATCACGCACATGTTCGGCTTGCCACATCGCGAGGCGGCTCTCGCGCGAAGCGATCGTCAGCGTCGCGGGAGCTTGTGCCGCAAGAGTCTCGGAATTCATTGCTGGAACATCGAAGGACGGGATTGAAGATCGAACAATGGTAGCACGCACGCCCCGGCCCGCCCGGGCCCGGAGCCTGCGCCCGCCGCGCTTCGGCGCGGGCGGCGACACCGATGCGCGGATGTGCCGCACGTAGCTGGTTGCTTGACCGCAGTGCCCGTAGTTTCCGCAGTCCCCGCAGTCCCTTTTGACTCGAGCTTTCCCAAGGAAACCCATCGTGAAGTCTTCCGGATCGGCGCGTACGGCGCGCCGCAATGCTGCCTTGCCCTCCTCCGACGCCCCGACGGGCACCATCGCCACCGCCGCGAACGGCCGTGCGAAAACGGCAACGAAACCGAAAGACCCGATACGTCAGACAAAACGCGCGATCAAATCCGCCGCCCCGACTGCCCGCAAGGCCGGCGCGGCGAAGCCCGGCGCCCGCACGCGCGAGGACAAGGACGGTCCGCTGTTCGAGGACATCCGCTACCTCGGCCGCCTGCTCGGCGACGTGGTGCGCGAACAGGAAGGCGACACCGTGTTCGACGTCGTCGAGACCATTCGCCAGACGGCGGTGAAGTTTCGCCGCGAGGACGACAGCGAGGCCGCGCAAACGCTGGAGAAGAAGCTGCGCAAGCTGACGCCGGAGCAGACGGTGAGCGTCGTGCGCGCGTTCAGCTATTTCTCGCACCTCGCGAACATCGCGGAAGACCGCCACCACAACCGCCGCCGCCGCATCCACGCGCTGGCCGGCTCCTCGGCGCAGCCCGGCACCGTCGCGTACGCGCTCGAGCAGCTGAAGACGACCGGCAACGCGTCGAAGCGCCTGCTGCAGCGCTTCTTCGACGATGCGCTGATCGTGCCGGTGCTGACCGCGCACCCGACCGAAGTGCAGCGCAAGAGCATCCTCGACGCGCAGCACGACATCGCACGCCTGCTCGCCGAGCGCGACCAGGAGCTGACCGCGCGCGAGCGCCAGTACAACGAATCGATGCTGCGCGCGCGCGTGACCGCGCTGTGGCAGACCCGCATGCTGCGCGACGCGCGCCTGACGGTCGGCGACGAGATCGAGAACGCGCTGTCGTACTATCGCGCGACGTTCCTCGACGAACTGCCCGCGCTGTACGGCGACATCGAGGCCGCGCTCGCGGAGCACGGCCTGTCCGCGCGCGTGCCGGCGTTCTTCCAGATGGGCAGCTGGATCGGCGGCGATCGCGACGGCAACCCGAACGTGACCGCCCCGACGCTCGAAGAAGCGATCAACCGCCAGTCCGCGGTGATCCTCGAACACTATCTGGAACAGGTGCACAAGCTCGGCGCCGAGCTGTCGGTATCGAACCTGCTGGTCGGCGCGAACGACGCGGTGAAGGCGCTCGCGGCCGCGTCGCCCGACCAGTCGCCGCATCGCGTCGACGAGCCGTATCGCCGTGCGCTGATCGGCATCTACACGCGGCTCGCCGCAAGCGCGCGCGTGCGGCTCGGCGAAGGCACGGTGCCGGTACGCAGCGCCGGCCGCGGCGCGGCGCCGGTGCGCGCGGTGCCGTACGCCGATTCCGAAGCCTTCGTCGCCGACCTGAAGGTGCTGACCGCCTCGCTCGACGAACATCACGGCTCGTCGCTCGCCGCACCGCGCCTTGCGCCGCTCGTGCGCGCGGCCGAAGTGTTCGGCTTCCATCTCGCGAGCATCGACCTGCGCCAGAGCTCCGACATCCACGAAACCGTGGTCGCCGAGCTGTTCGCGCGCGCCGGCGTCGAAGCCGACTACGCGGCGCTCGCCGAGGAAGACAAGCTGCGCGTGCTGCTGGCCGCGCTTGCCGATCCGCGCCCGCTGCGCTCGCAGTACCTCGAATACTCGGCGCTCGCGCAGAGCGAGCTCGGCGTGTTCGAGAAAGCCCGCGAGGTACGCGCGCAGTTCGGCGCGCGTGCGGTGCGCAACTACATCATCTCGCACACGGAAACCGTCAGCGACCTCGTCGAGGTGCTGCTGCTGCAGAAGGAAACGGGCCTGCTCGAAGGCACGCTCGGCCACCATGCGAAGAACGGCCTGATGGTGATTCCGCTGTTCGAGACGATTCCCGACCTGCGCGACGCCGCGCGCATCATGCGCGAATACTTCGCACTGCCGGGCATCGACGCGCTGATCGCGCACCAGGGTGCCGAGCAGGAAGTGATGCTCGGCTACTCGGACAGCAACAAGGACGGCGGCTTCCTGACGTCGAACTGGGAGCTGTATCGCGCGGAACTCGCGCTCGTCGACCTGTTCCGCGAACGCAAGATCACGCTGCGGCTGTTCCACGGCCGCGGGGGCACGGTCGGCCGCGGGGGCGGCCCGACCTACCAGGCGATCCTGTCGCAGCCGCCGGGCACCGTGAACGGCCAGATCCGCCTGACCGAACAGGGCGAGGTGATCGCGAGCAAGTTCGCGAACCCCGAGATCGGCCGGCGCAACCTCGAGACGGTGGTCGCCGCGACGCTCGAGGCGTCGCTGTTGCCGCAATCGAACGCGCCCGCGCAACTGCCCGCGTTCGAAGCCGCGATGCAGACGCTGTCCGACGCCGCGATGGCGTCGTATCGCGCGCTCGTCTATGAAACGCCCGGCTTCACCGACTACTTCTTCTCGTCGACGCCGATCACCGAGATCGCCGAGCTGAACATCGGCAGCCGCCCGGCCTCGCGCAAGCTGCAGGATCCGAAGCACCGCAAGATCGAGGATCTCCGCGCGATTCCGTGGGGCTTCTCGTGGGGCCAGTGCCGGCTGCTGCTGACCGGCTGGTACGGCTTCGGCAGCGCGGTGAGCGCGTATCTCGACGGCGCGCAGGACGCGGCCGAGCGCACGAAGCGCGTCGCGCTGCTCAGGAAGATGAACAAGACCTGGCCGTTCTTCGCGAACCTGCTGTCGAACATGGACATGGTGCTCGCGAAGACCGATCTCGCGGTCGCGTCGCGCTATGCGCAGCTGGTTGCCGACCGCAAGCTGCGCAAGCTCGTGTTCGAGCGGATCGTCGCGGAATGGGAGCGCACGGCGCAGGCGCTCGCGGAAATCACCGGGCACGAAGGCCGCCTCGCGACCAACCCGCTGCTCGCGCGCTCGATCAAGAACCGCTTCCCGTATCTCGATCCGCTGAACCACCTGCAGGTCGAGCTGATCAAGCGTCACCGCGCGGGCGACACGAACGCGCGGCTGCGCCGCGGGATTCACCTGACCATCAACGGGATCGCGGCCGGCCTGCGCAACACGGGCTGATGCGCGCGCGGTGCGGGCCTGCCCCGCGCCGCGCCGTCATCGCGAAACGAAAGCCGCAAAACGAAAGCCGCGATACGCGACCACGCGTATCGCGGCTTTTTTCATCGAACGGCGCGACGGCACCGGCCGCCGTGCCGTCCCTTGCGCTCACTGCGCGTCGATCAGCAACGCGTCGTGCTCGAACGACCCGTCCGGCTGCACCGCGTAGTAGCCGCACACCTCGTCGGGTGCATGCGCCCACAGCGCACGGATGCCCGCGACGCTGTCGGCCGGCGTGCGGATCCGCTCGACCCAGGTAGCGAAATCGATCGGCAGGCGCCAGCGGCTCTGCACATGCGCGTCGAAACCGGCGCCGCGGAACATCGCGAGCCATTCGTCGGCACGATAGTCGCGCACGTGCGACGCGTCGCGCAGCACTTCCGCGGCCTGCAGATACGTGTCGAGCAGCGGATGGTCGTTGCCCGCGATGTCGATCATCAGCACGCGGCCGCCCGGCTTCAGCACGCGGCGCACCTCGGCAAGCGCCGCGCGCACGTCGTGCCAGTGGTGCGCGCTCATCCGGCTGACCACCCAGTCGAAGGTGTCCGCGTCGAACGGCAGTTGCTCGGCCGGGCCCTGCTGCGTGCGGATGTTTGCGAACCCGCGCTCGCGGGCGGCACCGTCGACGGTCGCGAGCATCGGCGCGGCGAGATCGTACGCGACCACGTCGCGCACGTGCGGTGCGACCGCGAAGCTCGCGTGGCCGGCGCCGCAACCGAGATCGAGCACCGCGGCTTCGGGCGTCGCGCGCACGGCGTCGGCCAGCGCCTGCAGGTCGGCGCCCGTCGCGTGGACCGTGCTCGTCAGGTAGGCGGCGGCCGTCGTGCCGAATGCGTCGGCGACCTGGTCGTGGTGTTTCATCGTTCGCTCCTTCTTTGGGTGGGGCGCTCGCTGCCTGTCAGCGCGCGAATCGCTACAATAGGGCCGCGCTTGTACCAGTACAAGTTAAGCAGTTATTCTGGTATTTGTTACACCTGCCTGATCTCTGCCCCGATCTTCGTCGCGCCCCGGCGCCCCCTTTTCCTCGATTCAATCGATTCAGTCGATTCAGTCGATTCAGCCGTTTCCGCATGAACCAGCCGTCCTCCGCCCCCACCCCGCCCCTCGATGCGACGCCCGCCCGCGCACTCGGCGAATTCATCCGCGCACACCGCGAGCGGCTGTCGCCGCAGGCCGTCGGACTGCCGCCCGGCCCGCGCCGCCGCACGCCGGGGCTGCGGCGCGAGGAAGTCGCGCAGCTGTGCGGCGTCAGCCCGACCTGGTACACGTGGATCGAGCAGGGCCGCCCGGTGTCGGCGTCGGCCGACGCGCTCGCGCGGATCGCCGTCGCGCTGCAGCTGTCGAAGGCCGAGCGCGCGTACCTGTTCGAACTGGCCGCACAGCGCGATCCGGCCGAGCCCGACGTCGCGGCCGGCGACCTGCCGCCGACGCTCGCCGCCACCGTCGCCGCGATCGCCACGCCCGCGTACGTGCTCGACCGGCAATGGAACGCGCTCGCCTGGAACGCGCCGGCCGCCGCGCTGTTCACGGGCTGGCTCGACGGCGAGCACGACCGCAACCTGCTGCGCTTCACGTTCATGGCGCCGGCCGCGCGCACGCTGATCGTCGACTGGGAAACCCGCGCGCGCCGGCTCGCGGCCGAATTCCGCGCCGACTCGATCCGCCACCTCGCCGATGCGCCGACCCGCGCGCTGATCGACGCGCTGATGGCCGGCAGCGATGCCTTCGCGCAGTACTGGGCGTCGCAGGACGTGTTCGAGCGCGAAGGCGGCCTGCGCGAATTCGACCATCCGGCCGACGGCCGCCTCGTGTACCAGCAGATCACGCTGAAGCCCGCGCACCGCGAGGACCTGAAGCTGGTCGTGCTGGTGCGCGACTGACGCGGCCGGCCCGCGCCCGCGAAGGCCGGCCGCCCGCCCCGCGAATGTTAGAATCGCGGGATTCCCTCGGCGGCGCACGCCGCCCAACTCCCCTTCGAAGAATCGCCATGACGTCCCAACTGCACAAAAAGGGCGAGGCCTGGTCGGCCCGCTTCTCGGAACCGATGTCGGAGCTGGTCAAGCGCTACACGTCGTCGGTGTTTTTCGACAAGCGCCTCGCGCTCGTCGACATCGCCGGCTCGCTCGCGCACGCGAGCATGCTCGCGGCGCAGAAGATCATCAGCGCCGACGACCTCGCCGCGATCGAACGCGGGATGACGCAGATCAAGGGCGAGATCGAGCGCGGCGAATTCGAATGGCAGCTGGATCTCGAGGACGTCCACCTGAACATCGAGGCGCGCCTCACCGCGCTGATCGGCGACGCCGGCAAGCGCCTGCACACGGGCCGCTCGCGCAACGACCAGGTCGCGACCGACATCCGTCTGTGGCTGCGCGGCGAGATCGACCGCATCGGTGGCCTCCTGAACGACCTGCGCGGTGCGCTGATCGACCTCGCGGAACAGAACGCGGACACGATCATGCCGGGCTTCACGCACCTGCAGGTCGCACAGCCGGTCACGTTCGGCCACCACCTGCTCGCGTACGTCGAGATGTTCACGCGCGACGCCGAGCGCATGCGCGACTGCCGCACCCGCGTGAACCGCCTGCCGCTCGGCGCGGCCGCGCTCGCCGGCACCAGCTATCCGATCGACCGCCACGCGGTCGCGAAGACGCTCGGCTTCGACGGCATCTGCGCGAACTCGCTCGACGCGGTGTCGGATCGCGACTTCGCGATCGAATTCACGGCGGCATCCGCGCTCGTGATGACGCACGTGTCGCGCTTCTCCGAAGAACTCGTGCTGTGGATGAGCCCGCGCGTCGGCTTCATCGACATCGCCGACCGCTTCTGCACCGGCAGCTCGATCATGCCGCAGAAGAAGAACCCGGACGTGCCCGAGCTCGCGCGCGGCAAGACCGGCCGCGTGAACGGCCACCTGATGGCGCTCCTCACGCTGATGAAGGGCCAGCCGCTCGCGTACAACAAGGACAACCAGGAAGACAAGGAACCGCTGTTCGACACGGTCGACACCGTCGCCGACACGCTGCGGATCTTCGCCGAGATGGTCGCGGGCATCACCGTGAAGCCGGACGCGATGCGCGCGGCCGCGCTGCAGGGCTTCTCGACCGCCACCGACCTCGCCGACTACCTCGTGAAGCGCGGGCTGCCGTTCCGCGATGCGCACGAAGCCGTCGCGCACGCGGTAAAGATCTGCGACGACCGCGGGATCGACCTCGCCGACCTGACGCTCGACGAAATGAAGCAGGAACTGCCGAACGTCGCGCACCTGATCGGCGACGACGTGTTCGGCTACCTGACGCTCGAAGGGTCGGTCGCCAGCCGCAACCACCCGGGCGGCACCGCCCCCGATCAGGTGCGTGCGGCGGTCAAGGCCGCGCGCGCCGCGCTCGGCAAGTAAGCCTGCCGTCGCGGACGGACGCCTTCGGCGTCCGTTCCTCATTCGGGCGGCCGTCGCGCCGCCCGACGCCTTCCCCGCTTTTCCGTTTTCCCGTTTCCGGACACCGCCGATGACCTTCTCCGCCGCGCTCTTCGACATGGACGGCCTGCTCGTCGATTCCGAGCGGACCATCATGAACACGTGGATCGACGTGTCGAACGCGCACGGCGTCGTGCTGACCGAGATCGACTACCTGCAGATCGTCGGCCGCTCGTTCGCCGAAGGCCAGGTGATTCTCGCGCGGCTGATCGGCCACGCCGACACGTTCGACGCCGTGCGCATCCGCGTGCGCGAGCAACTCGCCGCGCCCGAACCCCATCCGAAGTTTCCGCTGAAGTCCGGCGCGCTGGCGTTGCTCGAGACGCTCGCGCAGGCCGGCATTCCGTGCGCGGTCGCGTCGTCGTCCGCGCGCGACGTGATCCGTGCGCGGCTCGACGCGGTCGGCGTACTGCCGTTCTTCCGCGCGATCGCGGGCGGCGACGAAGTCGCGCGCGGCAAGCCCGACCCGGCCGTGTACCGGCTCGCGGCCGAACGCCTCGGCGTGCCGGCGCACGCGTGCGTCGCGTTCGAGGACAGCGACTTCGGCGCGCAATCGGCCGCCGGCGCCGGCGCATCGGTCGTCACCGTGCCCGACCTGAAGGCGCCGACGCCCGAGATCGTCGCGTTGAGCCTGCACGTGCTCGCGTCGCTCGACGATGCGGTCGCGCTCGTGCCGTCGTGGTTCGGCCGTCTGGACACGCAGCAGCCCGCGTAAGCGCCACGCGGCGCACCACATGCAAACGGGCACCCGCGGGTGCCCGTTTTGCGTTGCCGCGCCGGATGACCGGCATCGCGGCGACCCTCAGTCGTTACCGGCCGTCTCCGACAGCCGCTTCATCGTCGCGATGCGCGCGCCGATCAGGTCGACGCGGCCGTCCTCGCCGACGAGCGGCGCAGTCGAATCGCGGAACGCCTCCCACGCGCGTTGCGCGCGCACGAGCGTCGCGGCCGAATGCGCAGGCATCTTGCGACGCAGCTTCTGGTAATAGCGGTTCAAGTCGAACAGCGCGTGCTCGCATGCGGCATCCTGCACGCACGGCCGCACGCGGCGGATCGCCGGATCGCGCGGCGCGTTCGCCGGCTTGCCGCCGGCTGCCGCGGCGGCGCCCGGCGCCGCGACCGCCCCGCCGCGGGTGCCGCCCTGCGCACCGCTCGTGGCCGCCACCGGCACGGCGGCAGGCGGCGGTGCATAACGGTCGGCCGCCGCGCGCAGCGCCAACGCGCGATCGCGCACCGGCTGCAGCTGCATGTCGGCGCTCGACATCGCGTACGACGTGCCGCGCGTCGTGTCGTACACGGCCTTCAGCAGATGAATTTCATCCTTGCGCCACGTGACCCAGCGGCGCTGACTGTCCTGCCAGCCGCGCTTCGCGTCGGCCGGCGCGTCGTTCGACAGGCGCTGGTACGCGCCGTCCATCACCGTCTGCCACTGCTGCTGCGCTTCGCCCATGCACTGGATCTGGCCGGCCGTCGACGACCGGTCGCGCCGCGCGAGACACTGCCGCATCGCGACGTCGATCGGATCGGCCGCCGCCACTTCCGCATGCGCGACGTTCAGCCCCGCCGGCCCTGCCGACCAGCTCGCCCAGGCGACGAGCGCGGCCAGCGCCGCGCGCATCGTCCGGATTCGTCCCTGCGTCGCCATCAGTCGCGCACGCAGTCGACGAAGTACTCGACGCGCCCGTTCACCTCTTCCGCGACGAGGCCGTGGATGTCGGTGTGGAAGCCCGGGAAGCGCTCGTTGAAGTCGCGCGCGAACCGCAGGTAGTTCACGATCGTCTTGTTGAAGCGCTCGCCCGGGATCAGCAGCGGAATGCCCGGCGGGTACGGCGTCAGCAGGATGCTCGTCACGCGGCCTTCGAGCTCGTCGAGCGGCACGCGGTCGATCTTGCGGTGCGCGAGCTTCGCGAACGCGTCCGACGGCTTCATCGCCGGCTCCATGTCCGACAGGTACATCTCCGTCGTCAGGCGTGCGATGTCGTTCGCGCGGTACACGTCGTGGATCTGCGTGCACAGGTCGCGCAGGCCGACGCGCTCGTAGCGCGGATGCTGCGCGACGAATTCCGGCAGCACGCGCCACAGCGGCTGGTTGTTGTCGTAGTCGTCCTTGAACTGCTGCAGCTCGGTCACCATCGAGTTCCAGCGGCCCTTCGTGATGCCGATCGTGAACATGATGAAGAACGAGTACAGGCCGGTCTTCTCGACGATGATCCCGTGCTCGGCCAGGTACTTCGTGACGATCGCGGCCGGAATGCCCGTCTCGCCGAACTCGCCGTCGACGTCGAGCCCCGGCGTGATGATCGTCGCCTTGATCGGGTCGAGCATGTTGAAGCCTTCCGCCAGCGGGCCAAAGCCGTGCCAGTGGTCGTTCGGCTTCAGCATCCAGTCCTCGCGCGAACCGATGCCTTCCTGCGCGAGGTCGTCCGGACCCCACACGCTGAAGAACCAGTCGTCGCCGTATTCGGCGTCGACCTTGCGCATCGCGCGGCGGAAGTCGATCGCCTCGGCGATCGATTCCTCGACGAGCGCGGTGCCGCCCGGCGGCTCCATCATCGCGGCCGCGACGTCGCACGACGCGATGATCGCGTACTGCGGGCTCGTCGACGTGTGCATCAGGTACGCCTCGTTGAAGCGGTGCTTGTCGAACGTGCGGTTCTCGGAATCCTGCACGACGATCTGCGACGCCTGCGAGATGCCCGCGAGCAGCTTGTGCGTCGAGTGCGTCGCGAACACGAGCGCGCCCGTGCGCGGGCGGCCGTCGCCGATCGCGTGCATGTCGCGGTAGAAGTCGTGGAACGTCGCGTGCGGCAGCCACGCTTCGTCGAAGTGCAGCGTGTCGAGCAGGTCGCCGAGCAGGTCCTTGATCATCTCGACGTTGTAGACGACGCCGTCGTACGTGCTCTGCGTGATCGTCAGGATCCGCGGCTTCATGTCCGGGTTCTGGCGCATCGCCTCGCGCGCGAACGGGTTCGCCTCGATCTTCCTGCGGATGTTTTCCGGCTTGAATTCGTCGCGCGGGATCGGCCCGATGATGCCGAAGTGGTTGCGCGTCGGCGTGAGGAACACGGGGATCGCGCCCGTCATCGTGATCGCATGCAGGATCGACTTGTGGCAGTTGCGGTCGACCAGCACGATGTCGCCTGGCGCGACCGTCGCGTGCCAGACGATCTTGTTCGACGTCGACGTGCCGTTGGTCACGAAGAACAGGTGGTCCGCGCTGAAGATGCGCGCCGCATTGCGCTCGGACGCCGCGACCGGGCCCGTGTGATCGAGCAGCTGGCCGAGTTCGTCGACCGCGTTGCAGACGTCGGCGCGCAGCATGTTCTCGCCGAAGAACTGGTGGAACATCTGGCCGAGCGGGTTCTTCAGGAACGCGACGCCGCCCGAGTGGCCCGGGCAGTGCCACGAGTACGAGCCTTCGTCCGCGTACTTCACCAGTTCCTTGAAGAACGGCGGCGCGAGCGAGTCGAGATAGACTTTCGCCTCGCGGATGATGTGGCGCGCGACGAACTCCGGCGTGTCCTCGAACATGTGGATGAAGCCGTGCAGTTCGCGCAGGATGTCGTTCGGCAAATGCCGCGACGTGCGCGTCTCGCCGTACAGGAAGATCGGGATGTCCGCGTTGCGGCGACGCACTTCGGTGACGAACGCGCGCAGCTCGATGATCGCGGTCGCGAGCTCGGGCAGCTCGCCGTCCGGGCCCGTCTCGCCGAGCATGAGTTCGTCATCGTCGATCGACAGGATGAAGCACGACGCGCGGCTCGACTGCTGCGCGAACGACGTCAGATCGCCGTAGCTCGTGAGGCCGAGGACTTCGACGCCCTCCTTCTCGATCGCTTCGGCCAACGCCCGGATGCCGGAGCCCGAGATGTTCTCGGAGCGGAAATCTTCGTCGATGATGACGACGGGGAAACGAAACTTCATGGGCGATTCTCCAAAAAGAACGACCGCGGCGCGTCACGCGCAGCGGTCACCCGGAAACTGGTGAGACGTTATGCAACCAGATCAGGTTTTCGGCAGCGTGACACCGCGCTGACCCTGATACTTGCCGCCGCGATCGGCGTACGACACGTCGCACACTTCGTCGCTTTCGAAGAACAGCACCTGCGCGACACCTTCGTTCGCGTAGATCTTCGCGGGCAGCGGCGTGGTATTCGAGAATTCCAGCGTGACGTAGCCTTCCCACTCGGGTTCGAACGGCGTCACGTTGACGATGATCCCGCAGCGCGCGTACGTCGACTTGCCGAGGCAGACGGTGAGCACGGTGCGCGGGATGCGGAAATATTCGACGGTGCGGGCCAGCGCGAACGAGTTCGGCGGGATGATGCACACGTCGCCCTTGAAATCGACAAACGAACCCTCGTCGAAGTTCTTCGGATCGACGATCGTCGAGTTGATGTTCGTGAAGATCTTGAATTCGTCCGCGCAGCGGATGTCGTAGCCGTAGCTCGACGTGCCGTAGCTGACGATCCGGCGGCCGTCCTCGGACGCGCGGACCTGATCGGGCACGAACGGCTCGATCATCTTGTGTTCTTCGGCCATGCGCCGAATCCACTTGTCGGACTTGATGCTCATGCCAGCCTCCGCCGGGCCGTCCCAAGAAGGCTGGCCGTCCCCTCGGGGGACAGCGAACGAAGTGAGCGTTGGGGTCGTTTCATATCGGGGCGCCAGGAAACGCTGCGTGACAGTCAGGAAGGGCCGCTCGCGACGCGGCGACCCGGAAAGGCGCACATTTTACGCGATCATCGGCGCGCGTACGCGGCGGCCGTCAACGGATCACGCCACAGGCGAGCGCGGGCCCCGCGCCATGCTGCGGAAACGCCGGATCGCTCGGGTCGCGGTGCACCAGCGCCGCGCGGCTCAGCGCGGAGCGCACGCCGTCGAGGGCCAGATCGGGCGCGACGATGAAACCGGCCGCGACGCCGTTCGCATCCGCATGGATGTTGCCGAGATCGCCGGCGACGCGCGCGCCCGCGCGCAGCCGGTCGGCGGCCGGCGCGAACACCTGGCCGGCGCTCGAGCCGTCGCCCGCGTTGCAGTCGCCGCGCTCGTGCACCTGCAGCGCGTGATCGCTGTTCGGCGGCAGGCCGGCCAGGTTGTACGTGACCTGGACGCCATCCGGGCGTTCGACGAACGTCACCGCGCCGCGTGCCTGCGAGCCGACGGTCGGCTGCAACTGCGCGTCGGCACGCTTTTCGTGCGACGAGGAAAAAGAGGTACAGCCGGCCAGCAGGCCCAGCGCGGCGGCGGCCAGCAGCGCGCGCCGCGCGCGGCCGGCGCGCACGCCGTGATGTCGTTGGTTCATTCGATCCTCATGCCGGCTGGCGGCCGTTCGACACGGCGGCCATGCCGGGCGGGTAAAGGGACCCGGGAAAAGTCGCCATGATACCGCGCCTCGCGGCGCCGTAAACAGCGTGAGGCCCCGCCCCGCAAGGGTTTTACGTATTTTGAACAACGATCGACGGGAACTTCGACGTCATGTCGCGCGCGCGCTCGGCGATCGCCAGCGCGACCCCGCGCGCGATGTCGCGATAGCGCCGCGCCAGCGCGCCGTCCGGTTCGGCCGCGACCGTCGGCGTGCCGCTGTCGGCGCGCTCGCGGATCGCGATGTCGAGCGGCAGGCTGCCGAGCACGGTCACGCCGTAGTCCTGCGCCATCCGCTCGGCACCGCCCGCACCGAAGATGTGCTCTTCGTGGCCGCAGTTCGAGCACACGTGGATGCTCATGTTCTCGACGATACCGAGGATCGGAATCCCGACCTTCTCGAACATCTTCAGGCCCTTCTTCGCGTCGAGCAGCGCGATGTCCTGCGGGGTCGTCACGATCACGGCGCCGGTCACCGGCACGCGCTGCGCGAGCGTGAGCTGGATGTCGCCCGTGCCCGGCGGCATGTCGACGATCAGGTAGTCGAGCTCGCGCCAGTTGGTCTGCCGCAGCAGCTGCTCGAGCGCCGACGTCGCCATCGGGCCGCGCCACACCATCGGGTTGTCTTCCTCGATCAGGAAGCCGATCGAGTTCGCCTGCAGCCCGTGGCCGACCAGCGGGTTCATCGACTGGTTGTCGGGCGACTCGGGCCGCTCGCCGTGAATGCCGAGCATGGTCGGCAGCGACGGACCGTAGATGTCGGCGTCGAGAATGCCGACCGACGCGCCTTCCGCGGCGAGCGCGAGCGCGAGGTTGACGGCCGTCGTGCTCTTGCCGACACCGCCCTTGCCCGACGCGACCGCGACGATGTTCTTCACGTTCGGCAGCAGCTTCACGCCCCGCTGCACCGTGTGCGCGACGATCTCCTGCGACACGGCGACGCGTGCGTCGCGCACGCCCGACACGGCCTTCAGCGCATCGGCGATGCGCGCGCGCACGTCGTCGTGCTGGCTGCGCGCGGGATAGCCGAGCACCACGTCGACCGCCACGGCGTCGCCGTCGATCGCGACGTTGCGCACGCCCTTGTTCGCCGCGTAAGGACGGCCCGTATTGGGGTCGACGACAGCCGCCAGTGCGGCGTCGACTTGTGCCCGGTCAATGCTCATCGAAACTCCGTGAAAACGTTTTTCTCTCGTGCAAACGTCAAGAAATATCAAATAACGCTGCGAAAATCGGGAAAAGTGAAAGAATCTGTTGCATGCCATTGCGCGAACGCGCGCGGCGGAGCAATCTTCGCGTGCGGCATGCTATGGGGCCAAATCGGCTACGATCCGCCTATATTGTAGAGGCTGACGCGTCGCCCTGTCCGGAACAGCCACGCTGGCGAACGGGGCATGCGGCCGCCTCGGCGGCTGCCGCGGGCACGGGCCTGCCCGCCTTTTTCGGGCGTCCGTGCCGGGAGCCGTAACTGTTGTTTGTCGTCGTTGTCGACTCGTTCAACCAAGAGAGGAATTCAAGATGAACATGAAAATCGCGACTCGCCTGTCCGTCTTCGCATTGGCCGGCGCACTGCTGGCAGGCTGCGCCACGCAGCAAGGCAACAACACGGCCGTCGGGACCGGCACGGGCGCAGCGCTCGGCGCAGGCATCGGCGCGCTGGCCGGCGGCGGCAAGGGCGCAGCGATCGGCGCGGGCGTCGGCGCACTGGTCGGCGGCGTGACGGGCTACAACTGGCAGGCGATCAAGAACAAGCTCGCGCCGTCGGCAGCCAAGACGGGCACGCAGGTGACCGAGCAGCCGGACGGCTCGCTGAAGCTGAACGTGCCGAGCTCGGTGACGTTCGCGACCAACCAGTACGCGATCACGCCGGCCTTCACGCCGCTGCTGAACGACCTGGCGACGACGCTGAACCAGAACCCGCAAGTGACGGCATCGGTCGTCGGCTACACGGACAGCACGGGTTCGCAGCAGCTGAACCAGACGCTGTCGCAGAACCGTGCGCAGAGCGTCGTCAACGCGCTGGTGCAGCGTGGCGTCGCCGGCGGTCGCCTGGCGGCACAGGGCATGGGCCCGTCGAACCCGATCGCGGACAACGCGACCGAAGCCGGCCGCGCACAAAACCGCCGCGTCGAGATCTACCTGCGCGCCGCCCAGCAGTAAGCATCGTCGCGAGAGGAAACGGGGGCGCGCGCCCCCGCCGCACAAGGCTTTCAGCGGGCTCCGTAACAAATCGAAAAAAATTTCGAACTTCTGTCGCGACCCGCGGTCTGTCTTTACGGTACGCGGCTGGCGCTGCCGGCGCGTCACCATTCTCCTCTTGTCGTTGTTGCTCCGGGGCCGAATTCGCCCCGGTTTTTTTTGCCCGGAATTCGCCTGCTGCGTCGCAGCATCGCACCGCCGGGCACGCCGCCGCAGCGGCCCCGCCCCTTCCGGCGCCCGATCCATGGCGCCCGCGCCGGCTGACCTGCCCGCGCCCCTGCTAGAATCGCAGTTTCCGTCGTTTCCGCCGTTCTTCTACAGACCCTATGTCCGCATCCGACCTCACTTCCGTGCAGGCTGCGGCGCCGCAAGGCAGCCGCCAGATCCTCGTTACGTCCGCACTGCCCTATGCCAACGGCCAGATCCACATCGGCCACCTGGTCGAGTACATCCAGACCGACATCTGGGTGCGGACGCTGCGAATGCACGGTCACGAGGTCTACTACATCGGCGCCGACGACACGCACGGCACGCCGGTCATGCTGCGCGCGGAGAAGGAAGGCCTGACGCCGAAGCAGCTGATCGAGCGCGTGTGGACCGAGCACAAGCGCGACTTCGACAGCTTCGGCGTGTCGTTCGACAACTTCTACTCGACCGACTCGGACGAGAACCGTGTGCTGAGCGAGAAGATCTACCTCGCGCTGAAGGACAACGACCTGATCGCCGAGCGCGAGATCGAGCAGGCGTACGACCCGGTCAAGGAAATGTTCCTGCCGGACCGCTTCATCAAGGGCGAATGCCCGAAGTGCCACGCGAAGGACCAGTACGGCGACAACTGCGAAGTGTGCGGTTCGACCTACCTGCCGACCGAACTGCTGAACCCGTACTCGGTCGTGTCGGGCGCGACGCCGGTGCGCAAGACGTCGAAGCACTACTTCTTCCGCCTGTCCGATCCGCGCTGCGAGTCGTTCCTGCGCGAATGGGTGAGCGGACTCGCGCAGCCCGAAGCGACCAACAAGATGCGCGAATGGCTCGGCGACGCCGGCGAGGCCAAGCTCGCCGACTGGGACATCTCGCGTGACGCGCCGTACTTCGGCTTCGAGATCCCGGGCGCGCCCGGCAAGTATTTCTACGTGTGGCTCGACGCGCCGGTCGGCTACTACGCGAGCTTCAAGAACCTGTGCGACCGCAACGGCATCGACTTCGATGCGTGGATCCGCCCGGGCACGAAGGCCGAGCAGTACCACTTCATCGGCAAGGACATCCTGTACTTCCACACGCTGTTCTGGCCGGCGATGCTCGAGTTCTCGGGCCATCGCACGCCGACCAACGTGTTCGCGCACGGCTTCCTGACGGTCGACGGCGCGAAGATGTCGAAGTCGCGCGGCACGTTCATCACCGCGCAGAGCTACATCGACACGGGCCTGAACCCGGAATGGCTGCGCTACTACTTCGCCGCGAAGCTGAACGCGACGATGGAAGACATCGACCTGAACCTCGACGATTTCCAGGCGCGCGTGAACAGCGACCTCGTCGGCAAGTACGTGAATATCGCGAGCCGCGCGGCCGGCTTCCTGCTCAAGCGTTTCGACGGCCGCGTACAGGACAGCGCGATGAACCATCCGCTCGTCGCGACGCTGCGCGATGCGATTCCGGCGATCGCCGCGCACTACGAAGCGCGCGAATACAGCCGCGCGCTGCGCCAGACGATGGAGCTCGCGGACGAAGTGAACGCGTACGTCGACGGCGCGAAGCCGTGGGAACTCGCGAAGGATCCGGCCAACGCGGTCGCGCTGCACGAAACCTGCAGCGTGAGCCTCGAGGCGTTCCGCCTGCTGTCGCTCGCGCTGAAGCCGGTGATGCCGCGCGTGGCCGAAGCCGTCGAGGCCTTCTTCGGGATCGCGCCGCTCACGTGGGCCGACGCCGCGAAGCCGCTGTCGTCCGCGCAGCCGATCAAGGCGTACCAGCACCTGATGACGCGGGTCGATCCGAAGCAGATCGACGCGCTGCTCGCCGCGAACCGCGATTCGCTGCAGGCCGAGGCCGCCGGCGCCGCTGCCGCGGGGGCAACCGCCGCCAACGCCGCGAAGGACGCGAAAAACGCCAAGGCGAACGCGAAGGTGGCTGCGGCGAACGGCGCCGACGACGGTCCGATCTCGATCGACGATTTCGCGAAGATCGACCTGCGCATTGCGAAGATCGTCGCGTGCCAGGCCGTCGAGGGCTCCGACAAGCTGCTGCAGCTCACGCTCGACGTCGGCGAGGAAAAGACCCGCAACGTGTTCTCGGGCATCAAGTCCGCGTACCAGCCCGAGCAGCTCGTCGGCAAGCTGACGGTGATGGTCGCGAACCTCGCGCCGCGCAAGATGAAGTTCGGGCTGTCCGAAGGGATGGTGCTCGCCGCGTCGGCGGCCGACGAGAAGGCCGAGCCGGGCCTCTACATCCTCGAGCCGCACAGCGGCGCGAAGCCCGGCATGCGCGTGAAGTAAGCCGCACGCACCTCTGCTTGCACCAGAAGCCCCGCACCACGTGCGGGGCTTTTTCATGGGTGGCAGCGAGCGGCGCCGCGGCCGGCGGTTACAGGTCGACGTGACGCTCGCCGCTACGCGGGCAGGATTCGGTGCGTGCGCACGCGCGAACCCGGGCGCCGGCGCGCCTGGCCGACCGGCCAGGCGCCCGCTTCGTCACCGCTGGCTGAACCAGCGATCGAAACGCCGCGTGTAGTTCAGGTCGACGCCCTGGAACGTGCCGCCATACGCGGACACCGACCAGAAGCGCGTCAGGTTGATCGTCGCCTTGAACGCGTTGCTCGCCGATTGCAGCCCTTGCTCGTAACCGAGCACGAAGCGCTCGTTGATCGCCTTCGAGATCTGCACGACCTGCGCATCGGTCAGGCCGACGTCGCTGCGGCCGATCGAGAATTCGTCGAGACCGATGCTCTGCGCGACGCGCTTGCCGGTCGCGCTGCCAAGCAGCCCGAGCGCGGCGGTCATCGCGTTCTGCTGGCCGACGTTGTTGCCCTGGTCGGTGCCGTGCCCGAACAGCAGCCACGACAGCTTTTCGTTGTCGGTGACGTTCGGCTCGGACACGAGCTTGACCGTCGGCGACTGGATCGTGCCGGTGACCTGCACGCCGGCCTCGACCTCCTGGTTGCGCCGCATCGCGAGGATGTTCACGCCCGGATTCGACACCGGGCCGTTGAACGTGAAGAAGCCGTTCTCGACCGCGAGCTTGCGGCCGAACGACGTATACGTCGAGCCTTCCGTCACGCGCACGTTGCCGACCGCGCGCAGCGGCACGCCCGGCGCGCTCATCACGGTGATCGTGCCGCGCAGGCCGAGATCCGCGCCGTGGCCCTTGAAGCGGAAGTTGTTGCCGAGGCCGATGTCGATGTTCGCGCGCGGCGCGAGCGACGGCGCCGGCTTGTCCTCGACCTTCTGCGGCTTCGCGGCCGCCGTACCGGTCTGCACGTCGCCGCGCACCGTGCCGTCCGGGCGCACGATCACGACGTCGTCGGACAGGTGCGGTGCCGACTCCTCCGGCAGGTCGAACAGCGCGCGGTCGACGACGAACTTGCCGTCGATCGACAGCGCGCCGCGCGGCCCGTCGTTCGCGACGGTCGCCTTGCCCGACAGCGACAGCTTGCGATCCGGTGCCGCGAACAGCTCGAGCTTGTCCGCGACGATGCTCGCGGTCAGGTCGGGCGCCTCGCCGTCGAGACGCACGCGGCCGATCGCGCGCAGCGTGCCGTCGCCGCCATGGAACTCGACCTGCTGGAATTCGACGAGGTTCTCCGCGAGCTTCACGCGCACGATGCCGTCCTTCAGCTGTACGCCCTGATCGACGAGCGTCGCGGACAGGTCGTCGCCCGTCAGCATCCCCGACACGTTCGGCTTCACCGGCGTGCCCGCGACCGTCAGCTTCAACGCCGCGCGCCCGCCGAGCAGATAGCTCGGCCCGAACAGGTTGCCGGTCGCCTTCAGCGACGGAATGTCGGCGTCGATGCGGCCCGACAGCGGGCCGTCGTCGACGACGCCGAACACGCCGTCGCGCAGCGCGAACGGCACGGTGACGTTCGCGTCGAGCGTGCCGACCCGGTTCGCCTTCGCGAGCGCCACCACGTTGAGCCGGTTGCCGGGTGCAAAGCTCGCGCGCGCGGACAGGTCGGTCAGCCCGAGCGACGCGATACCGCGCCCGGTCTCGACCGTCACGTCGCCGCCGCGCCGCTTCACCTGCACGTAGCCCGTCGCGTTCGCGCCGAGCGAGAAATCCCAGTCGGCATCGAGCACGACGTCGGTGCGCACCGGCGGCCGCTGGCCCGTCAGTTCCTGGCGGATCTCGAGGAAACGGGCGACCGATGCATCGCGCACGGCGCCTGCCGAGCGCATCTGGCCGTGGTCGAACACGAACGACTTCAGGTCGATCGCCGCGCCTTCGAGCGTGAGCCGCGTCGCGCCGAGCGTCACGCGGCCGGCGCCGGCCGACACCGCAAGCGGCGCCTGCAGCGCCACCGCCGGCGTGCCGCGGTTCGCGAGGCGCGTGACGGTGCCGTCCCAGCGCGTTCCGTCGCGGCTCTCGACCACGCCGCCGTTCGCCGCGAGCGTCAGGTCGATCACGCGGCCGCCGGCCGTCCCCATCGCCGATGCGTCGAGCGTGTGCTTCGCGCGCGTGCCGCCGAGGTTCGCGCGCAGCGATTTCAGTTGCAGCGAGCCGAGTGCGATGTCGGTCGCGTCGGCCGTGAACACGAGCGCGCCGTGCGCGCCGTCGCGGATGTCGGCGCGGCCCTGCGCGGCCCCGATCCGGTTCGAGCCGACCACGACGTGCTGGGCCTTGTAGGTGCCCGTCACGTTCGGATGCGCGAAGCTGCCGGTCAGCTCGCCCTGCGCCTGCACGAGCCCCTGCACGCCGAAACCGAGCCGGTCGAGCTCCGGCGCGTCGACGACGAAGCGCAGCCGGTCGCCCGGCGCGCCGAAACTGCCGCGCAGGTCGACGTGGTTGCCCGCGATCGACAGGGTCGCGGTGCTCGGCAAAATCCGCGAGCCGGCGAACTGCACGACGCCCGCGCCGGTCAGCGGCACGCCGTCGTACAGGCTGTCGCCGAGCTTGAAGGTCGCCTTCGTCGATACCTGCGGCGCGAACGCGCCGGATGCCGTCAGCGTGCCCGATACGCGCGTCTCGCCGCGCCTGGCCGGCGCCTTGGCCGCGGCGGCGGTTTTGGTCGCTGTTTTGTCCGCCGTCTTGGCCACTTTTGCCGCCGGCTTGCCGCTACCGGCCTTCGGCGCGCCCATCGCCGCGAGCAGCAGCGGATCGAACGCGGTCAGCGTCGCCTTCGCGTCGTAGCTCGAATGCGCGTCGTGACGGAACACGCCGGTCAGGTCGATACGGCCCTTGCCCGCCGTCACGCGCGCATCGGTCAGCACCGTCTGTTGCGGCGTCAGCGCGACCTTCGCACGCGCGCCGAGCGCGAGCTTCGGATCGTTCAGGTCGAAATCGACGGTCGTCACGTCGCCGGCGAGCGTCACGCCGAGCGGCCCGCCCAGGCGCATCGGCCGCAACTCGGCGACGAAGGCGTTCAGGTCGAGATTCGCGACCTTCAGGTCGAAGCGGCCCTTGCCACCCGTCAGCGTGCCGTTGCCGGTCACGCTGCCGTCGCGGATCAGTTTCAGCGCGAGGCCGTCGATTCGCTGCGCGTGCGCGTCGAGATTGACGGTCGCACGCGCGTCGATCACCGGCAGCAGGTGCTCGCCGAGCGTGCCGGGCTTCGCGTTGACGATCGACACGGGGCCGGTCACCGCGAACCCCTTCGCCGGGGAAGTGCCGGCCGGCGCGGTCACGGGCGCCAGCTCCGCGCGCACCGCGAGATCGGCGGCAGGCGCGCCCGGCGCGAGCGCGTGCGGGTTCACGTGATCGAACGCGAGCGACGCGCGCGTGAGCGGCACCGCGCCGAACGGCACAGCCTCGACGTGCGCGCGGCCGTTCAGTTTCATCCCGCTCGCGGTGACGTCGGCGACGAGCGCGTCGAGCGAACCCGATACGTTCGCGCTCGCGTTGACCGCTTCGTCGGCGAGCTTGCCCACGTAGGTCGCGTTGCCCGTCAGCGCGAACGGCTTCACGCCGTCGAGCTTCGCGCGCGCGGTCAGCGCGCCGTACGGCGTGTCGACGCCGTCGAGTGCGAGTTCATGGTGACGGCCGTCGCTGCGGCCGTTCAGCGCGAGATGGTCGAGCTGCGTCGTCGAGCCGCCTTCGTGGATCGCCAGATGGTCGACACGCAGGTCGTCGATCCGCAACTGCAGCGGCAGGCTCAGGTCCTGCGGCGTCGCGGCCGGCGTCGACGGCCCCGGCACGATCCGCACGTCGACCGTGCCCGCGCGCAGGTAAGCGACCGACAGCCGCCACGGCGCGCGGGTCAGCGCCCAGCGGCCGTCGAGCCGGTCGATCCGCACTTCGGTGCTGGTGCCGCCGGGGCTCGTCCACGCGAAGCCGCGCAGCCGCACGCCGGTCGCGAGCGCGCCGCCGTCCAGCGTGCCCGCCAGCCGGCCGCCCAGTACGCGCACGGCCGTCTGCCACGCGAGCCGCGTGCCGCGCTCGGTCGTCGCCGCGGCCAGCACGAGCCCGGCCGCCAGCACGACGAGCAGCACGGCCGTCACGAGCGTCCACGCGACGATCCGGCCCGCACGCCCGCGCCGCGGCGCGCGCGGCGGCGCACCGGGCGCGCGCTCGGGCGAGTCCGGATCGTTCGGCGGCGTGTCGTTCGGGTCCTTCGTCATGCGGTTCGTCGTGGCTCGTGCAACAAGGTCAGAAGGTCAGAAGGCGATGCCGAGCGTCAGGTACGGGCGCACGCTGTGGTTACGCAGTCCGTACGCGACGTCGACGTTGATCGGGCCGACGGGGCTGCGCCAGCGCGCGCCGATGCCGACGCCCGGGTAGAACACGCGCTCGCCCCACGCATCGGTCGCGGTGCCGATGTCGAAGAAGGTCGCGGCGCCCCAGTCGCGGTTGAACCAGTGCTGGTATTCGGCGGTGCCCGTCATCAGGTACTTGGTCGGCAGCACGGAGCCGGCGACGCTGTTGCCGATGCTCTGGTAACCGTAGCCGCGCACCGAGTTCGAGCCGCCCGCGCGGAACAGCAGCGACGCCGGCACACCGGTCGAGCTGCCGCTCGTGAACACGCCGCCGAGCTCCGCGCGGAACACGAACAGGTCGCGCTTGCCGATCGGCACGTACTGCTGGCCGCGCGCGTAACCGCGGATGAAGGTCTGGTCGGTCAACACGCCCTTGATCGCGAAGCCGGCCTCCGCGTGGATCAGGTTGCCCGAGCGCGGGAACAGCGGATCGTCGACGTTGCGGCGCGTCCATGCCCACTGCGGCACCAGCGCGCGGCTCGTGGTCGGGCCGGCGCCGTTCTGGTCGAGCCGGTCCTGGTAGAACATCAGCGAGTACGCGTAGTCGATGAACTGGCCGGTGCGCGTGCGCTGCACGCCGACCCGCGCGCTGTAGATGCGCGTGTCCGACACGTTGGTGTTCGTGTACGACGCGAGCACGCTGTTGGTCCACCCTTTCGCGCCGGGCGGCATCGACAGCTGGACCTGGCCGTACTGCTGGATCTGGTCGAGCCGGCCCGACACGGTGAACGGCCACGCGGCGCCGAACGTGTCGAGATACGTGTAGGAGCCCTGCACGTGCGGGCCCGTATCGGTCGCGTAGCCGACGCCGCCGCGAATGTTGTTGTACGGGAACTCGCTGACCTTCACATGCACGGGCGTGCGCTCGGGCTTCGACGTATCGTCGCCGACGTCGATCGCGACGCTCGCGTAGTACGGTGTGTTCTGCAGTTGCCGCTGCAGCTCGGTGATCCGCTGCACGTCGTAGATCTCGCCCTCCGACAGCGGATTGACGTTCGTGACGATCTTCTCCGGGTAGCGGCGCACGCCGTCGACATCGACCTTGCCGATCGTGAATGTCGGGCCGCTGTCGAACGTGACGGCCAGCGTCGCGCGCTGCGTGCGCGGGTCGATGCGCGCCTCCGACGACGCGATCTTCGCGCCCAGGTAGCGGCGCGCCTGCAATTGCCTGAGCGCCGCGCCCTTCGCGACGTCCCAGTCCGATTGCGTGAACGGGTCGCCCGGCTTCAGCGAGAACGCGAAGCGGGTCGCGGCCTCCTGCTTCGGATCCTCGGTGCCGACCGGGCCCTTGAACGTCAGGTCGACCGTCGACACGACGGTCTGCGGCCCCGGATCGACGGCGACGCGCACGTCACGCTTGCCGTCGCGCGTGCGCACGTCGGTGCGCACGACCGGCGAAAAATAGCCGGCCGTCGCGGTCAGGTCGCGCACCTGCTGCGGTGTCGCGGTCACGAGGAAGTCGAACTGGTCGTCGCTGATGTCGTCGCGCTTCGCGAAGCGCGCGATGTCGAGATGGGCCTTGAGGAGCTTGCGGATCGAGCGCGGCGCGTCGATGTCGACGTCGTACTTCGCGTAGGCCGGCAGCACGACGAACGCGGCGAGACAGCCCACGAGGGCTGCCCGGGCCGCCGCACCGGCGCCGCGCCGTGCGCGACGACCGGGGTGTCGGGCCGCGCGCGGGCTCGCCTCATGCGTCGTGTGTGCTTGCTGGTTCGCCTGACCCGCCAAATATGACCTCACCCTCGGTTGTCGTGATTCCGTGGAAAACCCTGTATTTGACCACAGGGCGGCGGCCCTGCCCGCGCGGTCCCCGCTTTGACGCTTGCGCGCAACGACGCGCGCACGGGCCCGGCCGGTCGCGCCGCGGGCACCGGCCAGCGGATTCGACGCGCGATTGCCGCCGGCTGTTCCCCGCGATGCGGTAAAATCCCGCCATCGCGAATCCGGCGCATCGTGCGCCGCCCGAAACGGAAAGCCAAGCCATGCCGTACCAGTCCGACGTCACGCAATTCCTGAACCAGCTCAAGCAACAGAAGCCGACGCTCGAAGCAGAGCAGCGCAAGGGCCGGTCCCTGCTGTGGGACAAGCAGCCGATCGACCTCGACGAGCGTGCCGAGCAGCAGGAATCGCGCGTGAAGCAAACGTCCTACGTCTACTACCAGAACTTCTGACGACGTGAGCGCCGCCGACGAGGCCAGCGCCGCCCGGCAGGACGACGCGATCGCCGCGCCCGCGGGCGCCGATTCGACACCCGACACGGTCGACGGTGTCGCGGCGTTCGCACGCCTGTACGGCGAGCCGCTCTTCAAGCTGCCGCAGGACCTCTACATCCCGCCCGATGCGCTCGAGGTGTTCCTCGAGACGTTCGAAGGCCCGCTCGACCTGCTGCTGTACCTGATCCGCAAGCAGAACTTCAACGTGCTCGACATCCCGATGGCGCAGGTCACCGCGCAATATCTGGGTTACGTCGACCAGATCCGCACGTCGAACCTCGAGCTGGCCGCCGAATACCTGCTGATGGCCGCGATGCTGATCGAGATCAAGTCGCGGATGCTGTTGCCGGTCAAGAAGGCCGACACCGGCGAGGAAGCCGAGGATCCGCGTGCGGAACTCGTGCGCCGCCTGCTCGAATACGAGCAGATGAAGCTCGCCGCGCAACGTCTCGACCAGTTGCCGCAGCTCGGCCGCGACTTCCTGCGCGCCGAGGTCTACATCGAGCAGAGCGTCACGCCGCGCTTTCCCGACGTGAACTCGGACGACCTGCGCGCCGCGTGGGCCGACGTGCTCAAGCGCGCGAAGCTCGTCCAGCACCACAAGATCTCCCGCGAGGAGCTGTCGGTGCGCGAGCACATGAGCCTGATCCTGCGCAAGCTGCAGAACGCGCGCTTCATGGAGTTCGCCGACCTGTTCGACACGTCGCGCGGCGTGCCGGTCGTCGTCGTGAACTTCATCGCGATGCTCGAGCTCGCGCGCGAATCGCTCGTCGAGATCACGCAGCCCGAACCGTTCGCGCCGATCTACGTGCGCCTCGCCTACCTGCCCGCGTAGCGCGCCGCCACGGTGCCGCTGCCGCGGCGCCCCCGCCTCGTTCCCGCATAGCGCCGCCCCGCCCGCGTGGGTCGCTCGCGGCGCGCCCGATTAAAAAGTGAACGATCGTACTTTTTTCGATGCGTCCGGCGGCCAAATCCTCTACAATCCGCCGACGCCCGATGCGCCGCCCGCGCGCCGGCGTTCTCCGCTTCGACCCCGACGCCGCTGTTGCGGCGCCAACGCGCGCATGCGCGAGGAACCCGCTACCCGATCATGAAAGTCATCAGCTCGATCCAGGAACTGCGCGACCAGTTGCGCGGACAGAACCGCACGGCGTTCGTGCCGACGATGGGCAACCTGCACGAAGGTCACCTGTCGCTGATGCGCCTCGCGCGCCAGCACGGCGACCCGGTCGTGGCGAGCATCTTCGTCAACCGGCTGCAGTTCGGCCCGAACGAGGATTTCGACAAATATCCGCGCACGCTGCAGGACGATATCGAGAAGCTGCAGAAGGACAACGTCTACGTGCTGTTCGCGCCGACCGAGCGCGACATGTATCCGGAGCCGCAGGAGTACCGCGTGCTGCCGCCCGACGACCTCGGCGGGATTCTCGAGGGCGAGTTCCGCCCCGGCTTCTTCGCCGGCGTGTGCACGGTCGTCACCAAGCTGATGTCCTGCGTGCAGCCGCGCGTCGCCGTGTTCGGCAAGAAGGATTACCAGCAGCTGATGATCGTGCGCCGCATGTGCCAGCAGCTCGCGCTGCCGGTCGAGATCATCGCGGCCGAGACCGTGCGCGACGAGGACGGCCTCGCGCTGTCGTCGCGCAACCGCTACCTGACGACCGACGAGCGCAAGGAAGCGCCCGAGCTCGCGAAGACGCTGCAGCGCGTGCGCGACAGCGTGCTCGGCGGCGAGCGCGACCTCGGCAAGCTCGAGCAGCACGCGCGCACGCACCTGGCCGAGCGCGGCTGGGCGCCCGACTACATCGCGATCCGCCGCCGCGCGAACCTGATCGCGCCGAGCGCCGCCGAACTCGAAGCCGGCGAGCCGCTCGTCGTGCTCGCGGCCGCGAAGCTCGGCGCGACGCGCCTGATCGACAACCTGGAAATCTGACGGGCCGCCCGCCCTCGCCTCACACGCATCACGGAGATACCATGCAGCGCCATATGCTCAAATCGAAGATCCACCGCGCGGCCGTCACGCACTGCGAGCTGCATTACGAAGGCTCGTGCGCGATCGACGAAGACCTGCTCGAAGCGGCGGGCCTGATCGAAAACGAACGGATCGACATCTGGAACATCAACAACGGCGAGCGCTTCTCGACCTACGCGATCAAGGGCGAGCGCGGCAGCGGGATGATCTCGCTGAACGGCTCGGCCGCGCGCCGCGCGCAGCTCGGCGATCTGGTGATCATCGCGGCGTTCGCGATGGTCGACGAAGCCGAGCTGCAGGCCGGCTGGAAGCCGAGGCTCGTGTTCATCGACGAAGGCAACAAGATCAAGGGCCACCGCGACCACGTGCCGACGCAGAACTGGACCTGATTCACGCGGCGGCCGGCGTGTCGCGACGCGCCGGATCGCTGCCGCGGCGCCCCGCGCGCCGGGGCGGCCGAAGCTGCGCGGCCGTATACGTACGAAGGGCCTGATCCGGCACGCTGCCGGATCAGGCCCTTCTTCATTGGAGCGGGAACCGACCGAATTCGACCGGCTGCGCCGCGCGGGTTCGCCTCGCGCATCCGCCCCGCGCGCTCAGGACGCCTTGGCGACCTTCTCCGCTTTCGGCGCGCGGCGCTCGGCCCATTCGACGATCGGCCGCCACTGTTCGAGATCCTTCTCGACGCGGCTCTTCGCGACGTCCCACAGCGTCAGGCCGTGCGCGGCGATCTGCACGTAGTTCTGCGTGTCGCGCACGTAGCCGAGCACCGGCAGCCCGAGCCCTTCGACGAAACGGTGCAACTGGTCGGACGAGCGCGTGCGCGCGTCGACCCGCATCCCGACGATCCCGACCTCGACGCTGCCCTTGCGCACCGCCTTCTCGCCGGCGAGGCGCTCCAGAAACTGCTGGGTCGCGAGAATATCGAACATCGACGGCTGCAGCGGCACGATCACCTTGTCGGCGAGCTGCAGCGCGACGTTGAGCCGGTTGCCGTGCAGCCCGGCCGGCGTGTCGATCACCGCATATTCGAGGCCGCGCGGCGGCTTCGACGGCGCATCCGGGTCGAGCTCCCACGCCTCGATCGGCGGCAGGCCGGCCGGCCGCAGGTCGAGCCACGCATGCGCGGACTGCTGCCGGTCCAGATCGGCGAGCGCGACCCATGCGCCCTGCGCCGCGAAATAGCCGGCAAGATTGGTGGACAGCGTGCTCTTCCCCACGCCGCCCTTCGGATTCGCCACCACGATGACCGTCATGAATTCCCCCGAAAAAGCCGTGCGGCGCCTGCCGCCCTGGCACGCGCCGCTCGATTGCGGATACAGGGAGCGATGATATCGGCAAACGGGGTGTCACCGGAACGGGTTGCGCCGAAGCCCGCCCCGTTTATGCGGTGCACGTCGCGGCGCGCGGTGCGCCGAGCGCGAATGCGCCGCCGCCGAGGAGCGCCTGCACAGCCAGCATGACGGCCCAGAACGCCGGGTATTCCCAGCCGCCGTTCGGCGACGCGAAGCTCCAGCCGTTCGGCAGATGTGCGGACACCGCGCCGAGCATGAACGGCAGCAGCACGAGCGCGGCGATCCGCACGCGGAAGCCCGCGAGCAGCGCGAGGCCGCCGGCCAGTTCGACGAAGGCGGTCACATACGCGAGCCAGCCCGGCAGGCCGATCGACGCGAAGAACTGCGCGGTGCCGGGCAGCGTGAAGACGAACACCTTCTGCGCGACGTGCGCAAGGTACAGCACGCCGAGTGCGACACGCAGCAGCGTCGCGCCGAGATCGTTCAGGCGATTGGGGTTCATGGCGAATTCCTTCGTGAGTGGATGAGAATGGATCGCACTCTATTCGAATCGATTCGGCCAATAAACATGCATTCCGGCTTTAACTGATTCCTGAATGGAACGAATCGGATCATGAAAAAGGGCATGACCGACCATGCCCCGGCCTGCACCCCGCTGCGAACCTCAGCCGCCGCTCTTGCCTTGGGCGGCGTCGCCCGAGCCGGCCGGCCCGCCGCCCGGTGCGTACGAATCGCACGCGTGCGCAAGCGCCGACGCGCCCAGCAGCACCGCGAGCAGCACACTCAACCACCATCGAGCCTTCATCGTCGCGCTCCTTCGGGCGGACCTCCGCCCATCTGAGTTGTACGCGATCCGCCGCAAAATGCCAGGCCGGCACGCCATGCGTCAGCGGAACTCGGCGTACAGCGCGCGCAGGTCGAGATGCTCGGCGAACGAATCGGCCAGCCGCTCCAGCGACGCCTCGCGCAGCGCCGGATAGTCGATGCGTTCCGCGCCGTCGAGCCCCGCCCATGCGAGCAGTGCCGCGCACGCGTCGGGCGCGTCGAACAGCCCGTGCACGTAGGTCGCGAGGATCTGCCCGTCGGCCGAGCGTGCGCCGTCCGGGCGCACGCCGCCCGGTGCGTCGTCCGCCGCCAGTTCCAGCGCGGGCGCCGCGAGCGCGGGCCCGCGCGTGTCGCCCATGTGGATTTCGTAGCCGTGCACCGCGGCCGCGCCCGGCAGCGCGAGATGCCCGGTCACGTTCTTCAGCGTCTTGTCCGGCTGCAGCGTCGTGTCGAAATCGAGCAACCCGAGCCCCGCCACGCTGCCGGGCGCGCCTTCGAGGCCGAGCGGATCGTCCAGCGTGCGGCCGAGCATCTGCATCCCGCCGCAGATGCCGATCACCTTGCCGCCATAGCGCAGGTGCCGGCGGATCACTGCGTCCCAGCCCGCGTCGCGCAGCCACGCGAGATCGCGCTGCACGCTCTTCGAGCCGGGCAGGATCAGCAGGTCGGCGTCCGGCACCGGGCCGCTCTTCCAGTACGTGAACTCGACCTGCGGATGCGCACGCAGCGGGTCGAAATCGGTATGGTTGCTGATCCGCGGCAAGGCGGGCACCACCACGCGCAGCACGCCGGCATCGCCGCGCGCGGCGGCGCTGCGCGCCTGCGACGGCAGCATGTCCTCGGCATCGAGCATCAGCCCGTGCAGGTACGGCAGCACACCGAATACCGGCTTGCCCGTCTGCGCGCGCAGCCAGTCGAGGCCCGGTTCGAGCAGCCTGATGTCGCCGCGAAAGCGGTTGATGACGAAGCCGCGCACGCGCGCGCGCTCGCTGTCCGACAGGCACGCGAGCGTGCCGACCAGGTGCGCGAACACGCCGCCGCGGTCGATGTCGGCCACCAGCACGACCGGGCAGTCCACGCGCTCGGCGAAGCCCATGTTCGCGATGTCGCCTTCGCGCAGGTTGATTTCGGCCGGGCTGCCCGCGCCTTCGACGAGCACCGTGTCGTAGCCGGCGCGCAGCCGCGCGTACGACTCGAGCACCGCGTCGAACGCGACCGGCTTGTAGTCGTGGTAAGCACGCGCGTCGAGGTTCATGCGCGCCTTGCCGTGAATGATCACCTGCGCGCCGCGGTCGCTCGTCGGCTTCAGCAGCACCGGATTGAAATCCGTATGCGGCGCGACGCCGGCGGCCAGCGCCTGCAGCGCCTGCGCGCGGCCGATCTCGCCGCCGTCGGCCGTCACCGCGCTGTTCAGCGCCATGTTCTGCGGCTTGAACGGCGCGACGCGCGCGCCCGCGCGGCGCGCGAGGCGACACAGGCCCGCGACGAGCGTGCTCTTGCCCGCGTCGGACGTCGTGCCCTGGATCATCAACGTGCCGTGCGGCTGCGGTTCGGGTGCGTTCATCGTGTGCAAAGTCGTGGCGAAGCAAACGCGCATTATCGCCCGCGTGCGGCCGCCCGCGCCGTTACAATCACGCGATGATTCCGCACGACCTCACCTTCGTCCTCGGCGGCGCGCGCTCGGGCAAGAGCGCGCACGCCGAGCGGCTCGCCGCCGACAGCGGCCGCCCCGTCACCTACATCGCGACCGCGGCCGCGACGGCCGCCGACGCCGAATTCGAACGGCGCATCGCGCATCACCGCGCGCGCCGGCCGGCCGACTGGGGTTTCGCCGACGCCCCCGTCGATCTCGCCGGCACGCTCGCGCGGCTCGACGATCCGCACGCGTGCCTGCTCGTCGACTGCCTGACGCTGTGGCTCACGAACCTGCTGTGCCCGCTCGACGGCGAACCGCTCGACGATGCGCAGTACGCGGCGCAGGTCGAGCGGCTCGAGCACGCATTGCGCGGCGCGCGTGCGAAGGTGATCGTCGTCAGCAACGAAATCGGGCTCGGCGTCGTGCCGCTCGGGTCGGTCACGCGCCGCTACGTCGACGAACTCGGGCGCCTGAACCAGCGCGTCGCCGCGCTCGCGACGCGCGTGACGCTGCTGGTCGCCGGGCTGCCGCTCGAACTCAAGGCCGGAGCGCCGTCATGCTGATGCTGTCGCTGCCGCTCGTCGCGATGCTCGCGGTCGCGGCCGCGATCGTCGATCGTGTGATCGGCGAACCGGCCGGCTGGCATCCGCTCGTCGCGTTCGGCCGGCTCGCCGCGCGCATCGAAGGCGCACTGAACACGGGCCGGCGCGGCCGCGCGGTCGGCGTCGCCGCATGGGTCGCGGCCGTGGTGCCGCCGGTGGCCGTTGCCGCGTGGCTCGCGGCCGTGCTGCCCTGGCCGCTCGCGGCCGCGCTGCACGTCGCACTGCTGTGGTTCGCGCTCGGCGCGAAGAGCCTCGCCGACCATGTCGCGCCGATCGCCGCCGCGCTGCTGCGGCACGATCTCGACGCCGCGCGCGCGCTGACCGCGCGGATCGTGTCGCGCGACACGAGCGCAGCCGACGAAGGCGCGCTGTCGCGCGCGGCCGTCGAATCGGCCCTCGAGAACGGCAACGACGCGATCTTCGGCGCGCTCTTCTGGTTCGTCGTCGCGGGCGGCCCCGGCGCGCTGCTGTTCCGGCTCGCGAACACGCTCGACGCGATGTGGGGCTACCGCACGCCGCGCTTCCTGACCTTCGGCTGGGCCGCCGCGCGCCTCGACGACGCGCTCAACTGGATTCCCGCACGCCTCACCGCCGCGAGCTACGCGCTGCTCGGCGACACGGGCGCCGCGTGGCGCTGCTGGCGCACACAGGCGCGCCACTGGGACAGCCCGAACGCGGGCCCCGTGATGGCCGCGGGCGCCGGCAGCCTGAACGTGCAGCTCGGCGGCCCGGCCGTCTATCACGGCGAAATCGAAGACCGTCCCGCGCTCGGCACCGGCGCACCGGCGACGGCCGCGCACGTCGTCGCCGCGCTGTCGCTCGTCACGCGCACGCTCGCGCTGTGGCTCGCGCTGCTCGTCGCGAGCGGCGCACTCATCCTCGCTACCCATCATGTCTGACGCACGCATCCCGCACGGCGGCAACCTGCACGAAGCCGCGCGCCGCCACGGCATTCCGTACGACGCCTGGCTCGACCTGTCGACCGGCATCAATCCGGTCGGCTATCCGGTGCCGCCGGTCCCGGCCGACGCATGGCGCCGGCTGCCCGACGACGGCGACACGCTCGCCGCATGCGCGGCCGGCTACTACGGCGCACCCGATGCCGCGCACGTGCTGCCGGTCGCCGGCAGCCAGGCCGCGATCCGCGCGTTGCCCGCGCTGCTGCCGGCCGGCGACGCCGGCGTCGCGCCGCTCGCGTACGGCGAATACGCGCCTGCCTTCGCGCGCCACGGCCATCGGGTCGTCCCGCTCGACATCGCCTCGGACGCGTTGCCTGCAACGCTGCGTCACGTCATCGTCGGGAATCCGAACAATCCGACTGCCGAGTTCGTTCCGACCGAACGGCTGCTCGGCTGGCATGCGCAGCTGTCGGCACTCGGCGGCACGCTGATCGTCGACGAGGCCTTCGCGGATACGGGCGCCACGCCATCGCTCGCGCAGTACACCGATCGTCCGGGCCTCGTCGTGCTGCGCTCGGTCGGCAAGTTCTTCGGGCTCGCCGGCATTCGCGCAGGCTTCGTGCTCGCGCGTCCCGAGCTGATCGCCGCGCTGCGCGACATGCTCGGCGCATGGACCGTCAGCGGCCCCGCGCGTCACGCGGTCGCCGCCGCGTTCGCCGACCGCGCATGGCAGGCCGCCGCGCGCGAGCGGCTCGCGGCCGACGGCGCACGCCTCGCCGCGCTGCTGCGCGCGCACGGCTTCGCGGTGCACGCGACGCCGCTGTTCAGCTGGACCGACGACCCGCGCGCCGCCGCGCTGCATACGGCACTCGCCACGCACGGGATCTGGACGCGGCACTTCGCGCAACCGTCGAGCGTGCGCGTCGGCCTGCCGGGCAGCGAAGCCGAATGGCAGCGCGTCGCCGACGCGCTCGCGCAATGCGTTCCGACGCTGCAACGGGCATCCGCATGAACGCCCGCCCGTTGCGCCGGCTGCCGGTGCTCGCGATGCTGGTCGCGCTCGCGCCCTTCGCTCACGCCGACGTCACGACCCGCGACGATGCCGGCAACGCGATCACTCTGCCCGCACCGGCGCAACGCGTGATCAGCCTCGCGCCGCATGCGACCGAACTCGTCTACGCGGCCGGCGGCGGCGCGAAGCTGGTCGGCACGGTCACGTACAGCGACTATCCGCCCGCCGCGCAGGCCGTGCCGCGCGTCGGCGACAACAAGGCGCTCGACCTCGAGCGGATCGCCGCGCTGAAGCCCGACCTGATCGTCGTCTGGCGGCACGGCAATGCCGAGCGGCAGACCGACGCGCTGCGCGCGCTGCACATTCCGCTGTTCTTCAGCGAACCGAAGCATCTCGACGACGTCGCGACGTCGCTGCGCCGGCTCGGCACGCTGCTCGGCACGGAACCCGTCGCCGACGCGGACGCGGCATCGTTTTCGCGCGACATCGCGGCGCTGCGCGCGCGTTACGCGGCGCGCCCGCCCGTCACGATGTTCTTCCAGGTATGGGACCGGCCGCTGACGACGCTCAATGGCGCGCATCTGTTCAACGACGTCGTCACGCTGTGCGGCGGCCGAAACGTGTTCGCGGCGCTGAAGCCGCTCGCGCCGACCGTCACCGACGAGGCCGTGCTTGCAGCGAATCCGGAAGCGATCGTGACGACGAGCGCCGGCGCGACACGCTCGGACGCGCCGCTGCCGAGCCTCGCGCGCTGGCGTGCGTGGCCCGCGCTGACGGCCGTGGCGCGCAACAACCTGTTCGCGATCGACGGCGATCTGCTGACGCGGCCGTCGCCGCGGATCGCGCAAGGCGCGACCGCGCTGTGCGAGGATCTCGACACCGCGCGGGCGCGGCGGCCGGCGCGCTGATTTCGGGCTCTGATGCCCTCGCGCGCGTCAGACGCACACGCGGCTGCCTATTCGTCCCAGTGAACGACTTCCCAAGTGCGGGCGGCATCCTCCATCCGACGCTGATTTCGGGCCTTGGTGCCCTTGCGCGCGTCAGACGAACACTCGACTACCTACGCGTCCCAGTGGACGACTTCCCACGTGCGGGCGGCATCGTCCATCCGCAACCAGACGACGCCGCCCGTCGGCACCGGTCGTGACAGCAGCGTATCGAGCGGCACGCGCAGCGCATGCGATGCGAAAGCGCGAATCACGCCTGCGTGCGTGATCGCCCATTGCGGCGCGTCGGCCTGCGCGACCGCATCCGCGATCCGTGCGACACGCGCGGCGAACCGCGCGACGCTTTCGCCGCCATGCGCGCACGCATGCATCAGGTCGGCCGCCCACGCATCGAGCGCGGCGCGATCGATATCGTCCCAGCGCTGCAGCTCCCACGCGCCGAAGTCCATTTCCTGCCAGCCCGCGTCGCGCCGCAGCGGCACGTCGAACGCCTGCGCGAGCCGCTCGGCGACCGACGCGCAACGCGTCAGCGGGCTCGTCCAGACCTGTGCGGGCAACGGCGCCCCGAGCGCGGCCAGACGCTCGCGCATGGTCCGCGCCCCCGCCTCGGCCGGTGCGGCGAGCGGCACGTCGCTGCGTCCGTAGCACACGCCCGGCTCGACCGCGACGGCCGGATGGCGAATCAGGACGAGATCCATGCGAGCACCACGAGATAAATCGCCAGCTCGCTCAACTGCTGCGCGAAGCCGAGACAGTCGCCCGTATAACCGCCGATCCGCTTCACGAAATAGCGGGCCGCCCATGCGCGCACGAGCACGAGTGCGACGACGGCCGCGACGCCCGCGCGCCAGTCCGGCCAGAACAGCCACGGCAACCCGAATGCGGCCACGACGCAGGCCGCGCGCGCGCCCATGCGCCGTGCGACCGGTTTTGCCTTGCCTTCCGGCCGGACGTAGTCGAGCGACATCAGCAGGCTCACGGCCCCCGCGCGGCTCGCCGCATGCGCGGCGATCATCGTCCACGCGGCGCGCAGCGGCGGCATGGCTGCGAGCGCCTGCCATTTCAGGCCGAGCGCGATCACGAGCGCGGCCGCGCCGAACGTGCCGATGCGCGAATCGTGCATGATGCGCAGCACGTCGTCGCGCGCGTAGCCACCGCCAAACGCATCGCAGCTGTCGGCCAGGCCATCCTCGTGGAATGCGCCGGTCGCGAGCAGCGTCGCGGCCATCGACAGCCCGACCGCGATCGATGCCGGCAGCACGCGCAGCGCCGCGAGATAGACGAGCGCGCCCCAGGCGCCGACGCACGCGCCGACCAGCGGGAAGTAGCGTGCGGCCTGATCGAGATCGCCGGCCGCGTAGCCGATCGCGCGCGGCACCGGCACGCGCGTGAAATAGCCGAGCGCGACGAAGAAGTAGCGCAGTTCGGCGCGTACGCCCTGCGCGCGTTCAGGCGTCACGATTGTCGACGCCCGCGGATTCGAAGCTCGCCATCTCGGTGAGGAACGCGGCCGCCGCGCGCACCAGCGGCAGCGCGAGCGCGGCGCCCGTGCCTTCGCCGAGCCGCAGATCGAGCGCGAGCAGCGGCTTCGCGCCGAAATGATCGAGCATGCGCCGGTGCCCGGCCTCGTGCGACGCATGCGAGAACACGCAGTAGTCGCGCACGCCGGGCGCGATGCGCTCGGCGACGAGCAAGGCGGCCGTCGCGATGAAGCCGTCGACGAGGATCGTCATTCGCTCGCTCGCGGCCGCGAGATACGCGCCCGTCATCATCGCGATCTCGAAGCCGCCGAACGTCGCGAGCACGTCGAGCGGCGCGATCGCGTGCGAATGCCGGACGAGCGCGCGGCCGAGCACCGCGCGCTTGTGCGCGAGCCCCTGGTCGTCGAGACCCGTGCCGCGCCCGACGCACGCATCGATCGGCACGTCGAGCAGACGGCTCATCAGGCACGCGGCCGACGACGTGTTCGCGATCCCCATTTCGCCGAAGCCGATCACGTTCGTGCCGAGCGACGCGTGCAGGCGCACGCGCGCGGCACCCGCGGCGAGCGCCGTCTTCGCCTCGTCGTGCGTCATCGCGGGTTCGACCGCGAAGTTGCGCGTGCCGCGCGCGACCGGCAGCGACACGAGCCGGTCGGACACCGGCAGCGGCGACGCGACGCCCGCATCGACGATCTCGAGCACGCTCTGCGCGACGCCCGAGAACGCATTGATCGCCGCGCCGCCGGCCAGGAAGTTCGCGACCATCTGCGCGGTGACCGCCTGCGGATACGGGCTCACGCCCTCGGCTGCGATCCCGTGGTCGCCGGCGAACACGATCGTCACGGGACGCTGCACGTGCGGCCGCTCGGTGCGCTGGATCAGGCCGATCTGCAGCGCGAGCGCCTCGAGCTGGCCGAGGCTGCCGGGCGGCTTGGTCTTGTGATCGATCACATGCTGCAGACGCTTGCGCAGCGTGTCGTCGAGCGGCGCGATCGCGGGCGGGAAGTCGGTCGGGTTCGTCATCGGAAGGTTGCCTCGTTGGTGCGGCCGCTGCCGCGCATCGAAAGAAGGAAATTCATCGTCGCTCGGGCCACGCGGGCAGCAGCGCATCGCGGCCGTTCTCGCGGATCAGCACGAGCGGGTAGCCGAACGCGTCGCTCGCGCGCGCCGGCGTCAGCACATCGAGCACGGGGCCCGCCCACGCATGGCCGCGGCCGTCGAGCAACAGCGCGTGCGTCGCGAAACGCCGCGCGAGATTCAGGTCGTGGCACGAGAACAGCACCGTGCGTGGGCCCGCGTCGAGCCAAACGCTCAGCGCGGTCAGGCCGTCGATCTGGTGATGCAGGTCGAGATGGGCGAGCGGTTCGTCGAGCAGCATCAGCGGCGCGTCCTGGCACAGCGTCGCGGCCAGCGCGACACGCTGCCGCTCGCCGCCCGACAGCGACAGCACGTCGCGCGACGCGAGCGCGCTCAGCCCGAACGTCGCGAGCGCGTCGCGCGCGGCCGCGCGGTCTCCCTCGTGCTCCCAGCCCCAGCCGCCGAGATACGGAAAGCGGTTGAGCAGCACCGTGTCGAATACCGTCGCGCTGAATGCGTCGTGCAATTGCTGCGGCATCAGCGCGCGACGCCGTGCGAGCTGTTCGGGCGGCCAGGCGGCGAGCGGCCGGCCGTCGATCTCGACCTGCCCGCCGGCCGGCCGCTGCAGGCCCGCGAGCGTCGCGAGCAGCGTCGTCTTGCCGGCGCCGTTCGGCCCCGCGACGCACCAGATCTCGCCGGGCCGGAACACCTGCGTGAAGCCGTCGAGCAGGGTCCGTGCGCCGGCCCTCAGCGTGAGGTCGACCGCCGCATAGGTCATGTCGCCGGCGGTGTGCGGTGCGGCATGCGTCATCGCATCGGTCTCCTCAGCAACATCCACAGGAACACCGGCACACCGATCAACGCGGTCATCACGCCGACCGGCAATTGCGCGGGCGCGATGGCGGTGCGCGCGAGCAGGTCGGCCGCCATCACGCCGCCGCCGCCCGCGAGCATCGCGGCGGGCAGCAGCATGCGCTGGTCGTTGCCGAATGCGAGCCGCAGCGCGTGCGGCACGACGAGGCCGACGAAACCGATCGTGCCGGCCGTCGTCACCGCGGCCGCGGCGGCCAGCGACGCGACGAGGTAGATCCGCATGCGCAGCCGCGCGACCGGCACGCCGAGCGCGAGCGCGGTCGCGTCGCCGCGCAGCAGCACGTTGAGCTGCGGCGCGGCCGGCAGCGCGACGCAGGCGGCGAGCAGCAGCGCGCCCCATGCGAACCAGGGCGCCGTCACGCCGTTCAGATCGCCCGTCAGCCAGAAGATGATGCCGCGCAGCCGCGCCTCGGGCGCGAGCGACAGCAGCAGCGTGACGAGCGCGCCCCACCCGGCCGCGATCACGACCCCCGTGAGCAGCAGCCGCGGCGACGCGTCGCGCGCATCGCCGCGCCACAGTTCGCGGCGCGCAAGCCCGAGCACGAGCGCGACCGACACGAACGCGCCGGCGAACGCGGCCGCATCGACGAGCCACCACGCGGCGCCCGCGATCATCGCGACGAGCGCGAAGCCGGCCGCGCCGCCGGACACGCCGAGCACGTACGGCTCCGCGAGCGGATTGCGCAACAGCACCTGCAGCAGCGCACCGGCCAGCGCGAGCAGCGCGCCGCACGCGAAGCCCGCGAGCGCACGCGGCAGCCGCAACGTGCGCACGATGTCGGCGAGCAGTGCGTCGCCGCCGTGCGGCACGAGCGACGCGAGCGCCTGCCACGGCGACATCGGCACGCTGCCGATCGACAGCGACGCGACGAACAGCAACGCGACCACGGCCGCGAGCGCGACCCAGATCGCGGCGGCACGCGCGGCGCTCATGCGCCGCACGGCATCGCGCATGACGCGTGACGCTTTCGCTGACCGTCACGGCCGGCCGGGCTCGGCACCGGCGTCGCGCTCCGGCGTGTCGTAGGCATACGCAAGCTCGTCATCCTCGTCGAACAGGTGGTTGATGCGTGCACGGACGAACCGTGCCCCGGTGATGTCGTCGCGCGCACGGCCCGGATGCCATGCGCGGCATAACGCATGATTCACGGCCAGCGACGCCCCATACCGCGCGCGACGATCGGCACCCGGATTCCGCATTTCGTCGCTCGGGTCCCGCAATGCGGCGGCCGGCCGCGTGTCGGTCGCACCGACGTGACACGCGCGCGATCCGTCGAGCCGCATCCTCGCGCGGCCGACATTCTGCGCAATATAGTGGAAGCCGCCGCATCGGGTCGATCGCCATCGCGCTTGCGTCACCGTCAGGCACGCTCGGTGCGGCAACCACGACGTCCGGCAGCAAGGGGGCAGGGTCGCGCCACGCAACCGGGCGCGGTGCCGCGCGTCGTCGCCGATCCGGACGAATCGGCGTGCGTTGCGCTCCGCGCGATGGCGGCAGGCGATATTCCGCGGCGTGCGCCGCACGCCGTGCGGACGATTGGGGTCAGCATCGAAGACAAGTCCCGTGAAGCACTGCGCGCCCCGCTTCCCCGCAGGCCGCGCGTCATGAAGCCGTGCAGGCTCCTCGCCTCGGCCGGTATCCGGGCTGGCGGCGTACCGGCTCGCCTTCCCGCGCGTATCACGCGCAGTGGCCCGCGCCAGCGTGCGACCTGCACGCGAAACGCGCCCGAGCCGGCCTGCGTCATGCGACGCGGCCGCTTACCGTTGCGGGGGCAGCGCAGGTTGGCGAACTCCGGGCGGAGCACGCGCCCTGCTTCCCGTTTAACCGCGCGACACACGCGCGAGCACCGAGGCGGCGCCAGTTTAGGAGCGGGCCGCGCGAGCGTCAAGAAAGCGGCCGGACGCATGCGGAACACGTGCCGGACCCGTGTATTCGCGGCAAGAAGCCGGGGTGTTACGACTGGAAACGATACAGATGTCGGAATGCGCGTTATTCCGCGCTAAAATGCTGGGTCTTTAGAGGACGCAGCAAATGCTCAACGAACTCGAAACTTTATCTCAAAATATTGGCCGTCTGATCTCGCTGAACAAGCGCTATCACTCGGAACGGCTCGCGCTCGAGGAGCAGGTCGCGCAATTGCGCGCGGAAGCGGACACGGTCCGCGCGGAACTCGCGCAACTGCGCGACGAACGCAATGCGCTCGCGGCCGAGCGCGACACGCTGTCGGCAAAGATCGACGACGCCCAGGTCAAACTGAATGCGATTCTCGAAAAGCTGCCGCGCACGAAGAGCGCGGAGCAAGCCGACAACCAGCTCGACCTGCTGGATGCGCAGGCGCGCACGGATAGCGACGACGCGGCCAGCCACGGAGAACATGCATGAGCACCAAGCAGATCGAAGTCTCGATTCTCGGTCAGCCCTATCGGCTCGCCTGTTCGGCCGAGACCGAAGCGGCGCTGCTCGAGGCCGTCGCGCGCGTCGACGCCGAAATGTCGAAGATCCGCGCGAACAGCTCGGTGCGCGGCACCGACCGCATCGCGGTAATGGCCGCGCTGTCGCTCGCGTCCGAATTGCTGCGGCTGCAAACGAGCGTGCGTCACGGTGAAGCATTTCCGGCGGAAGAAATCCGTCGTACAATGCACCAGATGAACGAACAACTCGGCGCGGTGCTCGCACAGCACGAGACGCAGTAACGTTTGATCGATGCGTCGATTCCCCTTGATCTCGGCGATCAACGGTGGTCAAATTGGCGCAACGAAACACAGTTCAGTCAGCTTCCCTGCCTGGTTCGCCAAGGTCATATATTCCTTGAACCAATGCCATGTGCACGGTTGCGGAAATTTGTAGCACGGGCGCGCGCGTCACTCTGTCTGATGTACCCGAAGTGCTGCTAACTGCGACCAATTCTGAACCCCAGGTTCAGGATGCCGGCCTAGCGGCCAAGGCGGGGGCCTATTCAACGGCATCGGGAAGTCCCGATGCCGTTTCCTTTTGTAGCAGCCCTTTCTGCGTCGATCACGATCCATGCAATACTGGCTGATGAAGTCCGAACCGGACGAAGCAAGCATCGACGATCTCGCGCACGCGCCGCAGCACTCGCTGCCGTGGACCGGCGTGCGCAACTATCAGGCGCGCAATTTCATGCGCGACACGATGAAGATCGGCGACGGCGTGCTGTTCTATCACTCGAGCTGCCCGGAACCGGGCATCGCGGGCCTCGCCGAAGTCTCGTCGACACCCTACCCCGACCCCACCCAGTTCGATCCGGCAAGCCCGTATTACGATCCGAAGTCGATGCAGGAAGCACCGCGCTGGCTGCTCGTCGACGTGCGCTTCGTGAAGAAGGCGCCGCTCGTGCCGCTCGCCGCGCTGCGCGAACACGACGAACTCGCCGACATGCGCGTGCTCGCACGCGGCAACCGGCTGTCGATCACGCCCGTCACGCGTGCCGAGTGGCGCTTCATCACCGAAAAGCTGATGAAGTAGGCGTGCGCGGCAAGCAGACGCCAAAGGTCAAATCCGGTCAACACGCGCCACCGCCACGGAACTCGCGGCGCGTTCGCGCAGCCTAAGCAACCGCTGTCGCCCGATCGGGCGGCGGCCGTTTTTCGTCGCGCGGTACGCCCGCGTCGCGCACGCGTGATCCGCCTGCGCGCCCTCGCACAAGGAATCCAACAATGACCAAGAAATCCGCACTCGCGCTGTCGCTCGCCCTCGCCGCCGCCCTGCCCGTCGCGCTGACGCTCGCGTCGCCCGCCGCGCACGCACAGACCGCGAACCCGCACTTCCCGGAGCCGGCAGGCGTGCTGTCGCTGTCGTCGCAGGCCAGCGCCGACGTGCCGCAGGACATCATCCACATCACGCTGTTCTACGAACAGCAGGCGAAAGACCCGGGCAGCCTGACGTCGGCACTGAACCAGCGCGCCGACGCGGCGCTCGCGCAGACGAAGGGCGTGACGGGCGTCACCGCGCACACCGGCGCGTTCTCCGTCTATCCGAGCACCGATCGCGACGGGAAGATCTCCGCGTGGCGCGGTCGTACCGAAGTCGTGCTCGAATCGCGCGATTTCGCGGCGGCGTCGAAGCTCGCGGGCCAGTTGTCGAACCAGATGCAGATCGCGAACGTCGAGTTCTCGCTGTCACCCGAAGCGCAGCGCGCGGCCGAGCAGAAGCTCACGACCGAAGCGATCAAGTCGTTCCGCGCACGCGCGGACGAAGCCGCGAAGGCGTTCGGCTACAACAGCTACTCGATTCGCGACGTGAACGTCGGCGGCAGCCGCAACGTGCAGCCGTACCCGCGCATGATGGCGATGGCCGCCGCACCGATGGACAGCGCGAAGATGAGCGCGCCGATTTCGGTCGAAGGCGGCAAGGCGACCGTGTCGGTTACGGTCAACGGCTCGGTGCAGATGAAGTAACGCGCATCGCGCAACGCGCGGCAGATGTGAAAACGCCGGCCCTCGGGCCGGCGTTTTTCGTTTGCGATCCTGCGATCGACGCGCACGCCGATCGTGCGCGTCCGCATCGCATCAGAGATCACGCACCACGCGTCACACGACTCGCGCGTGACGCAACCGCATCACGCCGCGACATCACGCGACCGCATTCGCCGCGCGACGGCGATACGCCCACACCAGTAACGCGACGCCCACGAGGATCATCGGCAGCGACAGCCACTGCCCCATCGACAGGCCGAGCGCGAGCAGGCCGAGGAAGTCGTCCGGTTCGCGCGCGAATTCGACCGTGAAACGCGCGAGCCCGTAGCCGATCAGGAACAGCGCGGAGATCGCACCCATCGGCCGCGGCTTGCGCGAGAAGAAGAACAGCACGAAGAACAGCGCAATGCCTTCGAGCGCGATTTCGTAGAGCTGCGAAGGATGGCGCGGCAGCATCTGATACTGCATGAACACGTCGGCCAGATGCCACTTCTCGACGAGCACCGGATGCTTCGGCAGCCATGCCGCGTCATCGCGCATCGCGCCCGGGAACAGCATCGCCCACGGCGCGTTCGGATCGGTCACGCGGCCCCACAGCTCGCCGTTGATGAAGTTGCCGAGCCGCCCGGCCGCGAGCCCGGTCGGCACCATCGGCGCGACGAAGTCGGTGACTTGCAGCCAGTGGCGCTTGCGCTGCCACGCGAACAGCGCCATCGCGAGCGTCACGCCGAGGAAGCCGCCGTGGAACGACATCCCGCCTTCCCACACCTTGAACACGTCGAGAGGATGCGAGAAGTAGAAGTCGGCCTTGTAGAACAGCACGTAGCCGAGCCGGCCGCCGAGCACAGTGCCGAGCACGCCGTAGAACATCATGTCGTCGATGTCCTTCGCGGTCCAGCCCTGCGCCGCGACGTGCGGCAGCTTCAGGCGGATCCGGCCGACGACGATCGCCGCGATGAAGCCGACGAGATACATGAGGCCGTACCAGCGCACGGCCAGCGGCCCGAGGTGGATCGCTACGGGGTCGAAATTCGGGTGAATGATCATGGGTTAGCGATGAAGTTTTCGAATGCGGTACGGCGCTCGCACCGGCGCCGCACCGCGCATTGGACGGCGCCGGCGCGCCATCGTTCGCGTCACGTGGCGAGCCCCTGCGCGCGCACGACGTCGATGAAGCCGGCGAGCACGGGGCTGACGTCGCCCGTGCGCCACACGAGGCCGGTTTCGACGACCGGCGCGTCGCCGGCGAGCGGCCGGTAGACCACACCGGTACGCCGCAGGTTACGCAACGACTGCGGCACCAGTGCGACGCCCATGCCGGCCGACACGAGGCTGACGATCGTCTGCATCTGGATCGCCTCCTGGCCGATGCGCGGGGTTTCCCCCGCCGCGCCGTAGCAGCCCGTAATGATGTCATAAAAGCCGGGCGCCAAACGACGCGGGAAGATCACGAGCGGCAGCGCGGCCAGGTCGGCCAGATGCACGGGTTCGTCTTCGGACACGCCGTGCGCCGCGGCCGCCGGCATCGCGACCACCAGCGGCTCGCGCACGACCGGCAGGTACGACAGCCCGACCGCGTGGCGCGGCGGCACCGGCGGAATCACGAGCCCCGCGTCGATGCGGCCCGCGACGAGTTCGTCGATCTGCACGTCGCTCGTCGCCTCCGCGAGCTGCAGCCGCACCTGCGGATAACGCGCGCCGAACGCGCGCAGCAGCGACGGCAGCAGCCCGTAATCGGCGGTCGACACGAACGCGAGCGACAGCGAACCGGCTTCGCCGCGCGCGAGGCGCCGTGCGAGCGGCGGCAGCGCGTCGGCCGACGCGAGCAGCCGGCGCACGTCGGGCAACAGCGCCGCACCGACCGCCGTCAGCGCGACCGAGCGCTTGGTGCGCGCGAACAGCGCGACGCCGAGCGCGTCCTCCAGCGCCCGGATCGCCTGCGACAGCGGCGGCTGCGTCATCGACAGGCGCTCGGCCGCGCGGCCGAAATGGCGCTCGTCGGCAACGGTCACGAAATAGCGCCACTGGCGCAGGTCGGGCGTCGGATCGGCCATGCTTCACTCATTCGCAAAATGACTTAATAAGCGACAAATAATATATTGGACATCCCAAACCGGAAACTCCATGCTTGATTGATCCGAACCGGTGCGCCGATCGCGGGCGTCGCCAATCCAACGATGGAGTCCCCCATGCCGTACAACCGTCGCTCGAAGCACATCACGCAAGGCGTGGCCCGTTCGCCGAACCGCTCGATGTATTACGCCCTCGGCTACCAGAAGGACGATTTCGACAAGCCGATGATCGGCATCGCGAACGGCCACTCGACGATCACGCCGTGCAACTCGGGCCTGCAGCGGCTGTCCGACGCGGCCGTCGCGGCGGTGAAGGCGGCCGATGCCAACCCGCAGATCTTCGGCACGCCGACGATCTCGGACGGCATGTCGATGGGCACCGAGGGCATGAAGTACTCGCTGGTGTCGCGCGAAGTGATCGCCGACTGCATCGAGACCTGCGTACAGGGCCAGTGGATGGACGGCGTGGTGGTGGTCGGCGGCTGCGACAAGAACATGCCGGGCGGGATGATCGCGCTGGCGCGCCTGAACGTGCCGGGCATCTACGTGTACGGCGGCACGATCCGCCCCGGCCACTGGAAGGGCCGCGACCTGACGATCGTGTCGTCGTTCGAGGCGGTCGGCGAGTTCACCGCGGGCCGGATGTCGCAGGAAGATTTCGAAGGGGTCGAGAAGAACGCGTGCCCGACCTCGGGGTCGTGCGGCGGAATGTACACCGCGAACACGATGAGCTCGTCGTTCGAGGCGCTCGGCATGTCGCTGATGTACTCGTCGACGATGGCGAACCCCGATCAGGAGAAGGTCGACTCGGCCGCCGAATCGGCGCGCGTGCTGGTCGAGGCCGTGAAGCGCGACCTGAAGCCGCGCGACATCATCACCAAGGAGTCGATCGAGAACGCGGTATCGCTGATCATGGCGACCGGCGGCTCGACCAACGCGGTGCTGCACTATCTCGCGATCGCGCACGCGGCCGAGGTCGACTGGACGATCGACGACTTCGAGCGCATCCGCAAGCGCGTGCCGGTGATCTGCGACCTGAAACCGTCGGGCCAGTACGTCGCGACCGACCTGCACCACGCCGGCGGCATCCCGCAGGTGCTGCGGATCCTGCTCGATGCGGGGCTGCTGCACGGCGGCTGCATGACGATCACCGGCCGCACGCTCGCCGACGAATTGAAGGACGTGCCGGGCGTGCCGCGCGCGGACCAGAAGGTGATCTTCCCGATCGATCGCGCGCTGTACAAGGAAGGCCATCTCGCGATCCTGAAGGGCAACCTCGCGGAAGACGGCGCGGTGGCGAAGATCACCGGTCTGAAGAACCCGGTGATCACGGGCCCGGCGCGCGTGTTCGACGACGAGCAAAGCGCGATGGACGCGATCCTCGGCGACCGGATCCGCGCGGGCGACGTGCTGGTGCTGCGCTATCTCGGCCCGCAGGGCGGCCCCGGCATGCCGGAAATGCTCGCGCCGACGTCGGCGATCATCGGCAAGGGGCTCGGCGAATCGGTCGGCTTCATCACCGACGGCCGCTTCTCGGGCGGCACCTGGGGGATGGTGGTCGGGCACGTCGCGCCCGAAGCGTTCGTCGGCGGCACGATCGCGCTCGTGCAGGAAGGCGACTCGATCACGATCGATGCGCACCGGCTGGTGCTGCAGCTGAACGTCGACGACGCGGAGCTCGCGCGCCGGCGCGCCGCGTGGAAGCAGCCGGCGCCGCGCTACACGCGCGGCGTGCTCGCCAAGTTCGCGGCCCTCGCCCGCCCGGCGAACCAGGGCGCCGTCACCGGCTGATGCGGCGCGCGGGGCATGCGACCCCATTGCGAACGGCCGCCGGGGAAACGCGCAAAACGCGCTTTCCCTTTGCTTTTATAATGCGCGGACCGTGAAGCCGGCCGTCTCCGCCGGCGGAGAACCGCATGAAACAGACGATATTGCGCGCGCTGCTCGTCGCGCTGCTGACCGGCAGCGCGGCGGCGGCACACGCCGACCCGGCCGGCGACGGGTTCGCGCTCGCACAGCGCAAGAACTGCATGGCCTGCCATGCGGTCGGCAAGCCGCTGATGGGCCCGTCGTTCCACGACATCGCCGGCAAGTACGTGGCACGCGCCGACGCCGTCGATTACCTCGCGCAATCGATCGTGAAAGGCAGCGTCGGGGTGTGGGGTGGCGTGCCGATGCCCGCCAATACGCAGTTGACGAGCGCAGAAGCGCACACGCTCTCGCAATGGGTGCTGTCGCTGCGCTGAACCGGATGACCGGGTGCGTGCACCGCGCGCCGCGCTTTGCGCCCGGCAGCGTTCCGCGCTTGTCGTTGCAACCCGGCCGGCAATCGTCAACGACGATGACTGGAGCCGCGCCCGCGGCTCCTGCGCACGAAACGTGCGGTGCGCTCAGCCTGAATGACCGGTCCGGCGGCGGGCGATCTCCGCGTCGACCGCGTCGCGAACCCACTCCATCACTTCGGTTTCGAGCGCCAGCGCCACTTCGCGCGTGATCTGGCCGACGAGCCAGGCCGTATGGTCGTGCAGCGCGTCGCGACAGCGGGCCTCGATGGCCTCGCGCCCTTCCCCGGTCAGATAATTCGTCAGCCGATTGCGCAGACGCTCGGCGATATGCTGCGTGTCCTCCGCCGTCAGCGCGGCGGCCGCCTGCGCGTCCGGATGCGACGCGCCGGTGAGTTGAGCAGTAGCCAGCCCGCCGGTAGCCGGTGCAATCGCGTGGTGGGACAGCATCGCTTCGCCAGCATCGCGCGGCATCGCGGCAACGCCGGCCTGCTGCGCGTCGTCGGCGGCCAGCGCGGAGCGCAGCGGCGCCTGCGCCGCAGCCGACTCTTCCGCGACGACGTGCCCGGCGGCACCGGGTTGCGCCGGCGCATCGCTGTCGCCCGGCAACTCGACGGTCGGGATGTCCGGCGTCGGCACCGGCTCGACGATCACGAATTCGGGGTCGGTTCCCGGCTGCTCCGGCGCGGCGGACGCCAGGGCCGGATGGCCTGATACCAGCACGTCGGTCAGCACCGGCACGGCGGCAACGTCGTGTGGCAGCTCATCGGCCGCTGACGAACGCGCCGGCACCGGCTTGCCCGGCACCAGCACGTCGGTCAGCGTCGGGATCGAAGAGGATTCGGCTTGTGTCACGGGAACGCTCCGTCGACGGTTTCGGCTAGCTGCCCTGCTTGTAGTTGTTCAGCGCGTAGCCGCGATCGCGATAGAAGCGGTAGCGGTCGCGGCCCGCGGCCAGCTCGTCCGGCGCATTGCCGACCACTTCGAGCAGACGCTCGAAGCGGGCGAACTGTGCGGGTACGGCTGCGCCGAGGTTCAGCAGCACATGATGATGCGGCGCCTGGTCGAGATCGGCGGCCAGCACGATCGGCGTGCCGGCCGCGTGCGCGCTGTCGACGCCGCAGTGCGGAATGAAATCGAGCGGCGAGAACGTCCAGAGCCGCTCGTCGAGCGCGCGCAGGCGCGCGGGCTCCGCGAGCACGACGACCGGCTGCCCGGCCAGGTAGGCCTTGCGCAGCAGCCGGCATGCGTATGCGAGCGAATCGCCGACGTTCGAATGGAAATCGATTCGCGTCATTGCCCGCGTACCCGCATCGTCGTGAGACCTGCCATCACTGGCCGGCGCGGTCGATCAGGAACTGCGCGAGCAGCGGCACCGGACGGCCGGTCGCGCCCTTCGCCGCGCCGCCCTTCCATGCGGTGCCGGCGATGTCCAGGTGCGCCCACGGATAGCTGTCGGTGAAGCGCGACAGGAAGCACGCCGCCGTCACGGCACCGGCCGGACGCCCGCCGATGTTCGCGATGTCCGCAAAATTCGACTTCAGCTGATCCTGGTACTCGTCGTCGAGCGGCATGCGCCACGCCGGATCGTTCGCTTCGCGCGATGCATCGAGCAGTTCGCCCGCGAGTGCGTCGTCCTTCGAGAACAGGCCGCTGTTGTGGGCGCCGAGCGCGATCACGCAGGCGCCCGTGAGCGTCGCCACGTCGATCACCGCAGCCGGCTTGAAGCGCTCCGCATAAGTGAGCGCGTCGCACAGGATCAGGCGGCCCTCGGCGTCGGTGTTGAGCACCTCGATCGTCAGTCCCTTCATGCTGGTGACGATGTCGCCCGGCTTGGTCGCGTTGCCGCCCGGCATGTTCTCGCAGGTCGGCACGATCGCGACGACGTTGATCTTCAGGCCCATTTCGGCGACCGCACGCATCGTGCCGAGCACCGAACCCGCGCCGCACATGTCGTACTTCATCTCGTCCATGCCCTCGCCCGGCTTCAGCGAGATGCCGCCCGTGTCGAACGTGATGCCCTTGCCGACCAGCACGACCGGCGCGGCCTTCGCGGCGGCGCCCTGGTAGTGCAGCACGATGAACTGCGGCGGCTCGACCGACGCACGCGCGACCGACAGGAACGAGCCCATCTTGAGCGCCTGGATCTGCTTCAGGCCGAGCACCTCGACCTTCAGACCCCAATCCTTCGCGATCTTCTTCGCGGTGTTGCCGAGATAGGTCGGCGTGCACACGTTGCCGGGCAGGTTGCCGAGGTCGCGCGTGAGGTCCATCCCGTTCGCCAGCGCGACGGCCTGCTTGACCGCCAGCTTCGCCGCCTTTTCATCGGCCGGATCGACGCTGAACACGACGCGCTTGAGCGTATGCGACGCCGGTTCCGGCTTGCTCTTCATCTGCGTGAAACGGTAGGTTTCGTTGCGCAGCGCGAGAATCGCCGCACGCACGCCCCAGTCGGAGCCGCGCTCGTCGACCGGCAGCTGCGCGAGCGTGAACGTGACCTGGCCGACCTTGGTCGCGAGCAGCGCGCGCCACGCGGCCGTCACTGCATCGTTGTAGGCTTTCTGATTGAAAGCATCCTGCTTGCCGAGGCCGACGAGCAGCACGCGCGACGCGCCGATGCCCGATACTTCGTGCAGGAACAGCGTCTTGCCGCGCTTGCCGTCCATGTCGCCGGCCTTCACCACGCGCGAGATCAGCCCCTTGGTGGCCGTGTCGATGTCGAGCGCCGCGCCCGAGAGAGTCTGCGCCTCGAAGATGCCGAGCACGATGCAGTCGGACTTCCCGGTCAGGAACCCCTTGGCCTCGCCTTTGCTCCAATCACAGCCTTTTATGCTAAAGTCCATCGCGCTTGTCCTCGGATAAAATCTGGGCTAAGGATGAAAGCCGCAATTATCCGCTATTTTTCCCGTGGCGGCGCGAGCGCTCCACCACGCGTGCGCAGCCTCCCGCCCTCTTCTCATCAAGAATGATCTTCGAACGCTCCCTCCAGCGCGAGCTTGCGTATACGGCTGGCGCCGTGTTCATGGTGCTGCTCACGATCATGCTCACGACGATGATGATCCGCATCGTCGGCTATGCCGCGTCCGGCGAAATCGATCCGCGCGACGTGCTCGTGCTGATCGGCCTGACCGTGATCGGCTACCTCGCCGTGATGCTCGTCGTCACGCTGTTCGTGTCGATCCTGTTCGTGCTGACCCGGTGGTACCGGGACTCCGAAATGGTGGTCTGGCTTGCATCCGGCGTGAGCCTCACGCGCCTGATCAAGCCGATCGGCGTGTTCGCCACGCCGATCGTCCTGCTGATCGCGTTCTTCGCGTTCGTCGGCTGGCCGTGGTCGAACCAGCAGAGCAAGCTGATCAAGGCGCGCTTCCAGCAGCGCGACGAGATCTCGCTGCTCGCGCCGGGCCAGTTCCGCGAATCAGCCTCGAACCATCGCGTGTTCTTCATCGAGAAGATGTCGCCGGACCAGAGCAAGGTGCAGAACGTGTTCGTCACGTCGACCGAGAACGGCAAGGTCAATGTCGTCGTGTCGCACACCGGCCACACGGAAACGAAGGACGGCGATCGCTTCGTCGTACTGGAAGACGGCCGCCGCTACGACGGCACGCCCGGCCAGCCGAACTTCAAGATCATGGAGTTCCAGCGCTACGGCGTGAAGATCACGAGCACCCCGGTCACCAACGTGCCGACCACCAACAGCACGCCGACACCGGACCTGCTGCGCAACCCGACGCGCGACAACCTCGCGGAATTCGCGTGGCGCGCGGGGCTGCCGCTGATCGCGATCAACCTGATGGTGCTCGGCATTCCGCTGTCGTACCAGAACCCGCGCCGCAGCCGCACGATCAACCTCGTGATGGCCGTGCTGATCTACCTGACGTACTCGAACCTGCTGAACGTCGTGCAGGCACAGATCGAGCAGGGCAAGATGTCGTTCGGCGTCGGCCTCGTCGGCCTGCACCTGGTCGTCGCGGCGATCGTCGCGTTCATCTTCTGGTTGCGCGTGCGCAATCGTCCGCTGTTTACACGCGCGCTGTTCGGCCGCTCGGGAGCATGATCGATGCGGCTCTATGAAAAATACTTCGCGCGGCAGATCTACGTCACGTTCATCTTCATCCTGTTCGCGTTCTCGGGCCTGTTCTTCTTCTTCGACCTGATCAGCGAACTGAACTCGGTCGGGCACGGCAACTACAAGTTCGGCTACGCGGTGCTGCGCGTCGCGCTGCAGACCCCGTCGCGCTTCTACGAGATCATCCCGGTCGCCGCGCTCATCAGCGCGATCTACGTATTCGCGCAGATGGCCGCGAACTCGGAATTCACGATCTTCCGCGTGTCGGGCCTCGCGACCAACCAGGCGCTGCGCTCGCTGCTGAAGATCGGCGTCCCGCTCGTGATCATCACCTACCTGATCGGCGAATTCGTCGGCCCGTACGCCGACCAGTTGTCCGAACGCGTGCGGCTGCAGGCGCTCGGCGCGTCGGTGTCGTCGAACTTCCAGTCGGGCGTGTGGGTGAAGGACACGCTCGCGGCCCGCGAGAACGGCGAGCAGGTCACGCGCTTCGTCAACGTCGGCAGCCTGTCGCCCGACTCGACGATCAGCAACGTGCGCATCTACGAGTTCGACTCGAAATTCCAGCTGCAGAACGTGCGGATCGCGCAGACGGGCCGCTACGAGCCGCCCGGCCACTGGCTGCTCAAGGGCGTCACGGAAACCGAACTGACGCCGATCAAGCCGGTCGGCGGCGCACCGGCCGACGCGCTGAACCCCGTGTACCGGTCGCAGCAGGTGACGCTGCCCGAATACCGGCTGCGCTCGGACCTGACGCCGCAGATCCTGTCGGTGCTGCTCGTGTCGCCGGAACGGATGTCGCTCATCAACCTGTTCCGCTACATCCAGCACTTGCGCGAAAACCAGCAGGACACGCAGCGCTACGACATCGCGCTGTGGCGCAAGCTGCTCTACCCGTTCGCGGTGTTCGTGATGCTCGTACTGTCGCTGCCGTTCGCGTACCTGCACACGCGTGCCGGCGTGGTCGGCGTGAAGGTGTTCGGCGGCATCATGCTCGGCATGAGCTTCCAGCTGCTCAACACGCTGTTCTCGCACATCGGCACGCTGAACACGTGGCCCGCACCGCTGACCGCGGCGACGCCGGGCCTCATCTATCTCGCGCTCGGCCTGTTCGCGCTCAAGTGGGTCGACCGGCACTGAGCGCCGTCACGACGGAGGCTTCGACATGAGTTCGCACGGCATCGTCCTGTTCGGCCACGGCGCACGCGATCCGCGCTGGGCCGAGCCGTTCGAGCGGCTCGCCGCGCGGCTGCGCGGGGCCGGCTCCCCTGCTCCGCACGTGTCGCTCGCGTTTCTCGAACTGATGACGCCGTCGCTCGATACGGCCGTCGCCGCGCAAGTCGCGGCCGGCTGCACGCGCATCACCGTGGTACCCGTGTTCTTCGGTCAGGGCGGGCATGTCCGCCGCGACCTGCCGCAGCTCGTCGACGCGTGCCGGGCCACGCATCCGGGCGTCGAGATCCGTTGCGCGACGGCCGTCGGGGAAGACGACGGCGTGCTCGATGCGATCGCGCGCTACTGCATCGACCAGGTCGGCCGCGACGCGTAAGCGAATCGCTGGCCGAAGCGGCGAGCCCAAACAAAAAAGCGCCGGCTTCGGAAGCCGGCGCTTTTTTTGCCTGCGGATCGCGCGTTCGACTCAAGCCGCATCCTGCAACGCATCGCCCTCTTTCACGCGCCGCACGCGTTCGGCGAACGCATCGCCGATCATCAGCAGGCTCGGTTCCGCCGGGTCGAGCCACGCCTGCGCCCCGCCCGCCGCCATCTGCCCGAGCGTCAGCGTCAGCGTGCGCTCGCGCGCGGTACTGCAAGCCTCGACGATCGCCACCGGCGTCGCGCTCGCACGGCCCGCGTCGATCAGTTCCTGCGCGATGCCCGGCGCGCTGTCTCGGCCCATGTAGTAGACGATCGAATCGGCGCGCGCGGCCTCGCGAATCTCGTCGCTGCCCGGTGCGCGGCTGTGCGTCGCGAACGCGACGCTGCGCGACACGCCGCGCAACGTCAGCGAGCGCTTCAGCGTCGCCGCGCCGGCCAGCGCCGCGGTGATGCCCGGCACGACCTCGTAGTCGATGCCCGCCGCGTCGAGCGCGCGCATTTCCTCTTCGGCGCGACCGAACAGCATCGGGTCGCCGCCCTTCAGGCGCACCACGCACGCGTGCTCGCGCGCCGCGTCGACGATCTGCTTGTTGATGAAATGCTGCGCGGTCGAACGCTGCCCGCAACGCTTGCCGACCGCGATCTTGCGCGCGTTCGGTGCGTAGTCGAGCATCGCCGGCTCGACGAGCGCGTCGTGCAGCACGACGTCGGCTTGCTCGAGCAGCCGCGCGCCACGCACCGTGATGAGGTCCGCGGCGCCCGGCCCTGCTCCGATCAGATATACCTTGCCCATGTTTGTCGCTTCGCTTGGGTCCTGCTCGTGCGGACGGCGGCCGGCCCGCGCCGCCGCGCGGGCGGCGCTGACCGCCGGTTATGCCGGTTACGCCGAGAACGCCCGAATCATGCCGGCGGCGACCGTGTGGTGCGTCGCCTCGTCGATCAGTACGAACGCGCCCGTGCCCGGGTGCGCATCGTAGGTGTCGCAGACGATCGGCTTCTGCAGCGTCAGCGCGACGCGGCCGATGTCGTTCATCTTCAGTTCCTGGCGGTCGGTCGCGTGCGACAGCGTATGCACGTCGAGCACTTCCTTGACCGCGCCGATCTTCGCGAACACCGTGCTCGTGGTCTGCTTCAGCAGGTACTTGCGCTGCGGCGACAGCGGCGTCTCGTCGAACCAGCACAGGTCCGCCTCGAGCTTCTTCGCCGGCGCGACCGTCTCGGCGGTCGTGACGAACATGTCGCCGCGCGACACGTCGACGTCCTGTTCGAGGCGAATCGTCACCGTCTGGCCCGCGAACGCGTGCGCAACCGACGCCGTGCCGCCCGGCACCGGCGCGACGATCTCGGCGATCGTCGCGGTGCGATTCGACGGCAGCACGACGATTTCGTCACCGACCTTCACCTCGCCCGATTCGATCCGGCCCATGTAGCCGCGGAAATCGTCGGCCGAGCTGCCGTCCTGACGTGCGACCCACTGCACCGGGAAGCGCAGCGCGTCATGCGCCTGCGTCTCGACCGGCAGCGATTCGAGCACGTCGAGCAGCGGCTCGCCCGCGTACCACGGCATGCGCTCGCTCGCGCCGACGATGTTGTCGCCCTTCAGCGCCGACACCGGCACGAAACGCACGTCCTTCAGGCCGAGCTGATTCGCGAGCGCGACGTACGCGTCGCGGATCTCGTTGAAGCGTGCTTCGCTGTAGTCGACGAGGTCCATCTTGTTGATCGCGACGATCACGTGCTGCAGTGCGAGCAGCTTCACGATCGCGCTGTGGCGCTTCGTTTGCGGCAGCAGTTCCGCGACGCCGTTCTCGATCGTCACGCGCGTCGCGTCGACCAGGATGATCGCCGCATGCGCGGTCGATGCACCCGTCACCATGTTGCGCGTGTACTGCTCGTGGCCCGGCGTGTCGGCGATGATGAACTTGCGCTTCGCGGTCGCGAAATAGCGGTAGGCGACGTCGATCGTGATGCCCTGCTCGCGCTCGGCTTCCAGCCCGTCCGTCAGCAGCGCGAGGTCGAGCTCGTCGCCGACCGTGCGCTTGTTCTTCGCACGCGACAGCGCGGACAGCTGGTCGGACAGCACGGCCTTGCTGTCGTACAGCAGGCGGCCGATCAGCGTGCTCTTGCCGTCGTCGACGCTGCCTGCGGTGATGAAGCGCAGCACGCCGAGGTCTTCGGTGTTCTCGATGATGCTCATGATGTGAATGTCCTCGTGTGCTTCAGAAATAACCTTGCTTCTTGCGCTGTTCCATCGCGGCTTCGGATGCCTGGTCGTCCATCCGGGTCGCGCCGCGTTCGGTGATCTCGGTCACCGCCGTCTCGGCGATGATCTTCTCGACGTCGTCCGCGTCGCTCTCGACCGGGCACGTGCAGCTGATGTCGCCAACGGTACGGAAGCGCACCTGCGCGAGTTCGCTCGTCTCGCCGTCACGCATCGGCGTGAGCGGCGTGACCGGCACGAGCAGGCCGTTGCGGCGCACGATCTCGCGCTCGTGCGCGTAGTAGATCGACGGCAGTTCGAGGTTCTCGCGCGCGATGTACTGCCACACGTCGAGTTCCGTCCAGTTCGAGATCGGGAACACGCGCAGGTGCTCGCCGTTGTGCAGGCGGGCGTTGTACAGGCTCCACAGTTCCGGGCGCTGCGCCTTCGGATCCCACTGGCCGAATTCGTCGCGGAACGAGAAGATCCGCTCCTTCGCACGCGCCTTCTCTTCGTCGCGGCGCGCGCCGCCGATCAGCGCCGTGTAGCCGTGCTGTTCGATCGTCTCGAGCAGCGTGACGGCCTGTGCGGCGTTGCGCGAATCGGTTTCGCGGCGCAGCACGACCGTGCCGCGCTTGATCGAATCCTCGACGTGGCCGACCACCAGCTCGGCGCCGAGCTCCTGCGTGCGGCGGTCGCGGAAGTCGATCACTTCCTCGTAGTTGTGGCCCGTGTCGATGTGCACGAGCGGGAACGGCAGCGTCGTCTTGCGGTTCGCGCCGAGGCCGAACGCCTTCAGCGCGAGGTGCAGCACGACGACCGAGTCCTTGCCGCCCGAGAACAACAGCGCCGGCTTGCTGCATTCGGCAACGAGTTCGCGCAGGATGTGGATCGACTCGGCTTCGAGCCAGTCGAGGTGGCCCATGCGGTCGTCGGCACCGGTGGGCGGGGCAAAGGCGGATTGCTCGAGCGTCGTGCTCATGATTTCAGTCCTTCTCTTCTGGGTTCGTGCCGCCCGCTGTCGCGGGCGGCGCAATATTCGGTTTCTTGTCGGCTTTCAGTGCGCGGCGCCGGCTTCGGCGTTCGCGGGAATCGGCGTGATCGTGATGTGCAGCCCGCATTCCTTCGTGTCGCGCGACTCCCACCACCAGCGGCCCGCCCGGCTGTCCTCGCCGGGGCGGATCGCACGCGTACACGGCTCGCAGCCGATGCTCGGATAGCCGCGCGCGTGCAGCGGGTTGACCGGCACGTCGAACGCCTTCAGGTACGCCCACACGTCGGCTTCCGTCCAGTCGGCGAGCGGGTTGTACTTCGCGATCCCGCGCGCTTCGTCCTGTTCTTCCTCGTGCAGCTCAGCACGCGTGACCGACTGCTCGCGACGCTGGCCCGTGACCCACGCGCCGACGTCGGCCAGCGCGCGGTTCAGCGGCTCGACCTTGCGGATGTGGCAGCACGACTTGCGCAGCTCGACGCTTTCGTAGAACGCGTTCAGGCCGTGCTCGGCGACGTACTGGTCGACCGCGTCCTGCTGCGGGTGAAACTGCTCGATCTCGTAGCCGTAGCGCTCGCGCACGCGGTCGATCATGCCCAGCGTTTCCGCGTGCAGGCGGCCGGTGTTCAGCGAGAAGATGCCGATCGACACGCCCTTCGACAGGATCGCGTGCGTGAGCAGCATGTCTTCCGCGGCCAGGCTGTTCGCGAACTTCACCTTCTCGTGGCGCGCGCCGATCTGCGCGAGCAGCGCGTCGAGGCGCTCGACCTTCGCGGCGAGTTCCGGCGTCAGTGCGGTCGCGGCGCTCATGCGCTCACCTTGGCGTCGGGCGTGGCGGCACGGCGGCGGAACAGCGGCGCCGGCTCGTCGAACGCGCCCTGGTAACGCTGCGTGAATTCGCCGAACGCGTTCAGCGCATCGTGGATGTCCTTGTCGGCCCGCACCGCGAACGCGTCGAAGCCGCAACGCGACATGTACAGCAGCTGGTCGCGCAGCACGTCGCCGATCGCGCGCAGCTCGCCGGTCCAGCCGTGGCGCTCGCGCAGCAGGCGCGCGATGCTGTAGCCGCGGCCGTCCGCGAAGCGCGGGAAATCGACGGCGATCAGCGAGATCGCACCGAAGTCGGCCACGAGATCGGCCGGCTCGCTGTCCGGCGCGAGCCACACGCCGAGTTCGTCCTTCGTCTTCGCGGCGACGAGCGCCGCGCGCTCGGCCTGCCACAGGGTGAACGGCACCAGCACCTTGCCGGCCGGCAATGCGTCGACCGCGGGCAGCGCACCGTCTTCCGCCGCGCGCACGACCTGCCATGCGTCGTCGATCACTGCGCGGTTCTTGATAATCGAAGCCATCTGCAAATTCCTTCTACCCGGTTGGTTACGCGTTCACTGCCTGGCGCGCCGCATACACGCGCTCCTTGAACGGGGCAATGCCGATGCGGTCGTACGTGTCGATGAAGCGCTCGCCGTCGATGCGTGCCTCGGCGAACGTGTCGATCAGCTTCGCGATCACGTCCGGCACTTCTTCCGCGGAGAACGACGGCCCGATCACGCGGCCGAGGCGCGCACCGTTGCGGCCCGTACCCTGCTCGCCGCCGAGCGACACCTGGTACCACTCGGCACCGTCCTTGTCGACGCCGAGGATGCCGATGTTGCCCACATGATGATGACCGCACGAGTTCATGCAACCGGAAATGTTCAGCGACAGGTCGCCGAGGTCGTACACGTAGTCCAGATCGTCGAAACGTTGCTGGATCGCGAGCGCGATCGGAATCGACTTCGCGTTCGCGAGCGAGCAGAAATCGCCGCCCGGGCACGCGATGATGTCGGTCAGCAGGCCGACGTTCGGCGTCGCGAAACTGGCCGCCTTCGCCTTTTCCCACACCGCGAACAGGTCGCGCTTCTTCACGTTCGCGAGGATCAGGTTCTGCTCGTGCGACACGCGCAGTTCGCCGAGCGAGTACGCGTCGGCCCAGTCGGCCACCAGGTCCATCTGCGCGTCGGTCGCGTCGCCCGGGGCGACGCGGTGATCCTTCAGCGACAGCGTGACGGCGGCATAGCCCGGCACCTTGTGCGGCGCGACGTTGCGCTCGACCCAGCGCGCGAACGCCTTGTTCTCGAGCAGGTGCTGTTCGAACGACGCGTCGGTGTCGGCCAGCTTCTCGTAGACGGGCGGCTGGAAGTACTGCGACACGCGGTCGACTTCCGCCTGCGTGAGCGTCGACGGGCCGTCCTTCAGGTGCTGCCACTCTTCCTCGACCTGCTGCGCGAACTTCGCGGGCGACAGCGCCTTCACGAGGATCTTGATACGCGCCTTGTACAGGTTGTCGCGGCGGCCGTAGCGGTTGTACACGCGCAGCACGGCTTCGCAATAGGTGAGCAGGTGCTGCCACGGCAGGTCTTCCTTGATCACCGCGCCGATGATCGGCGTACGGCCGAGGCCGCCGCCCGCGAGGATGCTCGCGACCACCTCGCCCTGCGCGTTCTTCTTCAGGTACACGCCGAGATCGTGGATCTGCACGGCCGCGCGGTCGTGCGTCGAGCCCGACACCGCGATCTTGAACTTGCGCGGCAGCCACGCGAATTCGGGATGGAACGTCGACCACTGGCGCAGGATTTCCGACCACGGACGCGGATCGATCTGCTCGTCCTGGGCGACGCCCGCGAACTGGTCCGCCGTGATGTTGCGGATGCAGTTGCCCGAGGTCTGGATGCCGTGCATCTGCACCGACGCGAGCTTCGCGAGAATCTCGGGCGTTTCCTCGAGCTGGATCCAGTTGAACTGGATGTTCGAGCGGGTCGAGAAGTGGCCGTAGCCGCGGTCGTGTTCGCGGGCGATGCGCGCCAGCATGCGGAGCTGCTCGCTGCGCAGGTTGCCGTACGGAATCGCGATGCGGTGCATGTACGCGTGGCGCTGCATGTACAGGCCGTTCTGCAGGCGCAGCGGACGGAATTCTTCTTCGCTCAACTCGCCCGACAGCCGGCGGCGCACCTGATCGCGGTACTGCGCGACACGCTCGTCGACGATCGTCTGGTCGTATTGGTCGTACTGATACATTCGGGGACCCCAGGGGTTTTCGTGGTGACCGCGCGACGTCCTAGCCACGTCGCGCCCGAATCTCCGTTCCGCCGTCATCGCCGGCCTTCCGCGGCCCGGCTGGATTGCTAATGACGAAAACAGATATCCATATTTGAAAAACTCCGGTGAATCGTAATAAACTCGCCTTATATTTCAAACGACTAAAAAATTCTGTTGATATGCGGAAGGGTTATAAATGAACCTGCACCAATTTCGCTTCGTGCGCGAGGCCGTCCGGCAGAATTTCAACCTCACCGAGGCCGCCAAGGCGCTCTACACGTCGCAACCGGGGGTGTCGAAGGCGATCATCGAGCTCGAGGACGAGCTCGGCGTGGAGATCTTCACGCGGCACGGCAAGCGCGTGCGCTCGCTCACCGAGCCGGGCAGGATCATCCTCGCATCGGTCGAGCGGATCCTGCAGGAAGTTGAAAGCCTTAAAAGGGTCGGAAAAGATTACGCGGCGCAGGATCAGGGCAACCTGACGATCGCCGCCACTCACACGCAGGCGCGCTACTCGCTGCCGGCCGCGATCGCCGAATTCAAGAAGCGCTTCCCGAAGGTGCACCTGTCGATCCTGCAGGGCAGCCCGACGCAGGTCGCCGAAATGGTGATCCACGATCAGGCCGATCTCGCGATCGCGACCGAGGCGATCGCCGACTACAAGGAACTCGTGTCGCTGCCCTGCTTCCAGTGGCATCACGCGGCCGTGGTGCCGGTCGACCATCCGCTGCTCGAACGCAAGCCGGTCACGCTGGACGATCTCGCGCAGTACCCGCTGATCACGTACGACGACGCGTTCGCGGGCCGCAAGAAGATCAACCATGCGTTCGCGCTGCGCGGGCTGTCGCCGGACATCGTGCTCGAGGCGATCGACGCCGACGTGATCAAGACCTACGTCGAACTCGGCCTCGGCGTCGGGATCATGGCCGATATCGCATTCAACCCGGAGCGCGACCGCAACCTGCGGCTGATTCCGGTCGGCCACCTGTTCGGCAGCAACGTGACGCGTGTCGCGCTCAAGCAGGGCGCCTATCTGCGCAGCTATGTATATACGCTCGTCGAGTTGCTGTCGCCGACGCTGAACCGCAAGCTGATCGAGCAGGCGCTCAAGGGCGAATCCGAATCGTACGAGCTTTGACGGACAGGTATAACGACAGGGGCGCAAATCGCGCCCCTTTTTATTGCCCGACGGAGATTTCCGCATGACGCTTCCCGCCCTGTTGCGCCGCGCCGCCGGCGCCGCCCTCGTGCTCGCCTGCGCGGCCGCGCATGCCGACCTGAAGGTCGGCGTCGACCTGTCGTCGACCGGCCCGGCCGCCGCGATCGGCATCACCAGCAAGAACGCGATCCTGATGTGGCCGAAGACGATCGCCGGGCAGCCGGTACAGGTGACGGTGCTCGACGACGCGTCCGACCCGGGCACGGCCGTGCGGAACATCCGCAAGCTGGTCGACGAGGATCACGTCGACGTCGTGGTCGGGCCGAACATCACGCCGGCCGCGCTCGCGGCGCTCGACGCGGTGGCGGCCGCCCAGACGCCGATGATCACACTGGTCGGCTCCGGCGCGATCGTCGAGCCGCAGGAAGGCGCGCGGACCTGGGCATTCAAGATGGCGCAGAGCGACCGCGCGATGGCCGACGTGATGACGCGCTACATGGCCAATCACGGCGTGAAGACGGTCGGCTTCATCGGCTTCGCGGACAGCTATGGCGACAGCTGGCTGAACGAATTCACGCGCTTCGCGGAAGTCCGCAAGATCCGCGTGATCGCGACGGAACGCTTCAACCGCACCGACGCGAGCGTCACCGGCCAGGCGCTGAAGCTGATCGCCGCGAAGCCCGATGCGATCCTGATCGCCGGCTCGGGCACGCCGGCCGTGCTACCGCAACGCACGCTGATCGAGCGCGGCTACAAGGGCGCGATCTACCAGACGCACGGGATCGCGACGCCGGAATTCATCAAGCTCGGCGGCAAGGACGTCGACGGGACGCTGTTCCCGACCCAGCCGGTGGTCGTCGCGCGCACGCTGCCTGCCGACCATCCGGCCCGCAAGGCCGCGCTCGCGTTCGTCGATGCGTATGAAGCGAAATACGGCGCCGGCACGGTCACGCAGTTCGCGGGCGACGCGGCGGGCGTGTACCCGCGCCTCGCCGACGCGGTCGGCCGCGCGCTCAAGGCCGCGCAGCCCGGCACGCCGGGCTTCCGCGCGGCGCTGCGGCGCGAACTCGAACGCGCGCACGAACTCGTCGTGCCGAACGGTGTCGTCAATACCAGCGACAAGGATCACGTGGGGCTCGATCAGCGCGCGAGCGTGATGGGGATCGTGAAGCAGGGCCGATTCGTCTATCTGAGCCAGTAACGCACGGGCGGTCGCCGGACAGCTTGCCCGGTGCCCCGTTTTCCGCCATAATCCGCGTTTCGCCGCGCACAATCCGCACGAATCGCATGCGCGGCCAGGATCAAAGCCCAGGTGGTGAAATTGGTAGACGCAGGGGACTCAAAATCCCCCGCCGCAAGGCGTGCCGGTTCGATTCCGGCCCTGGGCACCAGTATTTCGCAGCGTCATGCGCTGCGTCTGTCGAAACCCGCGCAAGCTCGCCGCTTCGCGGGTTTTTTGTTGTTGCCGCGCGCCAGACACACCGCAACGCACGCCCTTCCCCGACGGTCCAAGCATCAGGACACGCAAGCACGGAGGCCCCCATGTCAACGCGCGTCATCTCATGCCGGATTGGCCGCTGCGTGCTTGCCGCGCTGTTGTCGATCATGCTGGGCGGATGCGACCTGCTGCGCGAGCCGCCCGTGCCCGACTGGCCAGGGCCGCACGCGCCCTACCCGTTCCCGGACAACATTCCGCACCGCACCCAGTGAACCGATGGCGCCCCGCCGCCCGACGCACTCAGGCCATCAACTCGCGGACGAAATCCAGAAACACCCGCACTTTCGCGGCAACGAGGTTCGACGCATGGTGATACGCATAAAGCGGGAACGTCTCGTCCGCCCATTCGGGCAGCAGCTGGACCAACCGCCCTTCGGCCAGGACGTCGCGGGCATAGAGTTCCAGCAGTTGCGCAATGCCGACGCCGCCAAGGCACGCGCCGAGCAACCCGCCGGTGTCATTCACCATCAGCCTGCCAGCGGCGTCGACCGGCACGACCTCCTTGCCGCGATGAAATTCCCATTCGTACGGTCGCCCCGTCACCGGATCGCGAATCAGCACGCACCGGTGACCGTCCGCGAGATCCCGCGGGTGTCGCGGTTCGCCATGACGCGCGACGTACGCGGCCGACGCGCAGGTCAGCACGCGCGTCTCGAGCAGCAGTCGCGCACGATATGACGACGGCTCCGGGATGCCGAAGCGCACTGCCACATCGAATCCGTCGGCGACGAGGTCGCCCATTCGATCCCGCGCGCTGATCTCGACCGACAGGTCGGGAAAGCGGTCGAGGAATTCCGCCATCCGCGGCGCGAGCACGTAGTGGCCGAACGTGCCGTCCACGTTCACGCGCAGCCGCCCCCTCACGCGCGCCTTCGACTGGCCGGCGTCGAGCGCCGCCTCCTCGATGCCGGCCAGCAGCGGCGCGACCGCCTCGTAAAAGCGTCGCCCTTCGTCGGTCAACGTGATCGCACGCGCGGTCCGGTTGAAGATGCGGATGCCGACGCGTTCTTCCAGTCGGGCGACGGCGCGGCTCACTGCCGGTTGAGTCAGTCCCATCGCCTCGCCTGCCCGCGCGAAGGTGCCGGCCTCGATCACCGCGGAGAGCACGCCGATACCGCTGAGCAGCCTGCTGTCGAACCCCATAAGACATACTTCCAGTCATTCATTGACTGACCATTATTCATTATTTTTATCGATCGAAGAAGCCTACAGTAGTCCTGTCGCCGGATCGAACGGCATTCAACCCTCATCAGGAGCAGGAAATGAGCACATCGGAACAGGTCGCCCTCGTCACGGGTTCGTCGCGCGGCATCGGTGCGGAAATCGCCCGCCAACTCGCGCGGGACGGCTTCCGGGTCGTCGTCAACTATGCCGGCAGCGCCGGCCCGGCCCGCGAAGTCGTCGATGCGATCGTCGCCGACGGTGGTCATGCCGTCGCCGTGCAGGCGAACGTCGCCGCCCCGGCGGCCGTGGCAGCGCTGTTCGACGCCGCCCACGATGCATTCGGCGGCCTGGATGTGGTGGTCAATTCCGCGGGTGTGATGAAGCTGGCGTCGATCGCCGACTGCGACGATGCGCTCTTCGACGAAACGATCGCCATCAACCTGAAAGGCGCGTTCAACGTATGCCGCGAAGCGGCAAGGCGCGTGCGCGACGGCGGACGCATCATCAACCTGTCGACCAGCGTGATCGGCATGCGCATGCCGACTTACGGCGTGTACGTGGCAAGCAAGGCGGCGGTCGAAAGCCTCACGCAGGTGCTCGCGCAGGAAATGCGCGGGCGCGGTGTCCGCGTGAACGCCGTCGCGCCGGGGCCGGTCGCCACCGAACTGTTCCTGCAGGGCAAGAGCCCCGAGCTGGTCGATCGGCTCGCGAAGCTGAACCCGCTCGAGCGGCTGGGCCAGCCCGACGACATCGCGCGCGTCGTCGCGTTCCTCGCCGGCCCGGACGGCGCGTGGATCAACGGCCAGATCCTCCGCGCCAACGGCGGGATGTGCTGACGGACCGCTCGCAGCCGCCTCACTTTCCGCCAGGAGATCACTCATGAAGCAAGTTGTCCTCGTCACCGGCGCGTCCAGCGGCTTCGGCTTGCTGACGGCCCAGTCGCTCGCCCGCGCCGGTCACACGGTCTACGCGTCGATGCGCGAGAGCGCCGGGCGCAATGCGCCGCGCGTCGCCGCCATCGCTGCCTATGTGCAGGAACACGGCGTCGACCTGCGCAGCCTCGAACTCGACGTCAGCGACGACGCATCGGTCGGCGCAGCAATCGACCGCGTGATCGCCGACAACGATCGTCTGGACGTCGTCATTCACAACGCCGGCCACATGGCGTTCGGGCCGGCCGAAGCATTCACGCCCGAGCAGCTCACGCAGCTGTACGACGTCAACGTCGTGTCGACCCAGCGCGTCAACCGCGCGGCGCTGCCGCACCTGCGCCGTCAGGGCCGCGGTCTGCTCGTGTGGGTTTCGTCGTCGTCGGCGCGCGGCGGCCCCCCGCCGTTCCTTGCCCCTTACTTCGCCGCGAAAGCCGCGATGGACTCGCTCGCGGTGTCCTACGCCGCCGAACTCGCCCGCTGGGGCATCGAAACATCGATCGTCGTGCCGGGCGCTTTCACCCGCGGCACGAATCACTTCCTCCATGCGGGCAAGCCGGCCGATACCGCCGTGCAAGCTGCCTACGACAGCGGGCCGTACGCGGGCGTCGCCGATCAGGCGTTGAGCGGCCTCGCCGCGCTTGAACCGGCGGACGCCGACGCCGGCGCCGTCGCGACGGCGATTGTCGAGCTCGTCGCGGCGCAGGCCGGCAAGCGCCCCTACCGCGTATTCGTCGACCCGTCGCAGGACGGCGCAGAGGAAGTGTTCCGCATCGGCGATCGAATCCGCCGCGAAATGTTCAGAAACATCGGGCTCGCCGATCTGCTCGCGCCCCGGGTCGGCGGTTGAGCGCCGTTTTCGCGCCGCGCCGGCCGGCGCGTCAACCGCGCTCGCAGAACCGCAGAATCGCGTCAGCAACGACCGCCGGCGCCTCACGCTGCAAAAAGTGTCCGACGCCGTCGAGCACGGTGCGCTCGTAGCGGCCAGTGAAGAACCGCTCGCGCGCCGCGGAGGTCTCCGGCGCGGTGCAGGTATCCGCGCCGCCGTGCAACACGAGCGTCGGCACCGACAGCACCGGCGCGGGCGTCAGTTGCGCGTCGTCTTCCGCATACGCGGCACCGCCGTCGACGAACCCCCAGCGATAACGGTACGAGTGCAGCACCACGTCGATCCAGTCCGGCCCGTCGAAGGCCGTCGCGGCCGCGTCGAAGTCGCGTGCCTCGTACCAGCCGGCCGGCGACCACGTATCCCACATCAGACGCGCGAACGCCCGGCGATCGTCGCGCAGCGCCTGCTCGCCGCGCGGCGTCGCCAGGAACCAGTGGTACCAGTAGTTGCGCGCCTGCGGCAGCGACAACGGCTGGGCCGGGTCGTTCGTGCCGTATCCCACCGACAGCATCACCAGATGCGAGGCCGCGCCGTCGCGCAACCCGCAGGCGTTCGCAACCGCGCGCGCACCCCAGTCGTGCCCGACCAGCACGGGCCGCTCGATGCCGAGCGCGTCGATGAATTCGAGCAGGTCGCGGCCAAGCGCCGCGAGCCGGCCGCTGCGCGGCGTCGCGGAATCGCGAAAGCGGGTCGGCGCGAAGCCGCGCAGCGCAGGCGCGAGCACGCGGTAGCCGCGCGCGGCCAGCGTTCGAGCCACGGCCTCCCAGCCGACCGGGCTGTCCGGCCAGCCGTGCAGCAGCACGGCCACGCGTTCGCCGCGCGGGTTCCATTCGAGATAGGCGAGTTCGAGCGACGCGGTCGTCGCATAGCGGTAAGCGGTCATGTGCACTCCGGTTGGTCAGCCTGAATGCCCGATGGTAGACCCGCCTCTCATCACGATTCGCGGCGTATCATGATTCATTCTTCAAATATCGTGGTGAATCAACCGATGGAACCGCTGACCGATCCTGCGTCGACCGCGCTCGACATCGCGCTGTTGCGCACCTTCCTCGAAGTCGTCGACAGCCGCGGCTTCGCGCCGGCGGCGGAGCGCCTCGCGCTGACGCCGTCCGCGGTCAGCGGCCACATCAAGCGGCTCGAGCAGGCGGCCGGCACGGTGCTGCTCGCGCGCACGACGCGCCGCATCGCGCTCACGCCGGCCGGCGACACGCTGTACGCGTACGCGCGCAACATCGTCGACCTGGAGCGCGAAGTGCGCGCGAGGCTGCGCGGCGCGCCGGCGCATGGCCGGCTGCGCGTCGGCGCATCGGAGGATTTCGCGGGCGCGTGGCTGCCGCAGGTGCTGCGCACGTTTCGCGACAGTCATCCGCGCACGTCGATCGAACTGAAGGTCGGGGTCACCGCAGCGCTGCTGCGCGAGCAGACGCTGGGCCGGCTCGACGTCGTGTTCGGCAAGCAATGCCGGCAGGTCGACGCGCCGGGCGAACTGCTGTGGGAAGAACCACTGGTATGGGCGTTCGCGTCGGATATGGCAATCGACGCCGAAGGCGATGTGCCGCTCGCGCTGTTTCCGGAGCCGTGCGTGTACCGGGAAGCCGCGGTGTCCTCGCTCGCCGCCGCGCTGCGGCCGTTTCGCGTGCTGTTCGAAAGCGCCAGCATGGCCGGCTGCGTATCGGCCGCCCTCGCCGGCTTCGCGGTCACGGCGCTCGCGCGCAGCCAGTTGCGCGACGGCCTGCGCGCCTGCGGGGAGAATGACGGGCTGCCGGCGTTGCCGGCCGCGCGCTTTTACGCATTCGCGTCGAAGCCCGACGGCGCCTGCGCCGCGCTGATCGACGCGGTGCGGACGACCGGGGGCACGCGCCAGTTCGCCGCCTGAGTGCGCGCGACGCGATGGCCGCACGTGCCGGACGTACCGCGCATGCCGCGTCGCACCGACGCCGATCGATCGGCGTCACGGGCCGGCGAATGGCGGACGGCCCGGGGTGCGGCCACGACGCCGCTTTCAGTCGCCGCTGCCGGCCGCGCCCGCGTCGTTCAAGGCATCCGCCATCAGCTCGCCGAACCACTCGACGAACGCATTGAGCCGCCTCGACCGGTGCCGCCGATGCGGATAGACCGCCGACACGTCCATCGGCGCGGCCCGATGGCCGGGCATCACCTCGACCAGCGCCCCGCTGTCGAGCAGATGCACGACGTCGAAGCGCGGAATCTGGATCAGCCCCATGCCGGCGATGCAGCTCGCGATATAGGTTTCAGCGTTGTTGACGATCACGCGGCTGGGCAGCGTCAGCGTATGCCGCCCGCCGTCCGCGCAGTATTCCCATCCGAGCTCGCGGCCGCTCGTCGGCGACGCATAGCCGATCGCCCAGTGCCCGTGCGCAAGCGCATCGGGATGCTCGGGCACGCCGCATTCGCGCAGGTAGTCGGGGCTCGCGCAGTTGATCAGCGCGAACTGCCCGAGCGGCCGCACGACGAGGCTGCTGTCCGCGAGCCGCCCGACCCGGATCGCGCAGTCGACACCCTCCTGCACGAGATCGATCGAGCGGTCGGTCGAGCCGAGCGACAGTTGCAGCTTCGGGTAGCGGTGAAACAGCGACGGCAGCGCGGGTGCGATCACGCGGCGCGCGATCCGGCTCGGCGCATCGACGTTCAGCCGCCCGATCACGTCGCGATCGCGACGCCGGAACAGCCGGTCGAGCTCGTCGGCTTCCGCGAGCAGGCGCCGGCCACGCTCCAGCAGCAGCGCGCCGTCGGCAGTCAGCTGGACCTGCCGCGTCGTACGGTGCAACAGGCGCGTGCCGAGCGCGGTCTCGAGCTGCTGGACGGCGGCAGACACGGTCGCGCGCGGCACGTCGAGTGCATGCGCGGCCTTGATGAAGCTGCCCATCTCGGCAACCTGAAGGAAGATTCTGACCTGATCCAGCTTGTCCATCGGCAGGCGGAGAACGTGGGTTCGGACGACTGTAACCGGCAAGCGCCGCGCGTCGCGGCCGATCCCGGCGGCACAGATGAAACGAGCGCGCGGCGTTGTGTCCGCGCGCCCGTCCATTGTCCATGCAAACGGTCCATTGCGGGTCGCCGCGCACACGACGACCGCCGGCACGGCCCGTTACCGGGTCGGTTACTTGGTCGTATAGCCGCCGTTGATCAGGATCGTCTGGCCGGTGATCCACCAGCCGTCGGTCACGAGATGACGGATGAACGGCACGACGTCCTCGATGTCGGTGAGGCCCGTCTTGCTGAACGGCGACAGCGCGGCGGCCGTCTTGTGATACGCGACCGCGTCGGCGCCTTCGGCCGGGTAGAAGAACGGCGTATCCATCGGGCCCGGCCCGACCGCCGTCACCGAGATGCCGCGCGCGCCGTACTCCTTCGACGCCGCGCGCGTGAAGTGCTCGACCGGCGCCTTCGATCCTTCGTAGGCCGCATAGAACGGCGTGAAGGCGCCGAGCAGCGACGTCACGAGCGTGACGAGCTTGCCGTGATCCTCGAGGTGCCGCCCCGCTTCCTTGATGAAGAAGAACGCCGACTTGCTGTTCACCGCGAACATCTCGTCGTATTCGGCCTCGGTGATTTCGGTGAACGGCTTCTTCAGCACCTTGCCGACGGTGTTGATCGCGATGTCGATCTTGCCGAAGCGCTGCTTCGCGTCGCCGAACAGCTTCTCGACCGCGGCGGCCGTCGTCAGGTCGGCCTGGAACGTCGCGGCTTCCGCGCCGGCCGCGCGCACCGCGGCGGCCGTCTCTTCGGCCTGCGCCTGCGATGCCGCGCTGTTGTAGTGAATCGCCACCGCCTTCGCGCCGTGGCCGGCCAGGTCCCGGGCGATCAGCCCGCCGAGATTCTTGGCGCCGCCTGCGATCAGGACGACCTTGTCTGCGAGCGTGTGAGTAGCCACGGTTGACTCCTTTTTGCGTTGAATGAAGCTAGGAGTGTAGGCACGCGCGACGTGCCGGTCAGCCGGGCACGGCTGGATGGATTATCCAGAAAAACGATCCAATCAGGCATCCGGAATAGCGGGCTGCCCCACCGACGACTGCGACGAAATCCGCTCGACGCGACACGATGCACGGCCGCCGGGCCGCGCGGTTCAGCGCGCGTACAGCGCCGCGTCGATCTTGCCGAGCAGCCACTGCATGCCGGCCAGATGCTGCTGGTCGTGGCTGCACAGGTAATGGACGAGACCGCGCACGGTCAGCGCGCCGTAGCCTTCGAACTCGCCGGTGCGCGCATACTGCCCGGGCGTGAGGCGCGACACGAGGTCGAGCGTCTCGCGCCGCGCGTCGCGAATCGCCGCGAGCACGTCGGACGCGTATGCGGCGTCGTAGCGGCGCTCGATCGCGAGCGCATCGCCGTCGACCGACACGAGCAGCGGGTGATCCTCGTCGAGCATCCGCCGCAGCCGCACGTGATAGCCGTCGATTTCGATGTCGCGCACGTGGCAGAGCTGCCCGAGCGGCGAGAAATGCTCGCTCGGGATCCCGCTCCAGTCGTCGGGCGTCCAGCGCGCGTAGCCGTCCGGAACGGCGGCGAAATGGGCTTCGAGCTGACGGGGGAAATCGGCGAGTGCATCGAGCGTCGTCGGATTCATGCGGCAAACTCCGTGTCGGATGGAGACGGCTGCAGCCCGGGTACGGGCCTGCCGCCGTCGTGGCGCGACTTCACGCTGAAGCCCTACGCCCCTTGCATGCGACCTCCACTTTCCGTGAAGAAGGATCGTGCGGCGCGTCGCGCGCGGCGCTCCGGCAGCTTACCAGCGCGGGCGGGTTCGTGCCGGTGCCGGCGCGTGGCTTGATAGAATGCGCGCGCTATGGATCTCGAAAGCATTCTCTACACGCAGGGCTTCGGCTCGCGCCGCCAGTGCCGCGGCCTGATCGAAACGGGCCGCGTCACCGTCGCGGGCGCGAGCGCGACCGACCCCGACGCGTCGTTCGACACCGACGGCCTCGTGTTCACGGTCGACGACACCGCGTGGCCGTTCCACGACCGCGCGTATCTCGCGCTCAACAAGCCGGCCGGCTACGAGTGTTCGCGCGAGCCGCAGCACCACGCGAGCGTGTTCAGCCTGCTGCCGGCGCCGCTCGTCGCACGCGGCGTGCAATGCGTCGGCCGCCTCGACCAGGACACGACGGGCCTGCTGCTGCTGTCCGACGACGGCCAGTTCGTGCATGCGTACACGTCGCCGAAGCGCAAGGTGCCGAAAACCTACGTCGCGACCGTGCGCCACCCGCTCGACGACGCCCAGCTGGACGCGCTGCGCGCCGGCGTGCAGCTCCACGGCGAGCCGAAGCCGATCGCGGCGGTCGCCGCCGACGCGCGCGATACGCACGCGCTCGCGCTGACCGTCCTCGAAGGCAAATATCATCAGGTGAAACGCATGGTCGCGGCCGCCAGCAACCGCGTCGAGGCGCTGCACCGCGAAAGCATCGGCGGGTTCGCGCTGCCGGACGACCTGGCGCCGGGCGCGTGGCGCTGGCTCGGGGAAGGCGACCTTTCAGCCCTGCGCAATCCCGTCAAAACCCTGTAAGGGAAAATCCGCACGATCGTTCGCTGTCCGGCCGCGTCGCGGCCGCACGATCCCCCGCTATACTGAAATCACAAGCTGTACGAGCAGCGATGCAGGGGAGACATCATGAACTTCAACCATTCTTTCGAACTGTCGTACGTGACGATCGCGTTCGCGGTCGTGGGCGCCATCGTGATCGGCGCGCTGCTGGCCATGATGCACATGAAGCACAAATATCATCCGAACCTGATCGGCGCGCTGATCGGCGCGCTGTTGTGCTTCCTGCTGATCGAGGCGTTACCGGCGCTGACCTGACGCGCCGCGCGGCGCGAGCGTTTGAAGGAATTCGTCTACGGTCGGATAGCGCAACGTCACGCACAATTCGGCCTTGAGCCGCGCATTGGACAGGCGCCGCGACTCGCGCATGAACGACAGGAGCGCCGGCTCGAGCCGATGCTCGGCCTCGGCGCGACTGATGCGCGGCGGCGGCGGCAGGCCGAACACCTGCGCGACCCGGTCGAAATACTCTCCCATCCGCAGTTCGCTGTCGTCCGACGCGTGCACGGCGCGCGCCGGCTTGCCGCGCACGGCCGCGCGACGCAGGATCGCCGCGAGATCGTCCGCGTGGATGTGGTTCGTGTAGACGTCGTCGGCCGCGTCGAGTGCCGGCGTGCCGCGCTCGAGCCGCGCGAGCGGCAGCCGGTTCGCCGCGTAGATGCCGGGAATGCGCACGATGCGCGCGGACAGCACGCCGCGCACCGTCGCCGCCCGCAGCTGACGCTCGGCCGAGACGCGCCGGAACGCGCGCGGATTCGCGGGGCGCAGCGGCTGCGTTTCGTCGATTCGCGCCCCGCCGCAATCGCCGTATACGCCCGTCGTGCTGGCGTAGACGAGCGTCGGCGCGCGAAGGGCGTCGGGTACAATACGCGCTGCCCGCGCCGGCATGCCGGCCTGTCGGGTCGCGGCGCGCAGCGTGCGGAGCCGGCCGACCGACGACACCGCCGGTGCGGAGGGCCGCCGTGCAGGCACGGACAATGCGGCGATCAGCGCACGGGTGCGGCGATCGTCGCGGCCGTCGGATTGCGGCGGCGCGAGATGCAGGATCGTGCGGGCGAGGCCCGCGATACGTCCGAGCGTCGCCCGGCGATCGAGGTCGCCGACGAGCGGCGTCGCGCCTGCCGCGCGCAGTTCGTCGCGGCGGCCCGGATGGCTCGTCAGCGCGACGATGCGCAAGTCGGGGCGCGTGTCGCGCCATTGCGCGACGCAGCGCAGGCCGACGTCGCCGCAGCCGACGATCAGGGCGCGCGGCCGGCGCAGGATTCGAGTCGCGATCATGTTGGTTGCGAAATCAGTAGCCACCGTTGCGCGGCGCGCAACGGGTTTGCATTGTAGCTGCCGTGCGTGAGATGCACGGTCCCCACATTTTGTTCTATTTGGTTCTATGGCATTCAACGTTACTCTCAAGCAAAGCGGCCGGCAGTTCCAGGTCGAGTCGGACGAAACCGTGCTGGCGGCGGCGCTGCGCCAGAACGTCCATCTGCCGTACGGGTGCAAGAACGGCGCGTGCGGCTCCTGCAAGGGCCAGATCGTGTCGGGCCAGATCGAACAGGGCCCGCACGCCGCATCGGCACTGTCCAACGACGAGCGCACGCGCGGCCTCGCGCTGCTGTGCTGCTCGAAGGCGCAATGCGACCTCGAGATCGACGTGCGTGAAATCGCCGGCGTCGACGGCGTGCAGGTGAAGAAGCTGCCGTGCCGGATCGCCGCGCTCGAGCGCCGCGCCGACGACGTGATGGTCGTGAAGCTGCAGCTGCCGGCCAACGAGCGCCTGCAATACCTCGCGGGCCAGTACGTCGAATTCATCCTGAAGGACGGCTCGCGCCGCAGCTACTCGATGGCGAACGCGCCGCACGAGGAAGGCCCGATCGAGCTGCACATCCGCCACATGCCGGGCGGCAAGTTCACCGACCACGTGTTCGGCGCGATGAAGGAGCGCGACATCCTGCGCTTCGAAGGCCCGCTCGGCACGTTCTTCCTGCGCGAGGACTCCGACAAGCCGATCGTGCTGCTCGCATCGGGCACCGGCTTCGCGCCGATCAAGGCGATCGTCGAGCACGTCCGGCATTCGGGCATCACGCGCCCGATGACGCTCTACTGGGGCGCACGCCGCAAGAAGGACATCTATCTCGGCGAGCTCGCCGAGCAATGGGCGCGCGAGATCCCGAACTTCAAGTACGTGCCGGTGCTGTCCGAGCCGGACGACGCCGACCAGTGGACCGGCCGCACCGGCTTCGTCCATCGCGCGGTGATCGAGGACCTGCCCGATCTGTCGGGCCACCAGGTGTACGCATGCGGCGCGCCGGTGATGGTCGAATCCGCACAGCGCGACTTCACGCAGCACCACGCGCTGCCGGCCGACGAGTTCTACGCGGACTCGTTCACGAGCGCCGCCGATCTCGCGCATCCGGTCTGAGCACCGGGCGCGCCCGCGCGCCCGCTGCGCGCCGCCGTGTCACATCCGTGGCATCGCGGCGGTTTACAGTGGGGCGCGGGATGCCTTATGCTTGCGCACATGAACCGCTTCCTGTCCGCACTTCGACGTCGCCGCTCGCCGCTCCGCCCGGATGCCGCCGGCTCGTCACGGACTCGCGCGTAACCCTCTCCTCCGCTTCACCGGTTACGCACAAGCTGTTCGACCCACCAGCCACGGCCTTCCGTGGCTTTTTTATTGCCCGTTTTCCTTTCAACGTCCGCTGGAGTCTGCTGCCATGCCCCTGAACGATTACCCGATCGACTCGCTGATGTACATCACGAACCGCCCCGACATCGTGTTTACGCACGGCAAGGGTTCGTGGCTCTACGATCACACGGGCAAGCGCTATCTGGACTTCATTCAGGGCTGGGCCGTCAACAGCCTCGGCCACTGCAACGACGGCATCGTCGAAGCGCTGAAGACGCAGGCCGAGAAGCTGCTGAACCCGTCGCCCGCGTTCTACAACGAACCGATGGCGAAGCTCGCGGGCCTGCTCACGCAGCACAGCGTGTTCGACAAGGTGTTCTTCACGAACAGCGGCGCGGAAGCGAACGAAGGCGCGATCAAGCTCGCGCGCAAATGGGGCCGCAAGTTCAAGAACGGCGCGTACGAGATCATCACGTTCGACCACAGCTTCCACGGCCGCACGCTCGCGACGATGTCGGCCAGCGGCAAGCCGGGCTGGGACACGATCTACGCACCGCAGGTGCCGGGTTTCCCGAAGGCCGAGCTGAACGACATCAACTCCGTCGAGAAGCTGATCACCGACAAGACCGTCGCGGTGATGCTCGAGCCGATCCAGGGCGAAGGCGGCGTGATCCCGGCGACGCGTGAATTCATGCAGGCGCTGCGCGCGCTGACGAAGCAGCACAACCTGCTGCTGATCGTCGACGAGGTGCAGAGCGGCTGCGGCCGCGCGGGCACGCTGTTCGCGTACGAGCTGTCCGGTATCGAGCCGGACGTCATGACGCTCGCGAAGGGCATCGGCGGTGGCGCACCGCTCGGCGCGCTGCTGTCGAAAGCCGAGGTCGCGGTGTTCGAGGCCGGCGACCAGGGCGGCACGTACAACGGCAACCCGCTGATGACGGCGGTCGGCTACTCGGTGATCTCGCAGCTCGTCGCGCCCGGCTTCCTCGAAGGCGTGCGTGCGCGCAGCGAATACCTGAAGCGCAGGCTGCTCGAACTGTCGGAGGAGCGCGGCTTCGAGGGCGAACGCGGTGAAGGCCTGCTGCGCGCGCTGCTGCTCGGCAAGGACATCGGCCCGCAGATCGTCGAGAAGGCGCGCGACATGCAGCCCGACGGCCTGCTGCTGAACGCGGCACGCCCGAACCTGCTGCGCTTCATGCCCGCGCTGAACGTCACGACCGAGGAAATCGACCAGATGATGGCGATGCTGCGGTCGATCCTCGACACGCTCTAAGGAAACCGCCGCGATGGATGCCGCCGCCGATGCTGTCGCGATCCGCCCGTTCGAACGCGCCGACACCGATGCCGTGCTCGCCGTCTGGCGCGACGCGTTCCCGCAGTACGACGAAGCCGGCGCGCCGCCGCACCGTGATCCGCTGCGATCGATCGAACTCAAGCTCGCGACGCAGCCGGAGCTGTTCTTCGTCGCGACGTGCGGCGCGCGGGTGGTCGGCACGCTGATGGCGGGTTTCGACGGACATCGCGGCTGGCTCTACTCGTTCGGCGTGTCGAACGACGCGCGGCGGCTCGGCATCGGCCGCGGGCTGATCGCGCATGCGGAACGCGCGCTCGCCGCGCGCGGCTGCCTGAAGATCAACCTGCAGGTGCTGCCCGGCAACGACGATGCGTGCCGCTTCTATGCGGCGCTCGGCTATCGCGTCGAGGAACGCATCTCGTTCGGCAAGACGCTGCCGGCCGCGTGACGCCGCCGGCAGTCGCCACGTTCAGCGCGTGATCGGCCCCGCGTCCGGCAGCGGATTGCCGAGCGCGTCGGTCGGCACGGCCTGCTGCTCGAACGCCGCGAAATACGCGGCCCACTGCGACTCGCTCACGCGCACGATCAACGCGCCGTCCTGCCACACGTCGTTGTGATCGTTGTGGTCGTTGCCCGCGCGATGCAGGTAGTTCGCGCCTGTCGAACCCTGGTTCATGTGCGTGTCGTGGATGCCGTTGCCTTCCGTATACGTGCGGCCGAACACGACGACGTCGAGCCCCTGCGACTGCGCGGCATTGACGAGCCGCAGCAGCGACGGGATCGGCTCCGCGTTCTCGGTGCCGTCCATCACCGCGCTGGCACGCCATGCGCCCGTCTCGTTCAGGATATCGCTGCGCAGATAGTCGAGCGCCGGCAGCGCGGTTTGCCCGGTGAGATCGGTATAGCCCTCGGCCGCGGCCGCGAGCGTCGCCGTGACCGGATGATGGAAATCGTAGACGAGCTTGTAGTTCAGCAGGTCGTCCGCGTCGTTGGTGCCGACATTGATCGCGACGTCCCAGTCGCCGGCCGGCAACGCGAGCGTCAGGTGGATGTGATACTGGATCTCGCTGCCGTGCGGCGAGCCCTTCAGCCGCGCCACCGACGTCACCTTCGCCTTCACGAAACCGTAGTCCAGACTCATGCGTGCTCTCCGTGTCCCGATGGACCGACCATGCTACGCAGCCTGCGTGACGGTTGGCGGACGGCCGGTAGCGGACGGCCTTCGCGCTATCGCGTCCCGCGCCGCATGGTCGGCGTCACTGTCGAATGAATGGAGTCGCATCCGCGCGCGCAGTTCGCCGCCGGGCGCACCGCACGAAAAAAAAGCTGTCACGGTATCCCGTGACAGCCTTTCGAAAGCCCTTGGGCGGCACGCCGGCATCCGCCGTCGCGCCGCACCGGGCCCGCTCATTCACTCACCCAGATACGCAGCCCGCACCTTCGGATCGTCGAGCATCTGCTTCGCGTCGCCTTCCATCGTGACCGTGCCCGAGTCCATCACGTAGCCACGGTCGGCCGCCTGCAGCGCGAGGCGCGCGTTCTGTTCGACGAGCAGCACCGTGATGCCCTCGCTCGAGATCGTGCGCACCACTTCGAAGATCTTCTCGACCATGATCGGCGACAGACCCATCGACGGCTCGTCGAGCAGCAGCAGCTTCGGCTTCGACAGGATCGCGCGCGACATCGCCAGCATCTGCTGCTCGCCGCCCGACAGCGTGCCCGCGAGCTGCGTCGCACGCTCCTTCAGCCGCGGGAAGAAGCCGAACATCCGGTCGACGTCCTTCTTGATCTGCTCGTTGTCGTTGCGCAGGTACGCGCCCATCTGCATGTTCTCGATGATCGACATCCGCGCGAAGATCCCGCGACCTTCCGGCACCATCGCGAGCCCGCGCTTGAGCAGCTCGTGCGACGGCACGCCCTTGATCGACTTGCCGTCGTACTCGATGTCGCCCGCCGAGTACGGCTTCAGGCCCGTGATCGCCTTCATCGTCGTGGTCTTGCCCGCGCCGTTCGCGCCGATCAGCGTCACCAGCTCGCCCTGGCGGACTTCCATGTCAACGCCCTTGACGGCCTGGATGCCGCCGTAGTTGACCTGCAAGCCCTTGATTTTCAACATTGCCGCTGCCATCAGTGCACCCCTGCGCCGAGATATGCCTCAATCACCTTCGGATTCTTCTGCACGTCCTGCGGCAGACCCTCGGCGATCACCTTGCCGTAATCGAGCACCGTCATCCGGTTGCACAATCCCATCACGAGCTTCACGTCGTGCTCGATCAGCAGAATCGTGCGGCCGTCCGAGCGGATCTTGTCGAGCAGGCGCGTGAGTTCGACCTTCTCGGTCGCGTTCATCCCGGCCGCCGGCTCATCGAGCGCGAGCAGCTTCGGGTCGGTCGCCAGCGCGCGCGCGATTTCCAGCCGGCGCTGGTGGCCGTACGACAGGTTGCGCGACGTGTAGTCCGCGTACTGCAGCACGCCGACGTACTCGAGCAGCTCGATCGCGCGTTCCTTGATCTCGCGCTCTTCCTGGCGCTCGGCCGGCGTCTGGAACACCGCGCCCAGCAGGCCGTGCTTGGTCCGCACGTGGCGGCCCACCATCACGTTCTCCAGTGCCGTCATCCCGCCGAACAGGCGAATGTTCTGGAACGTGCGCGCGATGCCCGTCTTCGCGACTTGATGCACCGCGGTCGGCTTGTATTCCGTGCCGTCCAGCTTGAACTCGCCGGAGTCCGGCGTGTAAAGACCCGTGATCACGTTGAAGAACGTGGTCTTGCCGGCGCCGTTCGGGCCGATCAGCCCGTAGATCTCGCCTTCCTTGATCTGCAGGCCGACGTCGGACAGTGCCTGCAGCCCGCCGAAGCGTTTGTTCACGCCCGAGACGGACAGTCGGATTTGCTTGTCGCTCATGTGTGTATCCCCTTGTCCGTCGGTTAAGCGCGCACCGGCTTCTTGCCGGCGCGCTTCGCCAGTTTCGCGATCTTGTCCTCATGCTTCGGCGCCGGCCACAGGCCTTCCGAGCGGTACAGCATGATGATCACCATCGCGAGGCCGTACAGCGCCTGACGGATCACTTCCGTATCGACGATGTCATGGCCGAACAGCGCATGCTGCAGCGGGCTCATCGTCGAGCGCAGGAATTCCGGGAAGATCGCGAGCAGCACCGCGCCCAGGATCACGCCGGGGATATGGCCCATGCCGCCGAGCACCACGCACGCCAGCACCACGATCGATTCCCAGAACGTGAACGATTCCGGCGACACGAAGCCCTGGAACGAACCGAACATCGCGCCCGACAGGCCGCCGAACGATGCGCCCATCGCGAACGCGAGCAGCTTCACGTTACGGGTGTTGATGCCCATCGCCTTCGCCGCGATCTCGTCCTCGCGGATTGCCGCCCATGCGCGGCCGATGCGCGAATGCTGCAGGCGCGTACACGTCCAGATCACCAGCAGCGAGCACAGCACGAACAGGTAGTAGTACATGTAGACCGACGGCAGCTGGAGGCCGAACAGCGAGTGCGTCTGCGACAGGTTGAAGCCGCCGACGTGCACCGGATCGATGCCCGTGATCCCCTTCGGGCCGTTGGTGATGTTCACCGGACGGTCGAGGTTGTTCATGAAGATCCGGACGATTTCACCGAAGCCGAGCGTCACGATCGCCAGGTAGTCGCCGCGCAGGCGCAGCGTCGGCGCGCCGAGCAGGATCCCGAAGGTCGCCGCCAGCGCCATCGCGATCGGCACGATGATCAGGAACGGGATGTGCAACCCGCCGGGCGCGAGGGCCGCGATCCACTCGAACTGCGAGCTCAGGTGCGGCGAGCTCAGCAGTGCCGCCGTGTACGCGCCCACCGCGTAGAACGCGATGTAGCCGAGGTCGAGCAGGCCGGCGAAGCCGACCACCACGTTGAGACCCAGCGCGAGCATCACGTACAGCATCGCGAAGTCGAGCACGCGGACCCAGTAGTTGCCGCCTGCCGAGCCGATGATGATCGGCGCCGCGATCACGAAGGCCGCGGTCAGGATGCCGATGACGACGGTCTTCGTCGTGTTGCGTTCTTCGACGAGCGACGTCGAGGATTCGATCGGTTGAATGGATGTCATGTTGTTTGCTCCCCTTCCGTTACGCGCGGTCCGCGACACGTTCGCCCAGCAGGCCCGACGGACGGAACACCAGCACGATGATCAGCACGATGAATGCGAACACGTCCTGGTAGTTACTGCCGAACACGCCACCCGTGAGGTTGCCGATGTAGCCCGCGCCGAGCTGCTCGATCAGGCCGAGCACCACGCCGCCGACCATCGCGCCGCCGAGGTTGCCGATCCCGCCGAGCACCGCCGCGGTGAACGCCTTCATGCCGGGGATGAAGCCCATGTAGAAGTGCACGTTGCCGTATTCGGACGCGATCATCACGCCGGCCAGCGCGGCGAGCGCGGAACCGATCATGAACGTCGCGGAGATCACGAAGTTCGGGTTCACGCCCATCAGGCTCGCGGTGTTCGGGCTTTCGGCGATCGCGCGCATCGCGCGGCCAAGCTTGGTCTTGTGCACGAGCAGCAAGAGGCCTGCCATCACGATGAACGCCACCGCGATGATCACGATTTCGGTGACCGAGATCACGGCGCCGGGCGTCGTGTCGGTCGCCTTGATCACGTTGATCGGGTCGGTCGGCAGCAATTGCGGGAACGGCAGCGGGTTGCGCGACCAGATGATCATCGCGGCCGTCTGCAGCAGGATCGACACGCCGATCGCGGTGATCAGCGGCGCGAGACGCGGTGCGCGGCGCAGCGGCCGGTATGCGACCCGCTCGATCGTGTAGCCCACGCACGCGCAGACGATTGCGGCAATGCCAAGGCCGATCGTCAGCGTCGCGACGTTGCCGAGTCCGGGAAAGTGGTTCTGCAGCACGGTGATGGCCGACAGGGCGACCATCGCGCCGACCATCAGCACGTCACCGTGCGCGAAGTTGATGATGCCGAGAATGCCGTACACCATCGTGTAGCCCAACGCGATGATGGCGTACACACTGCCGAGCACCAGCCCGTTGAGGATCTGCTGGACGAAAATATCCATTTAAAGCTCCTTGGCCCATGCTGCCGGAGGACGTTGCGCCCCGCGGGTAAGCGAGGAATCGCGCCTTCTCGGCGACACTGCGGGTACTAGTCGATACCGGTAAGGGTGGATCGTCCCGGCGCGCGCCGCCCGGCCTGTACAGCCGGACCTGCCGCCGGAGCGGATACAGAAACGGCACCGCACTGTTCCGGTGCCATCATGAGTCCCGTCGCTAAATCGTCACGACATCGAGGACGGTGTACTTGGCCTCCTTGAAGTCGTAGGGCAGCGTGCCGCAACGGTGTCCGGTTGCCCGAACACCATGCCTTTTTCCGTCCGGGCCGGGGCGAACCCCGCGTCCGGGCAGATCAGGTTCCGCACCGCGTCGCCCGCGGGCTCGACCACCTTGACGGCGCACATGCCGTTGTCGCCAAGGGTTTGCGCTCCGATGCCGGACGCCGTCGCCTGCGGTGCAAGCGGGCCGTCCGCCGCCGCCCGCGCGGCGCCCGAACCGGCATCGCGAAGGTGGCGCCCGACTTTCGTCAGGACTGTGTCGGAATCCGTGAAACGAAGCAGACCGCCCGCCGCGACGCGATGGGTCACGGCGACACGCTGCTTCGTCGAATCGAAATGAAAGGGAATCAGTGACATCTGCACGTCGCCTGCGTTGCCCCGAAACCCGGGCGCCCGCCGTGCGGCGCGCCCTGCTGCTGCCGCATCACGGCCGGCGGCTCGTTGTCGGGCAATCAGTTTGCCCGTCGCCCGGTCGATGGCAGCGCCGCCGGCGCGTGCTGCCCGCCGTGCCGAATGCATGCCGATCTTCGGGCCCTGCGCGTTGAATTCCTCGATCGCCAAACGTGCCCCGTTGTCCTTGTCACTGTCCGATTGCGCAATGCGGCACACCGACCGCGCCGCACGACCGGTTCCGGCAGCGCGCATGTCGCTGGCCGCCGGTACTGCGGGTGCCGCAGTCTCCCTGCCCGCCTCGTCGTCGCTCTTTTTGCTACAGCCGGCAAGCATTGCAACCGGTGCGGCGACGGACATGGCGTCAGCCAACTTCACATGCATCGAGTAGGTCTCCCGCGCCTTGCCAAAACCCGATTCCAAAGCCATTCCGGCCTGAAAACGGGCGCATTGTAACTCCATTTATAGGACGCCAATAATCCTGATTCGATGGGGTTTTCCTGCATTGCAACCAATTTTGAGAGACGGCTAAGCAATGGCGTAGCAACCGGGTTGCACTATTAATGTGAATAATGGTTGCGATCGCATTATCGCGACGCAAAAAAAAGCGCGCCGGGAGGCGCGCTTCGGGGTACCGCAGGGTGCGATGCGGCAATCAGGCGGCGGGCGGCAGGTTGAGCCCACGCGGCAGCGGAAACGACACGTTTTCCTCGATGCCGTCAAGCGCACGCACATTGCGCACGCCGAGCTCGCGCAGCCGCGCGATCACGGCCTGGGCGAGCACTTCCGGCGCCGATGCGCCGGCCGTCACGCCGATCCGGCGCTTGCCTGCGACCCAGGCCGGATCGATCTGGTCGGGTGCATCGACCATGTATGCGGCCACGCCGCGCTTCTCCGCCACTTCGCGCAGGCGGCTCGAATTCGAGCTGTTCGGGCTACCGACGACGATCACGACGTCGCACTGCGGCGCCATGAATTTCACCGCATCCTGGCGGTTCTGCGTCGCGTAGCAGATGTCCTGCTTCTTCGGCTCGCGGATCTTCGGATACTTCGCCTTCAGCGCGGCGATGATCTCGGCCGCATCGTCGACGGACAGCGTCGTCTGCGTGACGAGCGCGATGCGCTCGGGATCGGCGAGTGCGAGCTTCTGCACGTCCTCGACGCTTTCGACGAGATGCATGCCGCGCTCGACCTGCCCCATCGTGCCTTCGACTTCCGGGTGGCCCTTGTGGCCGATCATCACGATGTCGACGCCGTCCTGGCGCATCTTCGCCACTTCGACGTGCACCTTCGTGACGAGCGGACAGGTGGCGTCGTAAATGCGCAATCCGCGCACGTCCGCCTCGTCGCGCACGGCCTTCGACACACCGTGCGCGCTGAAGATCACGGTGTTGCCGGCCGGCACTTCCTCGAGTTCCTCGACGAAGATCGCGCCTTTCTTCTTCAGATCCTCGACCACGTACTTGTTGTGGACGATCTCGTGACGGACGTAGATCGGCGCACCGTGCATCGCGATCGCGCGCTCGACGATCTCGATTGCGCGATCGACCCCTGCGCAGAAGCCGCGCGGCTGGGCCAGCAGGATTTCGGCATCGGCGGCGACGGTCTGCCCGGACAGCGTATCGGTGGTGCTCATGATTACAGGATTCCGATGATTTTCACTTCGAACGTGAGCGCTTGGCCCGCGAGCGGATGATTGAAGTCGAACAGCGCCGAGGTTTCGCTGACTTCCTTGAGCACCCCTGCATAGCGGCCGCCGTCCGGCGCGTTGAATTCGATCAGTTCGCCGGGCGTGAAATCGTCGCCGACCATCCCGTTCTCGCGCAGCGTCGACAGCGTCACGCGCTGGAGCATGTCGGGATTGCGGGGACCGAACCCCTGCTCGGGCGTTAGCTGAAAAGTCGAATGGTCACCGACCCTGAGCCCGAGCAGAATCTGTTCCAGCGAGGGCGCCAGTTGCCCGGCGCCGAGCAGCAGCGTGGCGGGCTTGTCGGAGAAGGTGTTGACGATGTCGGCGCCCTCGGCCAGTGCCAGCCGGTAATGCAGCGTCACGTGGGAACCGGGCTTCACTTCGGATAGATCGATGATGCTCATGAATGACTCGTGTTCGTCGGCGCCCGAACTGGCCGAAAGGCCCGGCGCAAAGCCAATATTGTAAGTCACCTGAGCGCGCAAGGCTGAAAGTGCGACGACGTCGCGCACACGGCCTCCGCCAATGGAGTTTCGATCATGCCGTCATCCTCTCTCGCCGTCGCGCCGACCGAATGCCGCGACACCGCCGACACACCGGCCGCTCCGCCGGGCCGCGTCGTCCCGATCCACCTGCGCAAGCGCCGCCCGGCCGACTGGCGCCCCGAGCGGCCGCGCGAACGGCTGCTGGAGCGCGGGCCCGCCGCACTGACCGACGACGAGCTGATCGCGCTGCTGCTCGGCACGGGCAAGCCCGGGCACGATGTGTTCGTCACCGCCCGCGCGCTGGTCAGGCAGTTCGGCACGTTGCGCGGTCTGCTCGAGGCGACCACCGGCGACTTCGAGATGCACCCCGGCATCGGTCCCGCGCGCTCCGCACGGCTCGTCGCGGTCACCGAGATCGCGCGGCGCATGCTGGAGGAAAAGGCGCAAGCGCGCCTGCAGATCGATTCGCCCGGCGCCGTCGAGGATTGCCTGCGACTGAAGATCGGCTCGCGCCCGCACGAAGTATTCATTGCGGTGTACCTCGACGCCCGCAACGGCCTGATCGACATGGAGGAAATCACGCGCGGCTCGCTGACGCGCATGGCCGTCTATCCGCGCGAGGTCGTGCGCCGCGCGCTGCAGCAGAACGCTGCGGCGCTGATCGTCGCGCACAATCATCCGTCGGGCGCGGTCCAGCCGAGCGCGGAGGACCGCCGCCTGACGCGCGCGCTGAAAGACGCGCTCGAACTCGTCGACGTGCGGCTGCTCGATCACGTCGTCGTCGGCACCAGCGATACATTTTCGTTCGCGCGCGCCGGTTGGCTGTAGACTGTGGCCCGGCGACCCGCCCCGGGGCCGCCGCAACGACGATGCGAAATTGGGTTTGATTTTTCTGAACTTTTTCTGCTAGAATCGTCGTCTGTCTTTTTTCCAACCAGTTCTAGCCATCGAAGGGCCTTGTCTGTACAGGCTTCGGCGTTCTGAGTGCAGCCATGGATCACGTGGCGGTACGATGGAACCTTCATCGGCGATCGAACCCCGAATTTAGCGTATTAGGAGTGCTCTCATGGCACGCGTATGCCAAGTAACTGGGAAAGCGCCGATGAGCGGCAACAACGTTTCCCACGCCAACAACAAGACGAAGCGCCGCTTCCTCCCGAACCTGCAAAACCGCCGGTTCTGGGTTGAGAGCGAAAACCGCTGGGTGCGCCTGCGCGTCTCGAACGCCGGCCTGCGCCTGATCGACAAGAACGGCATCGATTCCGTGCTCGCTGACCTGCGCGCACGCGGCGAAGCCTAAGCCCAAGGAGCACAATCATGGCAAAAGGCGCACGCGACAAGATCAAGCTTGAGTCGACCGCTGGTACGGGTCATTTCTACACGACCACGAAGAACAAGCGCAACATGCCGGAAAAGATGGCGATCAAGAAGTTCGATCCCGTTGTCCGCAAGCATGTGGAATACAAAGAAACCAAGATCAAGTAATCTCCGGTTTCTGCCAGCCTGACGGCGACCGAAAAGCCCCGCACATGCGGGGCTTTTTGTTTTGCGCGGTTTCGCGCGCACGCTCGGGCCCGACGCGGTATGCTCTCCCCTTTCCGCGGCCAAGGTCGACGGAACGCACAAGATCTAAAGCGTAACGACGGAGATGCAGCATGAAATTCGACGTGGCGATCGTCGGCAGCGGCCTGGCAGGGCTGTCGGTCGCACTCAACCTGGCCAGCACGCGACGTGTCGCGCTGATCGCGAAACGTTCGATGATGGAGGGGGCAAGCGATAACGCGCAAGGCGGCATCGCGGCCGTCCTCGATTCGGCGGACAGCATCGAGAACCACGTCGACGACACGCTGGTCGCCGGCGGCGGGCTGTGCGACGAAGGCGCGACGCGCTACATCGTCGAGCACGGCCGCGAAGCGATCGAATGGCTGATCTCGCAGGGCGTGCCGTTCACGAAGGACGATGCGGCCGAACTCGGTTTCCACCTGACGCGCGAAGGCGGCCACAGCCACCGCCGGATCATCCACGCGGCCGACGCGACCGGCCATGCGGTGCTCGCGACGCTGTCCGACCGCGCGCGCCAGCATCCGAACATCACGTTCTTCGAAAACCACCATGCGATCGACCTGATCACGTCGGACCGGCTCGGGCTGCCCGGCCGCCGCTGTCACGGGCTGTATGCGCTCGACGTCGACAACGACCGCACGATCACGATCGAGGCGCCGCACACGGTGCTCGCGACCGGCGGCGCCGGCAAGGTCTACCTGTACACGACGAACCCCGACACCGCGACCGGCGACGGCATCGCGATGGCGTGGCGCGCGGGCTGCCGCGTGTCGAACATGGAATTCATCCAGTTCCACCCGACCTGCCTGTTCCATCCGTATGCGAAGTCGTTCCTGATTTCGGAAGCCGTGCGCGGCGAAGGCGGCCTGCTCAAGCTGCCAGACGGCACGCGCTTCATGCCCGCACACGATCCGCGCGCGGAACTCGCGCCGCGCGACATCGTCGCGCGCGCGATCGACTTCGAGATCAAGAAGCGCGGGATCGACTGCGTGTATCTCGACATCAGCCACCAGCCGGAAGCGTTCCTGCGCGAACACTTCCCGACGATCCATGCGCGCTGCCTCGAATTCGGCATCGACATCGCGAAGCAGCCGATTCCGGTCGTGCCGGCCGCGCACTACACGTGCGGCGGCGTCGTCACCGACCTCGCGGGGCGCACCGATCTCGCGGGCCTGTATGCGGTCGGCGAGACGTCGTATACGGGGCTGCACGGCGCGAACCGGCTCGCGAGCAATTCGCTGCTCGAATGCCTCGTGATCGGCCGCGCGGCGGCCGAGGCGATCGAAGCGGCCGGCTTCGACGCTGCAACGCCGGCCAAGCTGCCCGCATGGGACGAAAGCCGCGTGTCGGATGCGGACGAGGAAGTGGTCGTCGCGCACAACTGGGACGAACTGCGCCGGCTGATGTGGAACTATGTCGGCATCGTGCGCACCGACAAGCGTCTCGAACGCGCGAAGCACCGGTTGTCGCTGCTGCGCGACGAAATCCACGAGTACTACGCGAACTTCCGCGTGACGCGCGACCTGCTCGAACTGCGCAATCTCGTCGACGTCGCGACGCTGATCGTGAAGAGCGCGTACTCGCGCCGCGAAAGCCGCGGGCTGCACTACAGCCGCGACTGGCCGCACACGCTGCCGAAGGCGCTGCCGAGCGTGCTCACGCCCCGCTCGCGCCGCTGACCGGTACGCCCTTCCCGGCTGCAGCCGCACAAAAAAAGCCGCTGGCGTCATGCGCGCCAGCGGCTTTTTTCGTCAGACGGTATGTCGTGCGGTCAGTCGACGATCCGCATCGAGTAGTCGGTCGCGCGCACGTCCTTCGTCAGCGCGCCGATCGAGATGCGGTCGACGCCCGTCTCCGCGAACGTGCGCACCGTATCGAAATTGACGCCGCCCGACACTTCGAGCACGGCCTTGCCGGACGCGATGCGCACTGCCTCGCGCATCATGTCGAGCGTGAAGTTGTCGAGCAGCACCGACTGCGCGCCATGCGCGAGCGCCGTGTCGAGCTGCGCGAGCGTCTCGACTTCGACCTGCACCGGCACGCCTGACTCGAGCGCGAACGCCGCATCGAGCGCTTCGCCGACACCGCCGGCAGCCGCGATGTGGTTTTCCTTGATCAGGATGCCGTCGTACAGCGCAAGACGCTGGTTCTCGCCGCCGCCGACCCGCACTGCGTACTTCTGCGCGAGCCGCAGGCCTGGCAGCGTCTTGCGCGTATCGAGGATCTTCGTGCGCGTGCCTTCGACGCGATCGACGTAACGACGCGTCGCGCTCGCGACGCCCGACAGCAGCTGCAGGAAGTTCAGTCCGTTGCGCTCGGCCGTCAACAGTGCGCGCGCCGGCCCTTCGAGTTCGCAGACGGTCGAATCCGGCGTCATCCGGTCGCCTTCGCGATAGTGCCACTGCACGACGATCGACGGATCGATTCGCGCGATGACGGCCCCGAACCACGGCACGCCGCACAACACGGCCTCCTCGCGCACGATGATGCGCGCACGGCGCCGCTCGCCGGCCGGCACGAGCCGCCCGGTCTGGTCGCCGGTGCCGACGTCTTCGGCGATCGCATCGGCGACGTTGCGCGCGATCGCTTCGTCGAACGCCGCGCCGTATTGTGCGCGGACGGCTTCGAACAGCGGAGAGACTGCACCGGTCATGCAGCCCCCACGTTCGCGAACAGTTGCTGATCGCGCTGCAGATCGCCGCTCGCTTGCACGCGCTTCTTGTGCGCCGCTGCGAAATCGAGCATCCGGTCGATCGGGAGACGCGCGCGCGCGCCGATCGCGGGATCGACGAAGATCTCGTTGTGACCGCGCTCGAGCACATCGGCGAGGTTCGCGAGGCCGTTCATCGCCATCCACGGGCAATGCGCGCAGCTCTTGCAGGTCGCGCTGTTGCCGGCCGTCGGCGCGGCGATGAAGGTCTTGCCGGGCGCCGCGAGCTGCATCTTGTGCAGGATGCCGAGGTCGGTCGCGACGATGAAGTGCGTCGCGTCGAGCTTCACGGCGGCATCGATCAGCTGCGTCGTCGAGCCGACGACATCCGCCTGCGCGACGACGTTTTCCGGCGACTCCGGATGCACGAGCACCTTCGCGTCCGGATATTCGGCACGCAGCAGGTCGAGCTCGATGCCCTTGAATTCGTCGTGGACGAGGCACGAACCCTGCCACAGCAGCATGTCCGCGCCGGTTTTCTTCTGGATGTAGCTGCCGAGATGGCGATCAGGTGCCCAGATGATCTTCTCGCCCCGCGCGTGCAGGTCCGCGACGATTTCGAGGCCGATCGACGACGTGACCATCCAGTCCGCGCGGGCCTTCACGGCGGCGCTGGTGTTCGCGTAGACGACGACGGTGCGGTCGGGATGCGCATCGCAGAACGCGGAGAATTCGTCGACCGGGCAACCGAGATCGAGCGAGCAGGTCGCGTCGAGATCGGGCATCAGTACGCGTTTGCCGGGGCTCAGGATCTTCGCGGTTTCGCCCATGAAACGCACGCCGGCGACGACGAGCGTCTGCGCGTCGTGGTCGCGGCCGAAACGGGCCATTTCGAGCGAATCGGCGACGCAGCCGCCGGTTTCGTCCGCCAGTTCCTGCAGCTCGGCATCCACGTAGTAGTGAGCGACGAGCACGGCCTTTTCACGTGCGAGCAGCGCCTTGATGCGCGCCTTCAGTGCGGCGCGTTCTTCGGCGGACGGCGCCTCGGGCACTTTGGCCCACGCTTGCCCGACGCCACAGACGGTTCCTGCCGAGACCGGCCGGTCGTACTCGACGGGTTTGATCGTCGATTGCATCTCCATATCTCCTGTCGACCAGAGTTAGTGCTTTAGCACTTACTCTGGTCCCATGCTTCGCGGTCGGCCAGAGTTAGTGCTTTAGCGCTTGCTCTGGCCCCATGCTTCGCGGTCGGCCCGAGTTGGCGCTTCAGCGCTTGCTCCAGCCCCATGCTTCGCGGTCGACCCGGTTAGCGCTTCAGCGCTTGCTCCAGCCCATCCCTACGCTCGCCCCGGGGTGCCACGTCAGCGCTGCCCCAAGCCTCATACGAATTCCAGCGCTTCCGGTCGCCCTTCGAAAACCGGCCGCCCAAATGAAAAAACCCCGCCAACGCGGGGTTTGTGACGTCCTGAGATTCTAATCGATTTCGAATCAGGCGTAGCGACGCAGGCGCGTCGCGAATTCCTGCAGCGCCTTGATGCCGCTTTGTTCCGCGCGATGGCACCAATCCTGCAATTGCGCGAGCAGCTGTTCGCGCGACGCGGTCGAACGATCCCAGATCGCGGCCAGATCCTGGCGCAGCTGGAAGTACGTATGCAGCTTCTGGCTGTTCGCGAAGATCTCGGGCAGCAGCTTCTTCTGCGGCTCGTCGAGGCCGTCGGCGTCCTTGTGGAACCACTTGCGCGCGCCGCGCATCAGCTGGTACTTCTCGCTCGAACCGAGTTCCTTCAGGTGCGCGAGCTCCTGGCGATAGGCACGCTTCACGGCCTTGCCGTAGCGCGCCATCACTTCGTAGCGGTTCGACAGCACGGCCTGCAGCGTTTCCTGGTCGAGCACCGTCTTCGGCTTGTTCAGGCGCGGCGTCGGTGCAACCTTCTTCACCTTCGCGAGACCGAATGCCGACATGATGCGGATGTACATCCAGCCGATGTCGAACTCGTACCACTTGTTCGACAGCTTCGCCGACGTCGCGAACGTGTGGTGGTTGTTGTGCAGCTCTTCGCCACCGATCACGATGCCCCACGGGAACAGGTTCGTGCTCGCGTCAGCCGAGTTGAAGTTGCGGTAGCCCCAGAAGTGACCGAAACCGTTCACGACACCCGCGGCCCAGAACGGAATCCAGACCATCTGCACGGCCCACACGGTCAGACCGATCACGCCGAACAGCGCGACGTCGATCACCATCATCATGCTGATGCCGAGAATCGGATACTTCGAGTACAGATTGCGTTCGAGCCAGTCGTTCGGCGTGCCGTGGCCGAACTTGCGCATCGTCTCTTCGTTCTTCGCTTCCGCGCGATACAGCTCGGCGCCTTCGAGGAACACCTTCCAGATGCCGCGCGTCTGCGGGCTGTGCGGATCTTCCTCGGTCTCGCACTTCGCATGGTGCTTGCGGTGAATCGCGGCCCACTGACCCGTCAGCATGCCGGTCGTCATCCACAGCCACAGGCGGAAGAAATGGCTCGCGATCGGATGCAGCTCCAGCGCGCGGTGCGCCTGGCAGCGGTGCAGGTAGACCGTCACGCCGATGATCGTCACGTGCGTGACGGCCAGCGCGAACAGCGCGACCTGCCACCACGAAAAGCGCAGGAGCCCGTGGGAAAGAAAATCGAGCAGGGAATTCAACAAGGCAGTTACCTGTGGTGAGAGCGATGCCGGCGCAGGCCGACGTCAGAAAAATGAAAGCATACCGCGTGTAGACCGGAATTTTACTTCAACCGTTCCAAGTCTTTGTAAAAAATGAATATTCTCTTGTCTTGACGCAACACGAACAGTCCATCGACGGACCGGAAAAGCCACGCGATCCGGTTCTGGCCGCGGGCCCCGCCCGATTCGCGCCGGCGCGCCGCATCTACGCGGCCGACGCCCGCCCGTCCACCGACCGGCCATCGGCCACGGGCACGTCCTCGGCGACCACGCCCGTCGCGGCAAACCCCTCCGGCAAACCGACCACGCGCACTTCGCGCTGCGGGAACGGAATCGAGATCCCGTGCTCGCCAAAGAGCCGCCAGATGTTGCGGTTCACGCTCGAACGCACGCCCGACGTGCCTTTCGCCGAATCCTCGATCCAGAAGCCGAGCTCCAGATCGATCCCGTCCGCGCCGAAGCCGACCAGGTACGGCGTGGGCGCCGGCTCCGCGAGCACGCGCGGCACGCCCTTCGCGGCTTCCGCGAGCACCACGAGCGCCTGCTCGACGTCGCTGGTATAAGCAATCTGCACGGCGACCTTCGCGTAGCCGCGCGTCAGGTACGACGACTGGTTCTGCACGACGTCGGTGATCAGTTTCTCGTTCGGGATCAGCGTCTCGTTGCCGTCGAGGCCGCGCACGACCGTATAGCGCGTGCGGATCTGCGTGACGACGCCCTGGAGCCCGCCGACGCTGATCGCGTCGCCGAGCCGCAGCGAACGGTCGAGCAGGATGATGAAGCCCGACACGTAGTTGCTGGCGATCTTCTGCAGCCCGAAGCCGAGGCCGACACCGACCGCGCCGCCGAACACGCCGAGCACCGTCACGTCGATGCCGACGAGCGACAGCCCGATCAGGATCGCTGCGAACACGAGCAGCGCGCGGCCGACCCGCGACATCACGACCTTCAGGTTCGCGTCGAGCGTGGTGGCGCGCGCGAGGCGCTCCTCGAGCACCGAGCCGAGCCACATCGCGACCATCAGCGTCACGCACACCCACAGCGCGCCCGAGATCACCGACAGCAGCGTGAGGTGCGCATTCGCGACACGGAACTGCACGCTGTCGAGCCAGCCGAGCACGTCGCGCTGGATCCCGAGCACGGTCAGCACCATCGCGGCCCACACGACGGTCGACACGATCTTCTCGACGATCGATAGCCACGCATGCGTGTGCCCGTCGCGCGCGAATACGCGCCGCGCAAAGAAGAACAGCACGTAGATCAGCCCGATGCCGAACAGCGGCACGAGCGCGAGCGCCAGCAGCGACGTCGACATGAACGGATCGAACGCGAGCTGCGAGATCCCCACGAAGACGCCGCCGAACAGCGGAAACAACGCGCGCTTCAGGCTTTGCGCACCCGCACCGGGCGCGCGCCCGGCCGCCCGGCGGTGCGCATCGATGCGCCCATGGACGAAGCGCGCTGCAACCCACGCGAAGCACAGCGCGCCGACGAGGATCGCCGCCTGCCAGATCATGACCGGCTGGTGGAAATCCCGGATCACCGATGCCAGCCGGTGCGACAGCAGGCGGCTCTGCAGATTCTCCATCGTCCGTGCGCCCTGCCGTTACTGCGCGGCGCGCCGTTCGAGCACCGCGGCGAAGAAACCGTCGGTCGCATGGCGGTGCGGCCACAGCGACAGGTAGTCGCCGGTCTCGAGCTCGATGCGCTGGTCGGCCAGCACCTTCTGTGCGGGCACCAGCACGAAGTCCGGATGGTCGGCGAGGAACTGCTCGACGATCGCTTCGTTCTCCGCGTGGAGCACGCTGCAGGTCGCGTACACGAGCCGGCCGCCCTTCTTCACGAGACGCGCGGCGCTCGCGAGAATCGACGCCTGCTTCGGCGTGAGCTCCTCGATCGACGTGCGCGTCTGGCGCCACTTGAGGTCGGGGTTGCGGCGCAGCGTGCCGAGGCCGCTGCACGGCGCATCGACCAGCACGCGGTCGATCTTGCCCGCGAGCCGCTTGATCTTCGCGTCGTGCTCGCTGTCGATCAGCACCGGGTTCACGTTCGACAGCCCGCTGCGCGCGAGGCGCGGCTTCAGCTTCGTGAGGCGCTTTTCCGACACGTCGAACGCATAGAGGCGCCCGGTCGAGCGCATCATCGCGCCGAGCGCGAGCGTCTTGCCGCCGGCGCCCGCGCAGAAATCGACGACCATCTCGCCGCGGCGCGGCGCGACCAGCGAGCACAGCAGCTGGCTGCCTTCGTCCTGCACCTCGATCTGGCCTTCCTCGAACAGCTTCAGACGCGTGAGCGCCGGCTTGCCGACGACGCGCACGCCTTGCGGCGCGAACGGCGTCTCGCCCGCGTCGATGCCGTTCGCACGCAGCGCGTCGATCACCTGGTCGCGCGTCGCCTTCTGCGCGTTGGCGCGCAGGTCGAGCGGTGCCGGGTAGTTCAGCGCGGCGGCGAGCTGCGCGAGTTCCTCCGCGTCGAAACGGGCGGACAGCGCCTGGTAGATCCAGTCGGGCAGGTTGGTGCGCACGCGCACCGGCAGGCTCGCCGGATCGATCTTCGACACGTGCTCGAGCCACGCGGCCTCGGTGTCGGACACGAACGGCTTCAGCGCATTGCGGCCGAGCGTCTGCATCAGGCCGAGCAGCGTCAGGCGCCGCGCGGGGCTGCCCGTGCCGCTCTCGGCGAGGTGCGAGAACTCCATCTTCCGGCGCAGCACCGCGAACACCGCCTCGGCGATCACGCCGCGCTCGGCGTGGCCGAGCTTCGGGTGCGCGCGGAAGAACCGGCTCGTCGTCGCGTCGGCGGGGCCGGTGAACTTCAGCACCTCGGCCAGCAAGGTCTCGGTCTGGCCAATCAGGAATCCGTGCAGCTTCATACGCCCTCGCTCGTTTCGGTATGCGGTTGATCCGCGAAAATCCAGCGCGCCTCTTCCGGCGCGACCACTGCCCTGCCGTTCTCGAGGCGCAGGCGCCCCTCGACGAACCAGCGGACCGCACGCGGATACAGCACGTGCTCGACCGCCAGCACGCGCCGCGCGAGCGCGGCCGCGTCGTCGCCCGCGCGCACGGGCACTGCGCCCTGCGCGACGATCGCGCCGCTGTCGAGTTCGGGAATCACGAAATGCACGCTCGCGCCATGCAGCGCGACGCCGGCATCCAGCGCCTGCTGGTGCGTGTGGATGCCCTTGAAGCTCGGCAGCAGCGACGGGTGGATGTTCAGCAGCCGGCCTTCGTATCGTCTGACGAAATCGGGCGTGAGGATGCGCATGAAGCCGGCAAGCACGACGAGATCGGGCGCGAAGCGGTCGATCTCGGCGGCGAGCGCCGCGTCGAAGCTGTCGCGGCCGTCGAACGAACGATGGTCGACCACCGCGGTCGCCACCCCGTGCGACGCGGCAAAAGCCAGGCCGGCCGCGTCGGGCCGGTTGGCGATCACGGCGGCGACCTCGGCCGGCCAGCGTTCCTGCGCGCACGCGCGGACGATGGCCTCCATGTTGCTGCCGCGACCGGAAATCAGGATCACGAGTTTTTTCATCCGCGAATTTTACCATTCGCCCCCGCGTTTCCCCCCTTCTCGGCCGCCGGGCCGCCCGAACGTTTATAATCTTCTGCTTTGCGGCATCCCACCGCCCATTCCCCGACGCTGCATCCGCTATCGTGAAAGTCTTCCGCGGCCTGCCCAACGCCGAGAGCCGCGCGCCGTGCGCGCTGACGATCGGCAACTTCGACGGTGTCCATCGCGGCCACCAGGCCCTGCTCGCGCGCGTGCGCGCGGCAGCGGACGCGCGCGGCCTGCCCGTGTGCGTGATGACCTTCGAGCCGCACCCGCGGGAATTCTTCAACCCGGCCGGCGCGCCGCCGCGCATCGCGATGCTGCGCGACAAGCTGGAAGCGCTGCGCGACCACGGGGTCGACCGTGTCGTCGTCGAGCACTTCAACCATACGTTCGCAAGCCAGTCGCCGCAGGCGTTCGTCGAGCGCACGCTGGTGAACGGGCTGCACACGCGCTGGATGATGGTCGGCGACGATTTCTGCTACGGCGCGAAGCGCGCGGGCACCTTCGACACGCTGAAGGCGGCCGGCGAGCAGCACGGCTTCGAGGTCGAGCAGATGGGCACGGTCGCCGGCAGCGACGGCACGCGCATCTCCAGCTCGGGCGTGCGCACCGCGCTCGCGGCGGGCGATCTCGACGCCGCCGCGCAGGCGCTCGGCCACGGCTATGCGATCAGCGGCCACGTCGCGCACGGGCTGAAGCTCGGCCGCGACCTCGGCTTCCCGACCCTGAACCTGCCGATCGCGCACAAGCGGCCGGCGCTCGCGGGCATCTTCGTCGTGCAGGTGCACGGCCTGGGCCCCGCCCCGCTGCCGGGCGTCGCGAGCCTCGGGCTGCGCCCGACCGTCGACGATTCCGGCCGCGTGCTGCTCGAAGTCCACCTGCTCGACTGGCACGGCGACGCGTACGGCAAGCTGATCCGCGTCGAATTCCTGAAGAAGCTGCGTGACGAGGCGAAGTTCGACGATCTCGAGGCGCTGTCGCGCGCGATCGCGCTGGACGTCGCGAATGCGCGTGCGTACTTCGTCGAGCGCGACCGTGCGCCGGGCAGCCGCGCGACCGGCTTCTCGACCTCGGCGACCGACCGAATTAGCTGATCCGGCCGGCGGCGCCCCGCGCCGCACCCTCGCGCCGCCGACCCGCGCGCATCCCCGATTCACGACGCACGAGCGTCCCCCGATTTAGATAGCGATCCCATCATGAGCAACAAGAAAGCCGATTCGAAACCGCAGGCCAAGTATCCGGTCAACCTGCTCGACACGCCGTTCCCGATGCGCGGCGACCTGCCCAAGCGCGAGCCGCAGTGGGTCAAGGAATGGGAAGAGCGCGGCATCTACGAGAAGATCCGCGCGGCCAGCCAGGGCCGGCCGAAGTTCATCCTGCACGACGGCCCGCCGTATGCGAACGGCGACATCCACCTCGGTCACGCGGTCAACAAGATCCTGAAGGACATCGTCGTCAAGTCGCGCAACATGGCCGGCTTCGACGCGCCGTACGTGCCGGGCTGGGATTGCCACGGGATGCCGATCGAGATCCAGATCGAGAAGCAGTTCGGCAAGTCGCTGCCGGCGGCCGAAGTGATGAGCAAGGCGCGCGCGTACGCGACCGAGCAGATCGAGAAGCAGAAGGTCGGCTTCAAGCGTCTCGGCGTGCTCGGCGACTGGGCGAACCCGTACAAGACGATGAACTTCGTCAACGAGGCGGAAGAGATCCGCGCGCTCGGCAAGATCATCGAGAAGGGCTACGTGTATCGCGGGCTGAAGCCGGTGAACTGGTGCTTCGACTGCGGCTCGGCACTCGCCGAGGCGGAAGTCGAGTACAAGGACCGCACCGACCCGACGATCGACGTGATGTTCGCGTTCGCGGAACCGGAAAAGACCGCGCAGGCGTTCGGCCTGCCGGCACTGCCGCGCGCCGAGGGCGGCATCGTGATCTGGACCACCACGCCGTGGACGATCCCCGCCAACCAGGCGCTGAACCTCCATCCGGAAATCGTCTACGCGCTGGTCGACACCGAGCGCGGGCTGCTGATCATCGCGGAAGAACGCGTCGAAGCCTGCATGGCCGACTTCAAGCTGACCGGCCGCGTCGTCGCGACCACGCCCGGCGTGAAGCTCGCGAACCTGCGCTTCCACCACCCGCTCGCATCGGCCCACCCCGGCTACAAGCGCACCGCGCCCGCCTACCTCGGCGACTACGTGACGACCGACACCGGTACCGGCGTCGTGCACTCGTCGCCCGCCTACGGCATCGAGGACTTCCAGTCGTGCAAGGCACACGGGATGACCGATTCGGACTTCATCAACCCGGTGATGGGCGACGGCCGCTACATCGAATCGCTGCCGCTGTTCGGCGGCCTGTCGATCTGGGACGCGAACCCGAAGATCGTCGAGGCGCTGAACGCGGCCGGCTCGCTGCTGCGCAGCGAGAAGTACACGCACAGCTACATGCACTGCTGGCGCCACAAGACGCCGATCATCTACCGCGCGACGTCGCAGTGGTTCGCCGGCATGGACGTGACGCCGAACGACGACGGCAAGACGCTGCGCGAAACCGCGCTCGAAGGTGTCGAGGCGACCGCGTTCTACCCGTCGTGGGGCAAGCAGCGCCTGTTCAGCATGATCGCGAACCGGCCCGACTGGACGCTGTCGCGCCAGCGCCAGTGGGGCGTGCCGATGGCGTTCTTCGTGCACAAGGAAACCGGCGAGCTGCACCCGCGCACGCTCGAGCTGCTCGAGGAAGTCGCGAAGCGCGTCGAGCAGTCGGGCATCGAGGCGTGGCAGACGCTCGATCCGCGCGAGCTGATCGGCGACGACGCGAACCTGTACGAAAAGAACCGCGACACGCTCGACGTGTGGTTCGACTCGGGCACGACGCACTGGCACGTGCTGCGCGGCTCGCACAAGGATCAGCTGCAGTTCCCGGCCGACCTGTACCTCGAAGGCTCGGACCAGCACCGCGGCTGGTTCCATTCGTCGCTGCTGACCGCATCGATGATCGACGGCCGCGCGCCGTACAAGAGCCTGCTCACGCACGGCTTTACGGTCGACGGCGAAGGCCGCAAGATGAGCAAGTCACTCGGCAACGGCGTCGACCCGCATGAAGTCGCGAACCGTCTCGGCGCGGAAATCATCCGCCTGTGGATCGCGTCGACCGACTATTCGGGCGAACTCGCGATCTCCGAGGAAATCCTGAAGCGCGTGACCGAAGGCTATCGCCGCATCCGCAACACGCTGCGCTTCCTGCTCGCGAACCTGTCGGACTTCGACTTCGCGCAGCATGCAGTGCCGGTGGAGGAATGGCTCGAGATCGATCGTTATGCGGTCGCGTTCTCGCAGCAGCTGCAGACGGAACTGCTCGGCCACTACGAGAAGTACGAATTCCACCCGGTCGTCGCGAAGCTGCAGACGTACTGCTCGGAAGATCTCGGCGGCTTCTACCTCGACGTGCTGAAGGACCGCCTGTACACGAGCGCGGCCGATTCGCGCGCCCGCCGCTCCGCACAGACCGCGCTGTACCACCTGACGCACGGCCTGCTGCGCGTGCTCGCGCCGTTCCTGTCGTTCACGGCGGAAGAAGCGTGGAAGGTGTTCCAGCCGGCCAGCGACACGATCTTCACGGAAACCTACTATGCGTATCCGGAAGTCGCCGGCTCGACCGCGCTGATCGAGAAGTGGGCACTGCTGCGCGATGTGCGCGGCAACGTGACGAAGGCGCTCGAGGAAGCGCGCACCGCGAACCGCATCGGCTCGTCGCTGCAGGCCGAAGTGGCCGTGCATGCGAGCGGCGCGCGCTACGACGCACTGACGAGCCTCGGCGACGATCTCAAGTTCGTGCTGATCACGTCGGCGGCGACGGTCGTGAAGGTCGACGACGAAGCGCAGGAAAGCGTCGACGTGGCCGCGTCGAAGTACCAGAAGTGCGAACGCTGCTGGCACTACCGCGAGGACGTCGGCGCGCACGCCGATCATCCGACGCTGTGCGGCCGCTGCTTCTCGAACCTGTTTGAAAACGGCGAAATCCGGAGCGCTGCGTAAATATGGCGAAAACCCTGTCGAAACCGGCCAGCGGCGCGCTCGCGCCCTGGCTCGGCATTTCGCTGATCGTGATCCTGTTCGACCAGCTGTCGAAGATCGCGATCCTGAAAACGTTCGCGTACGGCGCGCAGCACGAGCTGACGTCGTTCTTCAACCTCGTGCTGGTGTACAACCGCGGCGCCGCGTTCGGCTTCCTGTCGACCGCCGGTGGCTGGCAGCGCTGGGCGTTCACCGCGCTCGGCGTCGGCGCGACGCTCGTGATCTGCTTCCTGCTGAAGCGCCACGGCCACCAGCGGCTGTTCAGCGTGTCGCTCGCGCTGATCCTCGGCGGCGCGCTCGGCAACGTGATCGACCGGCTGATCTACGGCCACGTGATCGACTTTCTCGATTTCCACCTCGGCGCCTGGCACTTCCCGGCGTTCAACCTCGCCGATTCCGCGATCACGGTCGGCGCGGTGCTGCTGATCTACGACGAACTGCGTCGCGTGCGCGGCTCGCGCTGAGCGCGCATACTCGGCGTCGACGGCCGGCTTCGCGCCGGCCGTTCCGTTTGACCCTTGGAGGCCTGAGTTGGCACACGCAGAACTCGCAGGAAAACACCTCGTTCTCGGCCTGACGGGCGGCATCGCCTGCTACAAGATCGCCGAGCTCACGCGGCTGCTCGTGAAGGCCGGCGCGACCGTGCAGGTCGCGATGACCGAAGCCGCCGCCCAGTTCATCACGCCCGTCACGATGCAGGCGCTGTCCGGCCGCCCCGTCTACATGAGCCAGTGGGACGCGCGCATCGGCAACAACATGGCGCACATCGACCTGTCGCGCGAAGCCGACGCGATCGTGATCGCGCCCGCGTCGACGGACTTCCTCGCGAAGCTCGCGCACGGGTTCGCGGACGACCTGCTGTCGACGCTGTGCGTCGCGCGCGACTGTCCGCTGCTCGTCGTGCCCGCGATGAACCGCCAGATGTGGCAGAACCCGGCCACCCAACGCAATGCCGCGCAACTGCGCGCCGACGGCGTGTCGGTGCTCGGCCCCGATTCGGGCGCGCAGGCGTGCGGCGAAGTCGGCGACGGCCGCATGCTCGAACCCGAGGCGATCTTTGAGGCGATCGTCTCGCACTTCGCGCCGAAGGTGCTCGCGCACCGCAGCGTGCTGATCACGGCCGGCCCGACGTTCGAGCCGCTCGATCCGGTGCGCGGCCTCACGAACCGCTCGAGCGGCAAGATGGGCTTCGCGCTCGCGCGCGCCGCGCAGCAGGCCGGCGCCGACGTGCATCTCGTCGCGGGGCCGGTCGCGCTCGACACGCCGTGGGGCGTGTACCGCCAGGACGTGCAGACCGCGCAGCAGATGTACGACGCGGTGATGCAGGCGGTCGCCGACGCCGACATCTTCATCGCGGTGGCCGCGGTCGCCGACTGGCGCGTCGATCAGCCGGCCGAGCACAAGATGAAGAAGACGGCCGACCGCAAGATGCCGGCGCTCGCGTTCGTCGAGAACCCCGACATCCTCGCATCGGTCGCCGCGCTGCCCGATCCGCCGTATTGCGTCGGCTTCGCGGCCGAAAGCGGCGACCTCGACGTGCACGGCGACGAGAAACGCAAGCGCAAGAACGTGCCGCTCCTGGTCGGCAATCTCGGCCCGCTGACGTTCGGCCGCGACGACAACGAAGTCGTGCTGTTCGAGGCAGCCGGCCTCACGCGCCTGCCGCGCGCGCCGAAGGACGAACTCGCGCATGTGCTCGTCGCGGAAATCGCGAAGCGCCTGCCGGACAACCGCCTGATCTGATCACCCGCGCGGCGGCCCGCGCCGCCGCGCCCTTCCCGACCGATTCGACGACCGCATGAAACTCGACCTGAAGATTCTCGACGCGCGCATGCGCGACTACCTGCCCGCCTACGCCACCACCGGCAGCGCGGGCCTCGACCTGCGCGCGTGCCTCGACGCGCCCGTCACGCTGCAGCCGGGCGAAACGACGCTGGTTCCGACGGGCCTCGCGATCCACCTCGAAGACCCCGGCTACGCAGCGCTGATCCTGCCGCGCTCGGGCCTTGGCCACAAGCACGGGATCGTGCTCGGCAACCTCGTCGGCCTGATCGATTCCGACTACCAGGGCCAGCTGATGGTGTCGACGTGGAACCGCGGCCAGACCGAGTTCGTGCTGAACCCGTTCGAGCGGCTCGCGCAGCTCGTGATCGTGCCGGTCGTGCAGGCGCAATTCAACATCGTCGACGACTTCGCGCAAAGCGATCGCGGCGAAGGCGGCTTCGGCAGCACCGGCCGTCACTGAACGGCACCACGCAAAAAAGGGGCCTCGGGCCCCTTTCCTTTTTCCGATTCAGTGTGACTGCGCTCACCGCTCGGCCGTCTGCGCGATCCGCGCGGGCACGAGTTCGCGGCGCCGCGCCTGCGCGATGCTCGCGTAGATCACCAGCGCGACCAGCACGCCGAGCAGCACCGCCGACGAGCCGACCGTGCCGAGCGCGAGTCCGCCCTTGGCGACCGGTTTCGTCAGCAGGTCGCCGACCGTCGCCCCGAACGGACGCGTGAGCACGAACGCGGCCCAGAACAGCAGCACGCCGGAAATGCGCGTGAAATAGTGCGCGAGCACGATCGCCGCGAGCAGCCCGCCGATCAGCAGCGCGCCGCCGCCGAAGCCGAGGCCCGAGCTGTCCGCGAGGAAATCGCCGAGCGCGGTGCCGAGCGTGTTCGAGAACAGGATCGCGATCCAGTACAGCAGCTCGACCTTGCGCGTGCGGATCAGGTCGACCGACAGCGATTCGCCGCTCAGGCGCCACACCGTGAAGATTGCCAGCAGGATCGCGACGAGAATCGACGAGCCGGCCGCGTAGCCGAGGCCGAGCGTGCGGTCCATGAAATCGGACATCGTCGTGCCCGCCGTGCTCGTCGCGACGATCACGGCCCAGTAGATCGCCGGGCGATACTGCGTCGTCCTGAGCTGCGCGCCCAGCGTCACGAGAAAGAAACCGAACAGCAGGATCGAGCTCACCGCATAGCCGACGTTCAGCGTCATCGAGAGCAGGTCGCCGCCGGTTTCGCCGAGCGTCGTTGCGCAGATCTTCATGATCCAGAACGCGAGCGTGATTTCGGGAAGTTTGTTCATTCGAACCCCTTTTACAGATGGCGACGGGCTGGCGTGCGCCGGCCCGGATCGCGGACAGGTTCGAATGTAATCGCTGCCGGCTTAACGGAACCTTAGCGGCGGCGGGTGTTGCGACGCCGCGCGGGCTGCAGCCCCGCGGCGGGAACGCACGCGTCAGCGCGCGTGCTGGTGCCGATAGTGCAGCGCGTATGCGAGCGTCAGCAGCACGACGAACACGACGCCGACCACCATCGTCATCCGGAATTCGCGCGTGAACGCGGTCGTCAGCAGGATCGCGCCGACGAGCCCGGCACCGAGCAGGCTGCCGAACGGGTGTCCCCACATCCGGAATGCGAGCGCCGGGCCGCTGTACCGCGCGCGAAAGCGCAGATGCGTGACGAAGATCATCATCCACGTGAACAGCGCGCCGAACATCGCGATCGCCATCATCACGGTGAACGCGGTGTCGGGCGACAGCGCGACCAGCACGGCCGCGACCGCGACGCCGCTGGTCGAGATCCACAGCGCCGCGCGCGGCACGCCGTTGCTGCCGAGCCGGCCGAACACGGCCGGCGCGAGCCGTGCGCGCGACAGGCTGAACATCATCCGCGTCGTCACGTAGAGCTGGCTGTTCATCGCCGACAGCGCCGCGATCAGCAGCACGAAGTTGATCACGCCGGCCGCATACGGCACGTGCGTCGCGGCCATCACCTTCACGAACGGGCTTTCGTCGGTGCCGGCCTGTGTCCAGGGCACGATCGCGAGCATCAGCGACAGCGTCAGCAGGTAGAACAGCACGAGCCGGAACACCGTCGAGCGGAACGCGCGCGTGACCGCGTGCTGCGGATCGCGCGCCTCGCCGGCCGCGATCGCGACCGCCTCGATGCTCATGTAGCTGAAGATCGCGACGATCACCGCGACCCAGGTGCCCCACGGCCCTTTCGGCATGAAGCCGTCGTGCGCGGTGTAGTTCGCGAAGCCGATGCCCGAGGCGGCCGGCGCCGACCACACGAGATACGCGCCGAGCACGATGAACACGACGATCGCCGCGATCTTCAGCAGCGAGAATGCGTATTCGACCGAGCCGTACAGCGTGACGCTCGCCAGGTTCACCGCGATCAGCAGCGCGGAGAAGCCGATCACCCAATACCAGCCGGGCACGGCCGGAAACCAGTACTTCATGAAGACGGCGATCGCGCTGATCTCGGTGCCGATCGCGAACACCACCGCGAACCAGTACGCATAGCGCACGAGAAAGCCCGCGAGCGGGCCGACGTAGTGCTCGGCATACGCGCCGAACGAGCCGGCCGTCGGATGCGCGACCGTCATTTCCGCGAGCGCGCCCATCAGCAGCAGCGCGATCAGCGCACCGATCGCGTACGAAACCAGCACGCTCGGGCCCGCGAGCCCGATCGCGAACCCGCTGCCGAGGAACAGCCCCGTGCCGATCGCGCCGCCGATCGCGATCATCGCCATCTGCCCGGACGTCAGCGCATGGCGCAAGCCTTGTTCGCGCGCGACGATGTTGTCGAACGATCGTTGTTGTTGTGTCACTGCGTTACCACTCCCCTGCACCACCATCGCGCCACCGGCGCCAGATAAAACGAAACGGCGCGGAGAACTTCCCGCGCCGTTCGCATGAACCACGAATTATCGCTTACTCGACTTCGACCGCCTCTTCGTTCGGCTTGTGCGGCGGATTCGCCAGCTTGTCGAACGACAGCTGCACCTTGTCGTTTTCGTCCACGTCGACCGTCACATGGCCGCCATTGACGAGCTTGCCGAACAGCAGTTCGTCGGCCAGCGCGCGACGAATCGTGTCCTGGATCAGCCGCTGCATCGGCCGCGCGCCCATCAGCGGGTCGAAGCCGTGCTTCGCGAGATGCTTGCGCAACGCGTCGGTGAAGAGCGCGTCGACCTTCTTCTCGTGCAGCTGCTCCTCGAGCTGGATCAGGAACTTGTCGACCACGCGCATGATGATTTCCTCATCGAGCGAGCGGAAGCTGATGATCGAATCCAGGCGGTTGCGGAACTCCGGCGTGAACAGGCGCTTGATGTCGGTCATCTCGTCGCCCGTTTCGCGGCGCGTCGTGAAGCCGATCGTCGCCTTCTGCATCGACTCGGCGCCCGCGTTCGTCGTCATGATGATGATGACGTTGCGGAAATCCGCCTTGCGGCCGTTGTTGTCCGTCAGCGTGCCGTGGTCCATCACCTGCAGCAGCACGTTGAAGATGTCCGGATGCGCCTTCTCGATCTCGTCGAGCAGCAGCACGCAGTGCGGCTTCTTCGTGACGGCTTCGGTCAGCAAGCCGCCCTGGTCGAACCCGACGTAGCCCGGCGGCGCGCCGATCAGCCGGCTCACCGCGTGACGCTCCATGTATTCCGACATGTCGAAGCGGATCAGCTCGATGCCGAGCGTGAACGCGAGCTGGCGCGCCACTTCGGTCTTGCCGACGCCGGTCGGGCCGGAGAACAGGAACGCGCCGATCGGCTTGTCCATCTTGCCGAGGCCCGCGCGCGCCATCTTGATCGACGCGGCGAGCGCGTCGATCGCCGGATCCTGGCCGAACACGACGCTCTTCAGGTCGCGATCGAGCGTCTGCAGCTTGCTGCGATCGTCCTGCGACACGCTCTGCGCCGGCACGCGCGCGATCTTCGAGATGATTTCCTCGATCTCGCTCTTGCCGATCGTCTTCTTCTGCTTCGACTTCGGCAGGATGCGCTGCGCGGCACCCGCTTCGTCGATCACGTCGATCGCCTTGTCCGGCAGGTGACGGTCGGTGATGAAGCGCGCCGACAGTTCGGCCGCGGCCGACAGTGCGCCCGACGAATACTTGACGCCGTGATGCTCCTCGAAGCGCGACTTCAGCCCGCGCAGGATCGCGACCGTCTGCTCGACGGTCGGCTCCGTCACGTCGACCTTCTGGAAGCGCCGCGACAGCGCCGCGTCCTTCTCGAAGATGCCACGATACTCGGTGAAGGTGGTCGCGCCGATGCACTTGAGCGTGCCCGACGACAGCGCCGGCTTCAGCAGGTTCGACGCGTCGAGCGTGCCGCCCGATGCGGCGCCCGCGCCGATCAGCGTGTGGATTTCGTCGATGAACAGGATCGCGTGCGGACGTTCCTTCAGCTCCTTCAGCACCGTCTTCAGACGCTGCTCGAAGTCGCCGCGATACTTGGTGCCCGCCAGCAGCGCGCCCATGTCGAGCGAATACACCTGCGCGTTCGCGAGGATGTCCGGCACTTCGCCGCGCGTGATGCGATAGGCGAGCCCTTCCGCGATCGCGGTCTTGCCGACGCCGGCCTCGCCGACGAGCAGCGGGTTGTTCTTGCGGCGGCGGCACAGCACCTGCACGACGCGCTCGACCTCCGGCTCGCGCCCGATCAGCGGATCGATGCGGCCGTCCTTCGCCATCTGGTTCAGGTTCTGCGTGAACTGCGCGAGCGGGGTTTCCTTCTGCGCGTTCGCGTCCTCGCTTTCCGCGTTCGCGTCGGCCGACTTCGCGGCTTCGCCGCCGTTCGTCTTCGCGATGCCGTGCGAAATGAAGTTCACGACGTCCAGGCGCGTGACGCCCTGCTGCTGCAGGTAGTAGACCGCGTGCGAATCCTTCTCGCCGAAGATCGCGACCAGCACGTTCGCGCCGGTCACTTCCTTCTTGCCGTTCGACGTCGACTGGACGTGCATGATCGCGCGCTGGATCACGCGCTGGAAACCGAGCGTCGGCTGGGTATCGACATCGTCGGTGCCCGGGACGGTAGGTGTGTTGTCGTGGATGAAATTGCGCAGGTTCTGACGCAAGTCCTCGATGTTGGCCGCACACGCGCGCAACACCTCGGCTGCCGTCGGATTATCCAGCAGGGCCAGCAGCAGATGCTCGACCGTAATGAACTCATGGCGCGCCTGGCGTGCTTCCATGAACGCCATGTGCAGGCTGACTTCCAATTCCTGGGCAATCATGCTTCCTCCATCACGCACTGCAGCGGATGCCCGGCCTGCCGCGCATGGGTAACGACTTGCTCAACCTTGGTCGACGCGATGTCCCGCGTATAGACCCCACAAACCCCTCGCCCTTCGCGATGGACCTTCAGCATGATCTGCGTGGCCGTCTCGCGATCCTTCTTGAAATACTCCTGTACGACCAACACGACGAACTCCATCGGCGTGAAGTCGTCGTTCAGCAGCACCACCTTGTACATCGAAGGCGGCTTGAGCTTCTGCTGCTTGCGTTCCAGGACGGTGCTGTCCTGCTTGTCCGGGATAATCGCCATACACCCATTCTAAACAACTCGGACAGGCCCGCAATCCTGCCGTTACCCGACCGACCGGCCGGTGCCCTCCCTGGTTCCCGACGACCCGCGATCGTCTTCGCGCCATACGAAAGCCGGCTGCGGTGCCGGCTTTCACGCGTGGCGCGGAACACGAACCGTCAGGGGGAAACTGCACCGGACGTCGCATCCGCGTCCAGTATCCCACAAGCCGGGACGACTCGATCGCGTGTCACTCGAGCCTGGTATATGAGCCGATTATGCGTCTTTTCAAGTCCGCGCGCTCGACGGGATGCTGCAAAGCAAAGCCGGAAAAACCCTGAAAATGGGTTCTTTACAACGTCCCTCGATACGTCTAAAAATTCCCCTTGACACTCAAATAAAGAGCGCCAACAATCAAGCTGGCACTTTTTTCAACTCGCCGGTTGGCGAAATGAAAGAGGCCGAAGGTGAGCTTGTGAGGGGGGAACGGCTGTATTTTCCGGTCGTTTAGCTTTTCGAGCGTGCTCGTGGTAAGTAGCAGCGACTGTGTGACAGGGGAAGTAGGAAATGGCAACTGGTATCGTTAAGTGGTTCAACGACGCGAAGGGCTTCGGTTTCATCACTCCCGACGAGGGCGGTGAAGATCTGTTTGCGCACTTCTCGGCCATCAACATGCAGGGCTTCAAGACCCTGAAGGAAGGCCAGAAGGTGAGCTTCGAGGTCGTTCAAGGGCCGAAGGGCAAGCAAGCGTCGAACATCCAGGCCGCGTAAGGCACCGGATATCAGACGAAGAAACCCGGCATTGCGCCGGGTTTCTTTTTTTTCAGGCCGGCCACTCGTTAATTCGATTGGCCGGCCTTTTCGTTCAATCCCGATAATCGAACACGTATTGTCTTGTTGCGCGCGCAGATCGAATGCCGTCATGCGCGTGAAACATATTCGATATCCGTTACACGACCTTCAGCGTGCCCATCATGCCGAGATCCTCGTGTTCGAGAATATGGCAATGAAACATGCGCTCGCCGGGCATGTCTTGTGTGACGAGTAGCGTCACGGTCTCGCCGCTGCGCACGTTCACGGTATCGCGCCATGCGCGGAACGGTTCGCTCGTGCGCGTGCCGTCCGACGCGCGCTCGATCACCTGGAATTGCGTGCCATGCAGGTGGAACGGGTGATCCATGTCGGTGGCGTTGCGCAGGGTCCAGCGCTCGACGTCGCCGCGGCGGCTGGTCAGCGTCGCGCGATGCGGCGCGTAGGTCGCACCGTTGATCATGAAGCGCATGCCCGCCGGCCGGCCGTGTGCCGGCCCCTTCATCATCGCGTCCATGTCCATCTCTTCGCCGAACTCGATCGTCTGGTGCGCGACCGGCTCGCCGAGCGCGGGCACCCTGCGCAGCGTCGCGGGCAGCGCGCGCGCCGCTGCAGGCGCGAACGCGACATCCGCGAGCGCCAGCGCCGGATCCGGCGGCAGGCTGCCGTGGCCGCCGTCGTGCGACATTGCCATCTTGCGGCGGTCGTATTCGGCCGCCTGCAGCACCGCGCGTGATGCGCGGTCGCCGGCGCGCACCAGCAGTTCCGCACGCTCGCCCGGCGCGAGCAGCAGCGACGTCACGCGGCGCGGCGCGTCGAACAACCCGCCGTCGGTGCCGACCTGCTCGAACGCGCGGCCGTCGTCGAACGCGACGCGCAGGTAGCGCGCGCTGCATGCGTTCCACACGCGCCAGCGCTCGTCGCTCGCGACATCGATCCGCGGCCGGCGCGCCCCGTTGACCAGTACGAACTGGCCTTCGCGGCCGTTCATCCAGTCCATCATGTCGTTCGGCGGGATCGTGCCGTCGCGCGCGAGCTTCAGGTCGGACACGAACAGGTTGCGCTCGGGCCAGCCGGCGAGCGGGTCGTCGGCGGCGCGCACGATGAAGGGCCCCGCAAGCCCACGGAATACCTGTTCGGCCGTCATCATGTGCGGATGGGGGTGATACCAGTAGGTGCCGGCGCTGCCCTTCGGCAGCGTGAAGCGGTACACATGCGACGCGCCCGGCGCGACCGGATCGGATGGATTGCCGTCCTGGTCGGGCGGCACCGGCAGCCCGTGCCAGTGGATCGTCGACGGTTGCGGCAGCTTGTTCACGAACCGGATCTCGACCGTGTCGCCCTCGCGCACGTCGATCAGCGGGCCGACAACAGGCCCTTGCGTGCCCGCGCCGAACTGCCAGAACGTCGTCGGATGCGCACCGTGCAGCATCGGACGCGCGACCGGCTGCGCGACCAGCGTCGCGCGGAACGTGCCGGGTTCGCGGCTTTCGTTTGCCAGGGTGCGCAGCGACGCGAGCGGCGTGCCGGCCGGCAGCGCATCGGCCGCGGCGAGCGCGGCCGGCGCCGGCTTCGCGTGCTGCGCGTGGTCCGCCATTCCCGACATGCCCGGCATGTCGTCCATCTGATCCATGCCGGCCATGCCCGCGTGACCGGCATGCTGCGCCCATGCGGCGCGCGCAAACAGCGATGCGGCCGCGACACCGATAGCGTGCGACAGGAAGGTTCTCCGTATCATCAATCGTTCCTCGTTATTCGTGCTGCGTCGCGCGGCCGTCGCGACCTGTGCGCGTGCCGGCACGGGGAAGCACCCGTGCGACGCGCAATCCGATGCCCGCGTCATCATAACCGCAGCGCTCGGTCGAAACGCCGCGACACCGCGCGAGCGTCGATACGCCGCATGACGCGGCCGGCCCGACGATTCGCGCGCCGCGCGGGCCGCGTTTTCGCTCATCGAACGACACCGCGGCGCCCCGCTGCCCTCATGCCGGCCGGGCCGATTGACGCCTTGCATCACCCGCTCTGGTCACGCCCGATCGAGGGCATTTGCTCCCGCTACGCATCCCGTCATCGACGCGCCGCGCGCCCCTTTGCTTGAACCCCTCGATTTTTCACGATGTGGAACAAGTCTCTGCTTTGTAAAAATTCGTGGTGCACGGCACAAATTCGCTGTTTCGCGATGCCAAAAATCATTCCGCAATACAAAACATGCGAAATATCCAATTGTTTTAAAAGGAGAATTTTTGTTTCGAGAAAGCGTTCTACGCGCACCATCGGGCGCGCTCGCGGACGTAGACTTTGTTCCATGCACTGACGCTTCGCCACGACGTTCGATACGGAACCCGGCGCAAGCAGCCAGTCGGGCCACAGCCGGACGCGCCGGCGGGCGGCACACCAGAATCGCTTGTGATCAGAAAGGGAGAACGGAAATGAAGGGATTTCGCTTTGGTTCAGCGCTCGGGTCGTTCTACATCCTGCCGGCAAACGGCAGCTGGGAAGCGACGTTCGGCAACGCCTCGCTCGGCGCGTTCTCGTGCCCGGAAGTGGCAGCCGACCACATCTCCCGCGGCGACTGCGAACAGCCGTCCGAACTGGATACGGCCACGCTCGAAGTGCCGCACGAAATCGCCGAATGGGAAATCGTTCACGTCTGAATGGCACGCCTGCAACGAAAAACGCCCCGGGCGACCGGGGCGTTTTCATTGTCGGCGGAACGGCGAGCCGCCAGGCCCGCCGCGTCGGCTGCTGCCGTTGCCATGGCGCGCGCGGCGGCGCGGCCGGCGTCAGGCGACTGCGTCGACGATGCCGTTCAGCGTTGCGCTCGGGCGCATCGCCTGGCTCGTCAGCTCGACGCTCGGACGGTAGTAGCCGCCGATCGCCTGTGCCTTGCCCTGCGCGGCCGACAGTTCTTCCAGGATGCGCGCTTCGCTGTCGGACAGCGACTTCGCGACGCCTTCGAACTGCGCCTTCAGCGCGGCGTCCTCGGTCTGCTCGGCCAGCGCCTGCGCCCAGTACAGGCACAGGTAGAAGTGGCTGCCGCGGTTGTCGAGGCCGCCGACCTTGCGCGCCGGCGACTTGTTCTCGTCCAGGAACTTGCCGGTCGCCTGGTCGAGCGTCTTCGCGAGCACGAGCGCCTTCGGGTTCTGGTAAGCGTTGCCGAGGTGTTCGAGCGACGCGGCCAGCGCGAGGAATTCGCCGAGCGAATCCCAGCGCAGGAAGCCTTCCTCGACGAACTGCTGCACGTGCTTCGGTGCCGAGCCGCCCGCGCCCGTTTCGAACATCCCGCCGCCGGCCATCAGCGGCACGATCGACAGCATCTTCGCGCTGGTGCCGAGTTCCATGATCGGGAACAGGTCGGTCAGGTAGTCGCGCAGCACGTTGCCCGTGACCGAGATCGTGTCCTTGCCCGCGCGGATGCGCTCGAGCGAGAAACGCGTCGCGTCTTCCGGCGTCATGATGCGGATGTCGAGGCCGTTCGTATCGTGATCCTTCAGGTAGCGTTCGACCTTCGCGATGATCTGCGCGTCGTGCGCACGTGCCGGATCGAGCCAGAACACGGCCGGCGCGCCGGTCGCGCGGGCGCGGTTCACCGCGAGCTTGACCCAGTCCTGCACCGGTGCGTCCTTCGTCTGGCACATGCGCCAGACGTCGCCCGACTCGACCGCGTGCTCGAGCAGCACGTTGCCGGCTTCATCGGTGACGCGCACGACGCCGTCGGCCGGGATCAGGAACGTCTTGTCGTGCGAACCGTATTCCTCGGCCGCCTGCGCCATCAGGCCGACGTTCGGCACGCTGCCCATCGTGACCGGGTCGAATGCGCCGTGCTGCTTGCAGTCCTCGATCACGGCCTGGTAGACGCCCGCGTAGCAGCGGTCCGGAATCACGGCCTTCGCGTCGTACAGTTCACCGTCCGGGCCCCACATGCAGCCCGACTCGCGGATCATCGCCGGCATCGATGCGTCGACGATCACGTCGCTCGGCACGTGCAGGTTCGTGATGCCCTTGTCCGAGTTGACCATCGCGAGGCGCGGACGCACCGCGTACTCGGCCTTGACGTCGGCTTCGATCGCTTCGCGCGTGTCGGCCGGCAGGTCCTTCAGGCGGGCGTACAGGTCGCCGATCCCGTTGTTCGGGTTGAAGCCGGCCTGCGCCAGCACGTCCGCGTGCTTCGCGAGCGCGTCGCGGTAGAACACCGACACGAAGTGTCCGAACAGGATCGGGTCCGAGACCTTCATCATGGTCGCCTTCAGGTGCACCGAGAACAGCACGTCCTGCGCCTTCGCGTCGGCGATCTGCGCTTCGATGAAGCTGCGCAGCGCCTTGCGGCTCATCACCGACGCGTCGATGACTTCACCGGCCTTCACGGCCGTCTTTTCCTTCAGCACCTTCTTCACGCCGTCGGCCGTCGTGAGTTCGATCTTCACGCTGCCGGCATCGGCGATCAGCGCCGACTTCTCGCTGCCGTAGAAGTCGCCGTCGGTCATGTGCGCGACGTGCGCCTTCGACGTGGCCTTCCATGCGCCCATCTTGTGCGGGTGCTTGCGTGCATAGTTCTTGACCGACAGCGGCGCGCGACGGTCGGAGTTGCCTTCGCGCAGCACCGGGTTCACCGCGCTGCCCTTGATCTTGTCGTAGCGGGCCTTGACGGCCTTCTCTTCGTCGCTCGACGGCTCTTCCGGGTAGGCCGGCAGCTTGTAGCCCTGCGCCTGCAGTTCGGCGATCGCGGCCTTGAGCTGCGGCACCGATGCGCTGATGTTCGGCAGCTTGATGATGTTCGCTTCCGGCTTCAGCGTGAGCTGGCCCAGTTCGGCCAGATCGTCGGAACCCTTCTGCTCCGGCGGCAGGACGTCGGCGAATGCCGCGATGATGCGGCCGGCGAGCGAGATGTCGCGCGTTTCGACGGCGACGCCCGACGAGCGCGTGAAGGCCTTGACGATCGGCAGCAGCGAATAGGTCGCGAGCGCGGGCGCCTCGTCGGTGAGGGTGTAGATGATCTTGGGCGAAGTGGACATGGTCGATGCGTTGCTACGTGAAAATTTGGGACTGAGGAGCGCCGGCGGTAACCGGCGGGGAGCGACCGGGTCGATCGCGAAAGGGGTGTGCCGGCTAGCCGGGCGGTGGTGTGGCGAGGGCCGTCATGTTCTACCTTGCAGGGCACCCGGGCCGCATCGCGGCGCCGCGGCCCGCATGCCGGACCGCCCTGCCAACAAACCTGCCGTTCATGAAACGCCCTGGCGCCGGCAGTAGGCGCCGGGGCGGCCGGCGCTCCGCCGGCCTGCCCCGGAAGGGGACTTACATGTTCTCGATCAGCACTTCGCCGAAGCCGGAGCACGACACCTGCGTCGCGCCTTCCATCAGACGCGCGAAGTCGTACGTGACGCGCTTCTGCAGGATCGACTTCTCCATCGCGGCGATGATCGTGTCGGCCGCTTCCGTCCAGCCGAGGTGGCGCAGCATCATTTCCGCCGACAGGATCTCGGAACCGGGGTTCACGTAATCCTTGCCCGCGTACTTCGGCGCCGTGCCGTGGGTCGCCTCGAACATCGCGACCGAATCCGACAGGTTCGCGCCCGGCGCGATACCGATGCCGCCGACCTGCGCGGCCAGTGCGTCGGAGATGTAGTCGCCGTTCAGGTTCAGCGTCGCGATCACGTCGTACTCGGCCGGACGCAGCAGGATCTGCTGCAGGAATGCGTCGGCGATCGAATCCTTGATGACGATCTCGTTGCCCGTCTTCGGGTTCTTCACGCGCATCCACGGGCCGCCGTCGATCAGCTCGCCGCCGAACTCCTTCTGCGCGAGCGCATAGCCGGCGTCACGGAACAGGCCTTCCGTGAACTTCATGATGTTGCCCTTGTGCACCAGCGTGACCGACTTGCGATCGTTGTCGATCGCGTACTGGATCGCCTTGCGCACGAGACGCTCGGTGCCTTCCGTCGACACGGGCTTGACGCCGATCCCCGAGGTTTCCGGGAAACGGATCTTCTTCACGCCCATCTCTTCCTGCAGGAACTTGATGACCTTCTTCGCCTGCTCGGAGCCCGCGGCCCATTCGATGCCCGCGTAGATGTCTTCCGAGTTCTCGCGGAAGATCACCATGTCGATCTTTTGCGGTTCGCGCACCGGCGACGGCACACCCTTGAAATACTGGACCGGGCGCAGGCAGACGTAGAGGTCGAGTTCCTGGCGCAGCGCGACGTTCAGCGAACGGATGCCGCCGCCGACCGGGGTCGTGAGCGGCCCCTTGATCGACACCACGTATTCCTTCAGCACCTGCAGCGTCTCGTCCGGCAGCCACACGTCCGGACCGTACACCTTGGTCGCCTTCTCGCCCGCGAAGATCTCCATCCAGTGAATCTTGCGCTTGCCCTTGTAGGCATGCGCGACCGCCGCGTCGACGACCTTGATCATGACCGGCGTGATATCGAAGCCCGTACCGTCGCCTTCGATGTAGGGAATGATCGGCTGATCGGAAACGTTGAGCGAGAAGTCCTTGTTGACGGTGATCTTGTCACCGCCTTCCGGAACCTTGATGTGCTGATACGGCATGATCGACTCCAGTGACGTGGCTGAGCAGGTGATGCTGGTCGAAACTGCGCGCGGCGAGGTGGCCTTGCCACCTTCGTGACGGCAACAGCGAGCCGCTATTCTAGCGCCCCAACCGGGGCCGGCGGCACGAAGCGCGACGCTGCGTATCAAGTCTTCCCTTATGTCTTATATAAGACAGAGGACTTGCCGTTCCGTATTATGCATTAAGATTCCGCCATTTGCCATAGACCGCCCGTCCCGCCGCCCGCGGCACGCCGGGCGGGCGCCCCGCCATGACCCTGATCGCCCTCAACAAGCCGTTCGGCACGATTTGCCAGTTTTCCGCGCACGAGACGCGGCCGTCGCTCGGCGACTGGGTAACCACACCCGGCGTCTACCCGGCCGGCCGGCTCGACGCGGACAGCGAGGGCCTGCTGCTGCTCACCGACGACGGCACGCTGCAGGCGCGCATCGCCGAGCCGCGCCACAAGCTCGTCAAGCGCTACTGGGCGCAGGTCGACGGCGCGCCGGGGCCGGCCGACCTGAAGGCACTCGCGCGCGGCGTCGATCTCGGCGACTACGTGACGCGCCCGTGCCGCGCCGAATTCATCGAACCGCCCGATGCGCTGTGGCCGCGCAACCCGCCGATCCGCTATCGCGCCGCGATCCCGACCACGTGGATCGAGCTCGCGATCACCGAAGGCAAGAACCGGCAGGTGCGCCGGATGACGGCCGCGATCGGCTTCCCGACCTTGCGTCTCGTGCGTGTCGGCATTGGCGCGCTCGACATATTCGCGCTCGGCATTGCACCGGGCGAAACAATCGCGCTGCCGCCGCGGGGCCCGTGGGACGGTTTCGCACGCGCCGAATGACGAATTTCGGGACGTCCGAATTTTTCGTCATCTTTTTCGTCAACCGCCGGCGAAGATCGCGCGTTAAACCACGCAGATGCCACCCTTAGCTATCCGGCATTGGCAGCCGAACCGGTATTTCCGTGTTTGCGTCACGAAAGCGACGTTTTCTTCGAATACGATTCGGCGCCCGCAGCGCAAAGAGAAATTTCTCAAAGCGTCTGTCAACCGAAAGGTGGATGGCACCGTTAGACGACATGACTCCTATTGCCGGGTCATTTGGTTAATTAACTAAAGCTGAGGAACACAACATGAACAAACTGATCGCCGCTCTGGTCGCTGGCCTCTTCGCAACGGCAGCATTCGCACAAGCTTCGGCTCCGGAAGCTGCTTCGGCTGCTGCTCCGGCAGCTGCTTCGGCACCGGCAAAGCACGCTGCCAAGAAGCACCACGCAAAGAAGAAGCACCACGCAGCTAAGAAGGCAGCTAGCGAAGCCGAAGCACCGGCAGCTGCTTCGAACTAAGCAAGCTGGTTGTAATAACGCAGTCAAGAACACGCAGTCTTGCCGTTCTTACGGCGTTGAAAGGCAGATCACCGCGAGGCGATCTGCCTTTTTCTTTTTTGTGCCCGCCGGCGCGCTTCGCGTACCATGCGGGTCTCGTTTTCCCGATAGGAGCCCTGCTGTGCGATTCTCCCTGCGCTCGTCGCTCGGCCGCCTTGCGCGCGCCGCCGTGTTTCCCGCCGCGCTCGCCGTCCTCGCACTCGGCATGCAGACCGTCCACGCTCAGGTGCCGCCCGGCGCCAAGCAGCCGAGCGAGTTCCCGCGCGTGAAGCTGCGCGCCGGCATGTACGTGATCGACGCGGCCGTCGCCGCGAACGACGCCGATCGCGAACAGGGGCTGATGTACCGGTCGCAGCTCGCGCCGAACGAAGGCATGCTGTTCGTGTTCAACGAGAACGCCGTGCACTGCTTCTGGATGAAGAACACGCTGATCCCGCTGTCGATCGCGTTCGTCCGCGCGGACGGCACGATTACCGACATCGACGAGATGAAGGCCGAGACGACCGACAACCACTGCCCGCGCAACAACGGTGTCTATGCGCTCGAAATGAGCAAGGGCTGGTTCGCGGCGAAGGGCATCAAGCCGGGCATGAAGCTCGACGGGCTGCCCAAGGCCCAGTAACGGCCATTGCCGCGGCGCCGCCGCGCATCGACCGAAGCCGGCCGCCCTGCTTGTTGGGCGCCGGCTTTTTTTTCGCCGGCCGGCGGCCGCGGCCGCCTTGATACGGCGCACACTGCCCGCATCTGCAAAAGCCACGGACAAGCGCTATGCTTTAAATCTCGCTAGTTCCAGCCCGGGCCGGTGCAGCCGGTCCGCTTACGATCCGAACCACCAGGAGGTTCACGTGCCCCGCAAAACCCCCATCGAGCGCTATCGCAATATCGGGATCAGCGCTCACATCGATGCCGGCAAGACCACCACGACCGAGCGCATCCTGTTTTACACCGGCGTGAGCCACAAGATCGGTGAAGTGCACGACGGCGCGGCCACGATGGACTGGATGGAGCAGGAGCAGGAACGCGGCATCACGATCACGTCGGCTGCGACCACGGCCTTCTGGAAAGGCATGGCCGGCAACTATCCCGAACACCGGATCAACATCATCGATACCCCCGGGCACGTCGACTTCACGATCGAGGTCGAGCGCTCGATGCGCGTGCTGGACGGCGCGTGCATGGTCTACGACTCGGTCGGCGGCGTGCAGCCGCAGTCCGAAACCGTGTGGCGCCAGGCGAACAAGTACAAGGTGCCGCGCATCGCGTTCGTCAACAAGATGGACCGCATCGGCGCGGACTTCTTCCGCGTGCAGCGCCAGATCGGCGAGCGCCTGAAGGGCGTCGCCGTGCCGATCCAGATTCCGATCGGCGCGGAAGATCATTTCCAGGGCGTCGTCGATCTCGTGAAGATGAAGGCGATCGTCTGGGACGACGAAAGCCAGGGCGTGAAGTTCACGTACGAAGACATCCCCGCGAATCTCGTCGAGCTCGCGCACGAATGGCGCGAGAAGATGGTCGAGGCCGCCGCGGAAGCCAGCGAGGAACTGCTCGAGAAGTACCTGCACGACCACGAATCGCTGACCGAGGACGAGATCAAGGCCGCGCTGCGCCAGCGCACGATCGCCAACGAGATCGTGCCGATGCTGTGCGGCAGCGCGTTCAAGAACAAGGGCGTGCAGGCGATGCTCGACGCGGTGATCGACTACCTGCCGTCGCCGGTCGACGTGCCGGCCATCCTCGGCCACGACTTCCACGATCCGGAGAAGCCGGCGGAACGTCACCCGAGCGACGACGAGCCGTTCTCGTCGCTCGCGTTCAAGATCATGACCGATCCGTTCGTCGGCCAGCTGATCTTCTTCCGCGTGTATTCGGGCGTCGTCGAATCGGGCGACACGGTGCTGAACGCGACGAAGGACAAGAAGGAGCGGCTCGGCCGGATCCTGCAGATGCACGCGAACGAGCGCAAGGAAATCAAGGAAGTGCGCGCGGGCGACATCGCGGCGGCCGTGGGCCTGAAGGAAGCGACGACGGGCGACACGCTGTGCGATCCGGCGAAGCCGATCATCCTCGAGAAGATGGAATTCCCGGAGCCGGTGATCTCGCAGGCCGTCGAGCCGAAGACGAAGGCCGACCAGGAGAAGATGGGCCTCGCGCTGAACCGTCTCGCGCAGGAAGATCCGTCGTTCCGCGTGCAGACCGACGAGGAATCCGGCCAGACGATCATTTCGGGGATGGGCGAGCTGCACCTCGAAATCCTGGTCGACCGGATGAAGCGCGAGTTCGGCGTCGAGGCGACGGTCGGCAAGCCGCAGGTCGCGTATCGCGAAACGGTGCGCACGACGGCATCCGATGTCGAGGGCAAGTTCGTCAAGCAGTCGGGCGGGCGCGGCCAGTACGGGCATGCGGTGATCACGCTGGAGCCGAACCCCGGCAAGGGCTACGAGTTCCTCGACGAGATCAAGGGCGGCGTGATTCCGCGCGAATTCATCCCGGCCGTCGACAAGGGCATCACCGAGACGCTGAAGAGCGGCGTGCTCGCGGGCTACCCGGTGGTCGACGTGAAGGTGCACCTGACGTTCGGCTCGTACCACGACGTCGACTCGAACGAAAACGCGTTCCGGATGGCCGGCTCGATGGCGTTCAAGGAAGCGATGCGCAAGGCAAAGCCGGTGCTGCTCGAGCCGATGATGGCCGTCGAGGTCGAGACGCCCGAGGACTTCATGGGCAACGTGATGGGCGACCTGTCGAGCCGGCGCGGCATCGTGCAGGGGATGGAAGACATCGCGGGCGGTGGCGGCAAGCTGGTGCGCGCCGAGGTGCCGCTCGCGGAGATGTTCGGCTATTCGACGTCGCTGCGCTCGGCGACGCAAGGCCGTGCGACGTACACGATGGAGTTCAAGCACTACGCGGAAACGCCGGCGAACGTGTCGGAAGCCGTGATCAACGCGAAAGTGAAGTAAGCACGGCGCGCCTGCGCACTGCTGCGCGGCAAGCACGAGCCCGTCCGGTTCCGGACGGGCTTTTTTTCGTCCGTCGAACGCAGCGATGCGACCGGCCGGCGACGTTTTCGATCGGCAAACCAGGCATTTTTTTCGCATGCCACAATGCATCGCGATTCGTCCGACGGAACCCTGCCGATGCCACGCCCCCCTGCCCTGCGCCGCCTGCTGATGCTGTATGCCGGCCTGATCGCCGCGAACGTCGCCGTCTGGCTGTGGGCACTCGCGGTGCTGCGCGACCATCCGCTGCTGCTCGGCACCGCGGCGATCGCGTACGGGCTCGGCCTGCGTCATGCAGTCGACGCCGATCACATCGCCGCGATCGACGTCGCGACGCGCAAGCTGATGCAGGACGGCCAGCGTCCGGTGACGGTCGGCCTGTTCTTCTCGCTCGGCCACTCGACGATCGTGATCGCCGCGACGCTCGGCATCGCGCTGAGCGCGTTCGCACTGCGCGACCGCTTCGACGCATTCCGCGAGATCGGCGGCACGATCGGCACGGCCGTGTCGGCCACCTTCCTGCTCGTGCTCGCGTGCATGAACCTGGTGATCCTGCGCGACGTGTGGCGGCGCTATCGCGACGCGCCCGATCAGGCGCACGACGCCGCGCATGCACATCCTCCGGCCGGCCTCGTCGGTCGGCTGCTGCGTCCGCTGTTCCGCTTCGTGTCGAAGAGCTGGCACATGTATCCGGCCGGGGTGCTGTTCGGCCTGGGTTTCGATACTGCAACAGAAATCGCGCTGCTCGCGATCGCGGCCGCACAGGCGAGCCACGCGCTGCCGCTCTATGCGGTCATGCTGTTTCCCGCGCTGTTCGCCGCCGGCATGACGCTGATCGACTCGACCGACAATGTCCTGATGATTCATGCGTACGGATGGGCGATGGACGACCCGCGGCGCAAGCTGCTCTACAACGCGAGCATCACGCTGCTGTCGGCGGCCGTCGCGCTGGCCATCGGCGGGATCGAGGCCGCCGGCCTGCTCGCCGACAAGCTGTCGTTGACGGGCCCCGTACGCGATGCGCTCGATGCACTCGGGGAACGCTTCGGCGCGATCGGTTACGGCATCGTCGCACTCTTTCTCGTCGCCTGGATCGCGTCGATCCTCTGCCATCGCTGGCCGCGTGCTGCCGACACGACGGCGCGCCAGACGTAGTCAGACGTTTCAGTTCGGAAACAAAAACCTCACGACGACGTATCGCACGCTGTCGCGCACTACATGCGCGCCTTGCGCCGCGGGCATAGCCGGCCGGTGGCACGAATCTCGCAGTTAGGGATTCGCACGGCGGGCCCGCGTGCCGACTCGTGTTCGCGGCTAGCTTCCGGCGCCGATCGAACACACGTCGGCCGCCGAAACGACACTGCATCGTTGCTGGTCCCCTGCTCCACACGTTGATGAACGCGCGTGTCGAGGCATCGCGCGCATCGGGAGGCCAATGATGAGCAGAACGAAACAACTGTCCCGCGCGACGGGACGGTGCTATCGCATGACCCTGCTGGCCGCAGCCGCGATTGCGTGCTGCTGCTCGTATGCCGTTGCTCAGGACACGACAACCGTCGTTCCTGTGACCGTGCTGCCGGGTGACGGCACTTCCACTTCCCCAACCGCCCAGATCGAGCAGAACGCGGCGCCTGACGCCGCGGCCAGCGCGGACACCGTGATGATGTTGGCCGAAAACGCGGCGTCATGTGCGGCCAATCCGGCTGCTTGCTCGGTGCGCGTGTATGCCGGCGGAGGCAACGGCGGAAATGGCGGCAACGGCGGCATCGGTAGCGGCGGAACGACCGGAAGCGGGAGCGCCAGCCCGGGTAGCGGCGGAAACAACGGCAATGGCACCGTCGGCCCGGCAGGCGTCGGCGGGACAACGGGCGGGACGAACGGCTCGGTGGGCTCGGGGGGCACCGGCCGCGGCGGCAATGCTTCCGGCAGCGGGGGTTCGGGCGGTGGTACGTCCGGTGGCGGTACTTCCGGGGGCAGTACGTCCGGTGGTGGTACTTCCGGTGGTGGTACTTCCGGTGGTGGTACTTCCGGGGGCGGTACTTCCGGGGGCGGCCATGGTGGCGGTGGCGGTGGCGGTGGCGGTGGCGGTGGCGGTGGCGGTGGCGGTGGCGGTGGCGGTGGCGGTGGCGGTGGCGGCTCCGGCGGTGGCGGCTCCGGCGGTGGCGGCTCCGGCGGTGGCGGCTCCGGCGGTGACGGAGGCCACGGTGATGGAGGCCACGGTGACGGGGGCCATGGCGACGGAGGCCACGGCGACGGAGGCCACGGCGAAGGAGGCCACGGTGGCGGCGGCTCCGGCGGTGGCGGAGGCCACGGCGACGGGGGTCACGGCGACGGAGGTCACGGTGGTGGCGGCTCCGGCGGTGGCGGAGGCCACGGCGACGGGGGTCACGGCGACGGAGGTCACGGTGGTGGCGGTTCCGGCGGTGGCGGAGGCCACGGCGACGGGGGCCACGGTGGCGGCGGCTCCGGCGGTGGCGGGGGCCACGGCGACGGAGGTCACGGCGGTGGCGGCTCTGGCGGTGGCGGCGGTTCCGGCGGTGGCGGAGGCCACGGTGGCGGTGGTTCCGGTGGTGGTTCCGGTGGTGGTTCCGGCGGTGGTTCCGGTGGTGGTTCCGGTGGTGGTTCCGGCGGTGGTTCCGGTGGCGGTTCCGGCGGTGGCTCCGGCGGTGGTTCCGGCGGCGGCTCCGGCGGTGGTTCCGGCGGTGGTTCCGGCGGCGGCTCCGGCGGTGGCTCCGGCGGTGGCTCCGGCGGTGGCTCCGGCGGCGGTTCCGGCGGTGGCTCCGGCGGTGGCTCCGGCGGCGGCAGCCATGGCACCGGAGGTCACGGCAACGGCGGCGGCAATGGCAACGGCAACGGCAGTGGCGGCGCCGGCAACGGCGGTGCCAACGGCGTCGGCAACGGGAACGGCAATGGCAGTGCCGGCGGCCACGGTGGTAACGGCGGCAACGGCAGCAACGGCGGATCGTCCAGTGGCCATGGCCACTGACCGACGCGTCGCCTGACCCGACGCGGTCAGAGCATTTCGAGCGCGCGCTTGCTGCGCGGCGGACGGAAGTACCCGTCGAGTTGCGCGCGCTCGTCATCGCTCAACACGAGATCGAGCGCGGCGCGATTGTCGCGCACGTGCTCGATCCGCGACGCCTTCGGAATCGCGAACACGCCCGGCTGCGCAAGCACCCACGCGAGTGCGACGCGCGTGACCGACACGCCGCGCTGCCGCGCGATTTCATCGAGCGGAGAACGCTTCGGCAGCCGTCCGTGATCGACCGGGCTGTAGGCCATCGCCGGCATCCGGTGATCGGCGAGCCACGGCAGCAGGTCGAATTCCGGGCCGCGCCGCGCGATGTTGTAGAGAATCTGGTTGGTCGCGCACGCGCCCCCGCCCGCCTCGTCGACGAGCTCGGCCATGTCGGCCGTATCGAAGTTGCTGACGCCCCAGTGGCGGATCTTGCCCGCGCGCCGCAGCGCCTCGAACCCCTCGACCGTCTCCTCGAGCGGCACCGAACCACGCCAGTGCAGCAGGTACAGGTCGAGACGATCGGTACGCAGGCGCTTGAGGCTCGCGTCGCACGCGGCGACGACGCCGCGCCGGCTCGCGTGATGCGGATACACCTTGCTGACCAGGAACACGTCGTCACGCAGGCCGGCGAGCGCCTCGCCGACGAGTGCCTCGGTCGCGCCGTCACCGTACATCTCGGCGGTATCGACCAGCGTCATCCCGAGATCGATCCCCTCGCGCAACGCGGCGATCTCGTCCGCGCGGCGCGCAGGCCGCTCGCCCATTTCCCAGGTACCCAGGCCGAGTTTCGGAATCGTCTCGCCGTCCGGCAGGACGACCGTGGCGATCGTGTCTGTCATGCGCTCCTCGCTGCGGATTCGTGGCCGCGCACCCGCGGCCGAAGCATCAAATACGACGCATCAGTGTAGTCAATCGGTGCGGCGTCCACCTGTTACACGGCAAAAACCGGCTATAACGGCGCCGCATGATGACTTAGAATGGCCGGCACCCTGATCGATACCCATTCCATGAAGGCACCCACGGACGACCGCTGGCAGGACCTGCGCCCCGACCCCGACAACGACACGCCGCTCTACCTGCAGCTCGCCCGCAAGCTCGGCGACGCGATCCACGACAATCGCTGGGCGGCCGGCGAGGCGCTGCCGTCCGAACGCGTGCTGTCCGAAGCGCTCGGCGTGTCGCGCATTACCGCGCGCAAGGCGATCGCGCTGCTCGTCGAGCAGGGCCTGATCCGCCGCACGCAGGGTGCCGGCAACTTCATCCGGCCGCGCTACGAGGATCCGCTGTCGCGGCTGTCGAGCTTCAGCGAGATGCTCGAGCGCCGCGGCTTCAAGCCGAGTTCGCAATGGCTCGAGCGCGAAATCCAGCCGGCGAATCGCGACGAAGTGATCCAGCTCGGCCTGTCGCCGGCCGCCTCCGTTACACGGCTGAAACGCCTGCGCCTCGCCGACGGCATCGTGATGGCCGTCGAGAATTCGACGTTCCCCGCCACGCTGATTCCCGATCCGCAGGCGATCGGCGGTTCGCTGTACAGCTATCTCGAAGCGCGCGGCACGCCGATCGTGCGCGCACTGCAGCATTTCCGCGCGGTCAACGCGACCGACGAGATCGCGCAACAGATGGGCATCGCACCGCACGACGCGCTGCTGCTGATCACACGGATCGGTTATACGGCCGACCAGCGCGCGATCGAACTCACCGATACCTACTGCCGCAACGACTACTACGACTTCGTCGTCGAACTACGCAAGTAACGCCGGCAATACTCACGGCGTACGGCGCCGCCGGCGCTCACAGCCAGCATGCTTCGTCCGTGCCGAGCGGCACGGGCGGCCGCGTGAAGCGCGGCGCTGTCGCCGACAGGCGTTCGGCCGGACGCACGGCATCGATCGTGCCGAACGGCGACGCGCTCCGATCGATCCGGTCGCGCACGTCGTCGAACGTGAAATCCGGCGCCCGCAGGCCGTCCGGCACCACACCGAACGATTGCAGCCAGCGCCCCGTCTGCGCGAGCGACAGCCGCACGTGCCAGCTCCCCCCTTCCGTCGCACGGCGCGCGAGCGCGATCATCGCGCCGAACGCCGCGAGATAACCCGTCGCATGATCGAGCGCCTGGCACGGCAGATGGCGCGGGCCGTCCGCGTGCGCGGCGTGCTGCTCGTGCCAGGCGATACCGCTCGCCGACTGCACGAGACTATCGAAGCCACGCCGCATCGACCACGGCCCCGCGTGCCCGTATGCGGACACCGACACGCAGACGATGCCGGGCCGCAGCTCCGCCAGCGCCTGCGGCGAAAACCCGCGTGCCGCGAGCGCGCCGGGGCGATAGGCCTGCAGGAATACGTCGGCGTCGCGTGCGAGCGCGCGCAACGTGGCGACACCGCCCGCCTCGCGCAGGTCGATCCACGTCGAGCGCTTGCCGCGCCCGTTGTCGATCACGAGCGACGCGATGTTCGGCAGGTGCGGGCCGTTGACGAGCAGCGTCTGTGCCCCGTGCGATGCCAGCGTGCGGCCCGCGACCGGCCCCGCGATGATGCGCGTGAGATCGAGCACGCGCACGCCCGCGAGCGGCTGGTCGGGCGCGCCGTGGCCGATCGCCTCGACGGGCGCGTCACCGATCCGCTCGATCTCGAACAGCGGCAGCGACGCGAGTGCCCGTGCCTGGTCGTGCGCCGCCCATTCGTCAGGGGTTCTGATCAATGCCGCGCACAGACCGGCCTCGGCCAGCGCGGTATCGAGTGCCGCGCCGTCCCACGTGCGGATCGCCGCGGCCACGTCATCGCGCTGCGGGCCGCTGCCGAGCACGTCGAGAATCCCGTGCAGGTGATGCGGAAAGTTCGCATGCAGCTGGATCCAGCGCCCGTCGCGCGTGTCGTAGAAGCCCGTCACCGGATGGCGCGGCTCGGGCGGCAGGCCGTCGTCCACGCGCAGGTAGCGTTCGCTGCGAAACGCGACGAGCGCGTCGCGCATCGACACGTCGACGCGCTGCGCGACGCCCGTGCGCAGCCGGTGGCATTCGGCCGCCGCGAGCCCGGCTGCCGCGATCGTCGCCGCGGCGAGCGTGCCGACGTGGAACGCCGACGGCAGCGTCGGGTCCTGCCCCACCACGGCCGCGCGGGCCAGTGCGCGCGGTTCGCCGTGCGCGAGTTGCCACAAGCGGGTCAATGCGAGTTCGGGGGTCATGGTGGAGGCGAACCGTTGAGGAGACGGATTCGAGTCTAGAATTCGCGACAGGCGCGATCAATCTTGATTGCGCGAATCAATGCATAACGAATAGTTGTAGCCGGGCCGCGCTTCATGCGCCCCGACAGGAGCGATCGGCATGACGTCCCTCAGCGCGCCGGAAGCCGCCGGCATCCTCGGTGTCAGCGTGAGCACCCTTTACGCCTATGTGAGCCGCGGCCTGCTGCGCTCGCTGCCCGACGGCGCGAGCAAGCGCCGCCGCTACGACGCGGACGAGGTGCGCCTGCTCGCGCGCCGCCGCGCCGATGCAAAACGCGCGGGCGGCGTCGCCGAACGCTCGCTCGACTGGGGCGTGCCCGTGCTCGAATCGCGGATCACGCACATCGCCGACGGGCGCCTGCACTATCGCGGCGCCGATGCGATCGCGCTCGCGAACGACGCGACGCTCGAGGAAACGGCGGCCCGCCTGTGGGATTGTCCGCCTGCGCGGCTCGCTGAGGCAGCGCTTGCGTCGACCGGTTTCGACGCCGCGCAGTGGGAAGACTGGGCCCGCCGCTGGGCCCATCTCGCGCCGCTTGAGCGCACGCTGGTGCTGCTCCCCGCCGCGGCCGCCTCGCTGCCGCGCCTGTGGGCGCAGGGGCGCGACGCGCAGTTCGGCGCGGCCACGCTGCTGCTGCGCGTGACGACGGCCGCGCTGGCCGGCATCGCGCCGGGCGACGCGCCCGTGCATCGACAGCTCGCCGCCGCGTGGCGGATCCGGCGGCGCGACGAAGCCGACCTGCTGCGCCGCGCACTCGTGCTTTGCGCCGATCATGAACTGAACCCGTCGACCTTTGCGGTGCGCTGCATCGCGTCGACCGGCACCCACCTGTTCGGTGCGATCGCGGGCGGGCTCGCAGCGCTGTCGGGCCCGCGCCACGGCGGCGAGACGTTCCGCGCGGGCGCCCTGCTCGACGAAGCCGCGCGGGCCGCCGACCTCGACCGCTACCTCGCGCTGCGCGTCGCGCACGACGAACGGGCGGACGGCGCACGCACGGCGCTGTCCGGTTTCGCGCATCCGCTCTATCCCGACGGCGATCCGCGCGCACGCGCGTTGCTCGACGCACTGCACGCGACGCTGCCCGCCCGGGCGCCGCTGCGCATCGCCGGCGCGCTCGCCGCGCGCGTCGAGGCGGCGACCGGCCTGCGGCCGTCGATCGATTTCGCGCTCGCGGTGCTGGAGCGCACGCTTGCGCTGCCCGACGGCGCCGCGTTCACGCTGTTCGCGGCCGGCCGCACCGCGGGCTGGATCGCGCATGCGCTCGAACAGTACGCGGACGGCAAGCTCATCCGGCCCCGCGCGCGCTACGTCGGCAGCGACGCGGCTGCCTGAGCACGGCCGCCGCGCCATGCGGCGAGCCGCCGCCACGCGCTCGGCGCAGCCTGCGCGGCCGGCGCCGCCTGCGGGCCGAACGCGAACACCGCGCCGCCCGCCGCCGCGCTGATCCATACGCGCATGCCGGGCAGCAGCGCCAGGGTCTCGCCGGCGTGCAACCAGTGATCGTCGGGCCGGCCCTCGATCGTCACCCACAGATCGCCGTCCGCGACCTGCAACGCGGTGCGATCGACAATCCGCCACCGCCCGGCCGGTTCGTTGCCGTCCATCTCGTAGAGTCGCAGTTCGCGCATGGCCGCCTCCGGGTCGGGTGGGTTCGATGACGCCAGTATTTCGGACAGTGGCGACATGCGGACAGATACGCCTGCGGACACTTTCGACTGAACTGTACCGGTCCGCCGCCGGACAGGCGTCCGGACCGATCCTGCGTGGCCCGGCGGCTTTGCCTACAATGGCGGCTGTCCCGCGCCACCGGTCCGTCCCCATGTTCCAACGCCCGCCCGCCGCCGCCCCCGGCGAAAAGAATCTCACCGTGATGCTCTGGCTCGTTGCGACGGGCTTCTTCATGCAGACGCTCGATGCGACGATCGTCAACACGGCGCTGCCGTCGATGGCAGTGAGTCTCGGCGAATCGCCGCTGCGGATGCAGTCGGTCGTGATCGCCTACTCGCTGACGATGGCGGTGATGATTCCCGTCTCGGGCTGGCTCGCGGACACGTTCGGCACACGGCGCGTGTTCTTCAGCGCGATCCTGGTGTTCTCGCTCGGTTCGCTGCTGTGCGCGAACGCGCATACGCTGTCGCAGCTCGTCGTGTTCCGCGTCGTGCAGGGGGTGGGCGGCGCGATGCTGCTGCCGGTCGGGCGGCTGGCCGTGCTGCGCACCTTCCCGGCCGAACGCTACCTGCCCGCGCTGTCGTTCGTCGCGGTTCCCGGGCTGATCGGGCCGCTGATCGGGCCGACGCTCGGCGGCTGGCTCGTGAAGATCGCGTCGTGGCACTGGATCTTCCTGATCAACGTGCCGGTGGGCGTCGCCGGCTGCGTCGCGACCTTCTACTCGATGCCCGACGCGCGCAACCCGGCCGTCGGCCGCTTCGACCTCAAGGGCTATCTGCTGCTGACGATCGGGATGGTCGCGATCTCGCTGTCGCTCGACGGGCTCGCCGATCTCGGGATGCAGCACGCGGCCGTGCTCGTGCTGCTGATCCTGAGCCTCGCGTGCTTCGTCGCGTACGGGCTGTACGCGGTGCGCGCGCCGCAGCCGATCTTCTCGCTCGAACTGTTCAAGATCCATACGTTCAGCGTCGGCCTGCTCGGCAACCTGTTCGCGCGGATCGGCAGCGGCGCGATGCCGTACCTGATCCCGCTGCTGCTGCAGGTGAGTCTGGGCTATTCGGCATTCGAGGCCGGGCTGATGATGCTGCCGGTCGCGGCGGCCGGGATGTTCTCGAAACGGATCATCACGCGCCTGATCACGCAGCACGGCTACCGCAAGGTGCTGCTCGCGAACACGATCATGGTCGGTGTGATGATGGCGAGCTTCGCGCTGATGCGCGACACGGTGCCGGTGTGGGTGAAGGTCGTCCATCTCGCGCTGTTCGGCGGCTTCAACTCGATGCAGTTCACCGCGATGAACACGCTGACGCTGAAGGATCTCGGCACCGGCGGCGCGAGCAGCGGCAACAGCCTGTTCTCGCTCGTGCAGATGCTGTCGATGAGCCTCGGCGTCACGGTCGCGGGCGCGCTGCTGGCCACCTTCACCGGGATGCTGCGCACGGTGACGCCGAGCAACACGCTGCCCGCGTTCCATGCGACCTTCATCTGCGTCGGGATCATCACGGCCGCGTCCGCGTGGATCTTCGCGCAACTCGCGCCCGACATCCGCGGCGGCACGCAGCACAAGACCGATCCATCCGAACGCGCATGACGCACGGCGCGCGCCGCCGCAATCGCCACGGCGGCGCGCCGCGCACCATGTCGGTGCAGCACGGCCGCGCCGCGCGACCGCTGCCGGCCGCGACGGCCCGCCGCACGGGGCGCGATGCCGTGCATGCTTCTTGCTCGCCTATTCTGTAGGTAAACTGGCAGTCTTCCTTCGGCCGACATCATGAGCATGATCGACATCGATCCACCCGGCTTCCAGCCGCCCCGCCCCGTCGCCGGCGACGACGGGAAGCGGCGCACCGTGCTGTACGGCGCATACACCGTATTCAGCGTGTTCCAGCCCGTTTTCTCGGTGTCGCACCGCCGCGCGATCGGCTATCACGCGTCGCTGCGCGCGCATGACGAGGACAGCCGCCAGGTCGCGTCGCACGAGGTGTTCACGCAGGCGGCGCGGCGCGGCGACCTGCTCGAGCTCGGCCGGCTCGCCGAATCGCTGCATCTCGGCAACTTCCACGCGTTCGACAGTCACGACGAATGGCTTTTCCTGAGCCTGCATCCGGCCGCGCTGATGGACACCATCTACGGCGACGCGCTGCTCGCGAACCTGAAGGCGCTCGGCCTGCCGCCGCATCGCGTGGTGCTCGAGGTGCCCGAGCAGGCGGGCGGCGAGACGCCGCGCTATGCGGCGATCGTGGACGGGCTGCGCAAGGCCGGCTTCCTGATCGCGCTCGGCGGCTTCGGCGCGAAGCATTCGAACATCGACCGCGTGTGGCACCTGCACCCCGACATCGTCACGCTCGACCGCGGGATCCTCGCGCAGGCGAGCGAACACTCGCATCTCGAGCGCGTACTGCCCGGGCTCGTGTCGCTGCTGCACGAATCCGGCCAGCTCGTGCTGATGGGCGGGCTCTCGACCGAGCGCGACGCGATGATCGCGCTCGAATGCGACGTCGATTTCGTGCAGGGGCAGTACTTCGCGGGGCCGAGCGTCGACCCCGTGCAACCGCAGGCCGCCGCAGGCTGCATGGATACGCTGTCGGCCGCGTTGCGGCTGCGCGTCGCGCAACGCGAGCGCACGCAGGCCGAACGCCTCGCGCCGTATGTCACCGCGCTGGAGGAAGCCAGCCAGAAGCTCGTCGCGGGCGAATCGCTGATCGACGCCGCCGGCGCCGTGCTCGGGTTGCCGGAAACCGCGCGCTGCTTCCTGCTCGATGCATCGGGCCGCCAGATCGGCGACAACGTGCTCGCGCGCGGCAGCGTCTCGCAGCGGGCGAAGCGCTTCCGGCCGCTGCTGCATTCGGAAGGCGCAAGCTGGGAGCGCCGCCCCTACTTCATCCACGCGACGCGCGCGCCCGGCCGCGTGCATCTGACGCCGCCGTACCTGTCGATCAACGAAGCGCACCTGTGCGTGACCGCATCGATCGCCGCGCCGGTCGCGACCGGCATGCAGGTGCTGTGCGTCGACATCAACTGGGAAGCGGCACTCAACCGCGAATGAGTTCGCGCGGCCGCGCTCACGCGGCGCCGTCGAGGTCGCTAGCCCGGCGCGCGATCAGCCGGTGCACGCGCTTGCCGGACGACGCGCTGACCACCTCGTGCTCGTCGATCACGTGCATGCCGGCGCCGAGCGCCGCATGCATGCGCGCCGAATCGAGCGGCGTATACAAGCGGCCGCGCTCGTCGCGCAGCGCGCCGTTGCCGGCCACCCGCCAGCTCAGGTACAGCGTGCCGCCGGGCATCAGCAGCGCGGCCAGCCGCGCGGCCGCCGCTGCGGCATCCGCCTGTTCGAGATGCATGACGACCGTCTCGCACAACACGTTTCGAAACGCGCCGGCCGGCACGCCGGCGAGCGCCGGCAGCGCAGCCAGCTCGAAGGTCAGCGACGGGTGGCGCAAGCGCGCCTCGGCGAGCAGCGCGGCGCTCGCATCGTAGCCGCGCACGTCGAATCCGCGCGAAGCGAGCCACGCGGTGTCGCGTCCCGCACCGCAGCCGACGTCGGCCGTCGACCCGGGCGAGAAATACTGCTCTAGCAGTGCATACATGTCGTCGGGGGCGGCCTGGTCGAGCCAGTCCTGCGCGTATTGCGCGGCATGGGCTTCGTAGGCATCGAGAGTCGGGCGATCCACCATGGCGGTTGCTCCGCGTACGCGTCCTGTCGTGCGACGCACCCCGCATCTTAGCCGTTGCGCCTCGCGCGTGGGGTGGCGGGCGACGCGCGGCCCCGCGCCGCTCGCAGGTCGCCCGCGCGGTCAGTTCGGCCCACAGCGCATCGCCGCGCCAGGGCCGGCCGCGATGCCGCCGCGAACCGGCCGCCGAGGGCGCAGCCGACCGCGTCCGCGCCGACCATGCAGGCCGGCGCGGCCGACGTGTCACACATGCGAATGCGCGCCGCCGTGCACGGGTCCCGAGCGCCGCTCGACCTCACGGCGCACGTCGCCGCGCAGGCCCGCGAAAAACGCGACTTCGGCGACGACGAACAGCGGCCCGACCATCAGCCCGACCAGGTCGTCGACGAACGCGGGCTTGCGCCCCTCGAACCAGTGCCCGACGAACTGCACGATCCAGCCGACCACGAACCCGCCGATGCCGATCCCGAGCCATTGCGCGGTCGGCAGCAGCGCGAGCGTCTGCGCGGCCCACAGGCCGAAAGCGAACAGCGCGGTCATGACCGCCCCGAAGCGCAGGTCGAGGCGCAGGTAGAACACCGCGAACGCCACCGCGAGCAGCAGCGCCGGCGACAGCGCAACACCGGCCAGCGTGCCGAGCGCCGGCCGCGACAACAGCACCTCGACCGCGAACACGATCATCGGAATGCCGACCAGATGCGTCGCGATGTTGCGCGCGTCGCGATGGTAGGCCGCATACTGGGAAAGGTGGTCTTCGAGCGTCTTCATGGTGTCTCCTGAACGATCATCGAGCGCTATGATGCGCGTCACGCCCAAGAAGCTCTGTCAGCTACCCGACATCGCGCGCCCATGCCCTCGCCGCTCGCCCCGTACCTGCCGCAGATCGAAGCGCACCCGTGGTTCGCCGCGCTGCCGCCGGCGTTGCGCGGCGACCTGCTCGCTCGCGCCGCGTTGCGGCACCTGCCGGCCGGCCACGCGCTGTTCCGCCGCGGCGACCCGCCATGCGGGCTGTATGCGGTGCTGGCCGGCTCCCTCACCATAGGCGCGGTCGATCCGCAGGGCAAGGAAGCGCTGCTGACGGTCGCCGAACCCGTCACGTGGTTCGGCGAGATCGCGCTGTTCGACGGCCAGCCGCGCACGCACGACGCGATCGCGCTCGACGACACGCTGCTGCTGCACGTCCCGCAGGGCGCGCTGCTCGCGATTCTCGACACGACGCCGCAATACTGGCGGCAGTTCGCGCTGTTGATGGCGCAAAAGCTCCGGCTGAGCTTCCTGACCGTCGAATCGATGAGCGTGATGCCGGCCGCGCAGCGGCTTGCCGCTCGGCTGCTGATGATCGCCGACGGCTACGGCGGGATCAGCGCCGGCCGCACGCGCATCCGGCTGTCGCAGGAAAAGCTCGCGGCGATGCTGTCACTCACACGGCAAACCACCAACCAGCTGCTGAAGGCGCTGCAGGCCGATGGCGTCGTGCGGCTGCATGTCGGCGAGATCGAACTCGTCGACGTCGGCGCGCTGCGCCGCGCGAGTGGGCTGCCCGACGGCACGCACTGACGACGCGCCGACTACGCGCCGCCTCCGTGCTGACGCGCCCGTCGTGACGCCATCGCGCGATCGCCGCAACGCCGCATTCCCGCCGTCATCGCTTCGCGCTATCGTGGCGGCTCGTTCGTCCTTCTCCCCGCACACGCGCTTGAACACGTCCACCCTTACCGCCCCTTCCCGCCACACGTGGCCTGTCTTCGTCGCGTTCCTGCGGCTCGGCCTCACGTCGTTCGGCGGGCCCGTCGCGCATCTCGGCTACTTCCGCGACGCGTTCGTCACGCGGCGCGGCTGGCTGAGCGAACGCGCGTATGCCGATCTCGTCGGCCTGTGCCAGTTCCTGCCGGGGCCGGCGAGCAGCCAGGTCGGGATGGCGATCGGCCTGTCGCGCGCGGGCTATGCGGGGATGTTCGCCGCATGGCTCGGCTTCACGCTGCCGTCGGCGCTGCTGATGATGCTGTTCGCGCTCGGCATGCACGCAGCGGGCATGCCGGTCGCGGCCGGCGCGCTGCACGGGCTGCGGATCGTGTCGGTCGCGGTGATCGCGCAGGCGGTGTGGGGCATGGCGCGCACGCTGTGCCCGGATGCGCGCCGCGCCACGCTGATGGCGGTCGCGGCCTGCCTCGCGCTGCTCGTGCCGGCCGCATGGCTGCAGGTGGCCGTGATCGTCGCGGCCGGCGCGGCCGGGCTCGTACTGTTGCCGCAGCCCGAGCGCGGCGCGCACGATCCGCTGCCGCTGCACGTGTCGCATCGCGCGGGTGCGCTGTGGCTCCTGCTGTTCGCCGCATTGCTCGTCGCGTTGCCGTTCGCGGCGGGCGCGCTGCATTCGCACACCCTCGCGGTGGCCGACGCATTCTTTCGCACCGGCGCGCTGGTGTTCGGCGGCGGGCACGTCGTGCTGCCGCTGCTGCAGGCGGCCGTCGTGGCGCCGGGCTGGGTCGGCGATGCGGCGTTCCTGGCCGGCTACGGTGCCGCGCAGGCCGTGCCGGGGCCGCTCTTCACGTTCTCGGCGTTCCTCGGTGCGTCGCTGCGCGACGCGCCGACCGGCTGGCTCGGCGCGACGATCGCGCTCGTGTCGATCTTCGCGCCGTCGTTCCTGCTCGTCGCGGGCACCGCGCCGTTCTGGGAACGCCTGCGCCGCAGCACGCGCATGCAGGCCGCGCTCGCGGGCGTGAACGCGGCGGTGGTCGGGCTGCTGCTCGCCGCGCTGTATCACCCGGTGTGGAGCGAAACGATCGTGTCGCCGCGCGACTTCGCGGCGGCGCTCGTCGCGTTCGTCGCGCTCGTGTTCTGGCGGGTGCCGCCGTGGGCCGTCGTGATCGCGAGCGCGGCGCTCGGCTGGTTGTCGACGACGCTCGCCTGAGCCGGCGCGTGCCACGCATCGATTCCCGCCCGACAAAAACAAAAAAGCCCTCGTGACGAGGGCTTCCTTTTGGGGTGCCGCGCGCGCAACGGCGCGCGGGACGCCCGGACTTACGCGAAGTTCTTCGCTGCGAAGTCCCAGTTCACGATGTTCCAGAACGCTTCGACGAACTTCGGACGTGCGTTGCGGTAGTCGATGTAGTACGCGTGTTCCCACACGTCGATCGTCAGCAGCGGCTTGTCGGCCGTCGTCAGCGGCGTGGCGGCGTTGCTCGTCGACACGATGTCGAGCGAACCGTCGGCCTTCTTCACGAGCCATGCCCAGCCCGAACCGAACGTGCCGACTGCGGCCTTCGTGAACGCTTCCTTGAACGCGTCGTACGAACCCCACTTCGCGTTGATCGCGTCGCCCAGCGCGCCCGACGGTGCGCCGCCGCCGTTCGGCGACAGGCTGTTCCAGAAGAACGTGTGGTTCCAGATTTGCGCGGCGTTGTTGAAGATGCCGCCCGACGACTTCTTCACGATCTCTTCCAGCGACAGGTTTTCGAATTCCGTGCCCGGGATCAGATTGTTCAGGTTCGTCACATAAGCCTGATGATGCTTGCCGTAGTGGTACTCGATCGTCTCTTTCGAGATGGTCGGCGCGAGTGCGTCTTCAGCGTACGGGAGCGGCGGGAGCGTATGAGCCATGGCGATTCCTTCGTTGAGTATGTAGGGAGGCTGTGTTGAATGCTGCCGAGCGTCCGATTGTAGGCGAGTCCGAATATCCCCGCAAACTCACGGGCATTTATCCGCGGTATGCAGAAAATCGCCGCTGGCGCTTCATCCGGCAGGACGAGACGACGATGCGCAGCCTCCGTTCCCGCGCCCGGCGCGCCCCGTGCATCCGGGCCGCCGGGCGCGTGACCTTCGTTTCGCTTACGCCGCCGTCGTCAGATCGTATCGGTCAGCCGCGGCTGCACGTCGGCGAGCGATACGTCGGCCGAGCCTTCGGCGAGATGCACGGTCAGGCGGCGCTGCGGTTTCAGCGCATTCGGCGCGCGCACCGCGCGGCCGGTCTGCGTGTCGATCAGCGCCGCGTAGCCGCGCTCGAGCGTGCGCTGCGGGCTCAGCACCTCGAGCCGCGCCGCGCAGGCCGACACGCGCGCGGTATCGCGCTCGTGACGGCGCTGCAGCGCCACCGCGAGACGTTGCGACAGCCCGGCGAGTGCCTGACGCGCCTGCGCCGGGTCGGGCCGCGCGCGCTGCCAGCGCAATTGCGCGAGCGCGAAACGCGCACGCGCGTCGCGCACCGGCCGCGACGCCGCCGAGGCGAGCCGCACCGCCAGTTGCTCGACGTGGGTACGCTGCCGCTGCAGCCGTTCGGCCGGGCTGACGAGCCGGCGCGCGAGCCAGTCGAGCTGCTGCGCACGCTGCTCGAGCCCGCGTTCCAGGCTGCGCGCAAGCGCGCGCTGCCGGTCGGCAACCTCGCGCAACAGCAACGCGCGCTGCGGACTCGCGAGCTCGGCCGCGCCGGTCGGCGTCGGCGCGCGCAGGTCGGCCGCGAAGTCCGCGATCGTGAAATCGGTTTCGTGGCCGACGCCGCTGACGACCGGCAGTTCGCTCGCCGCGATCGCACGCGCGAGCGCTTCGTCGTTGAACGACCACAGATCCTCGATCGACCCGCCGCCGCGACAGACCAGCAGCACGTCGACCTCGCGCCGCGCGTTTGCGGCCTGCACGGCCGCGACGAGCTTCTCGGCCGAGCCCGCGCCCTGCACGGGCGCCGGATAGACGATCACCGGGATGTGCGGCGCGCGGCGCGCGAGCGTGGTCAGCACGTCGCGCAGCGCGGCGGCCTGCAGCGACGTGACGATGCCGATCGCGCGCGGGTGCGCCGGCAGCGGCCGCTTGCGCTCGGGCGCGAACAGGCCTTCGGCCTCGAGTTGCGCCTTCAGCCGCAGGAACGCCTCGTAGAGGCGCCCCTGGCCGGTACGCCGCACGGCCTCGACGTTGAGCTGCACTTCGCCGCGCGGCTCGTACATCGTGACGACCGCGCGCACCTCGATCCGGTCGCCTTCGCGCGGCGTGAATTCCGCGTACTGCGCGCGACCGCGGAACATCACGCAGCGCATCTGCGCCTGCTGGTCCTTGATCGAGAAATACCAGTGGCCGCTCGCGGCGCGCGTGAAATTCGACACTTCGCCCGAAATCCACAGCAGCGGAAACGAGCGCTCGAGCATCGTCGAAATCGCGCGATTGAGCGCCGAAACGGGAATCACTTCGTCGCCGCCGCGGGTCGCGCCGGGAGCAGAAAAAGGAGAGTCGGAAAGCATGGGCGGTCGGATGAATGCTGGCGGCGACAAGATAGTCCGACACGCGCGCGGCGTCCAGCGCCGGCTGCCCGCGCTGCAACATTCGGAAGGTGTCCACACTCTGGCAATCGTCCATCAAAAACACTTCAAAACCGCGGAAAAATCCAGACGATTCCTTACAACGCATTGATTTTTATCGTTTTTTAAAGCTTTCGGTTCGATTTGCCGCCGATTCGATGTCCACCCGGCGGGCGTTTGACGCGGACAGGCAAGGAGTTTTTCACAGAGTTATCCACAGCCCGCTCCGATCCGGCCCCATCGGGTGCGTCGCCCGGCCGCGCTTGCCGCGCCCGCGTGCGGCGCGCTAGAGTGCCGCCTTCCGAACCCCTTGCGGCACGCGCCGCCCCACGGAGAATCCGTCTTGACGAATCCGTCCCACGCCGCGGCGCACGACGCGCCGCGCCCGGCCCGATGAGCGCGCCCGGCGGCCCGCTCGCGCGGCTCGAAGCGCGCCTCACGCGCGAATGGCAGCGACGCGGCGCCCTCGCGTGGGCGCTCACGCCGTTCGCGTGCGTGTTCGGCCTGTGCGCGGCACTGCGCCGCACGGCCTACGCGCAGGGCTGGAAGCAACCGGTCGACGTCGGTGTGCCGGTCGTCGTGGTCGGCAACGTGACCGTCGGCGGCACCGGCAAGACGCCGACCGTGATCGCGCTCGTCGACGCGCTGCGCGCGGCCGGCTTCACGCCGGGCGTCGTGTCGCGCGGCTACGGCGCGAACGTGAAGGCGCCCACCGCGGTCACGCCCGCGTCGCGCGCGCGCGCGGCCGGCGACGAACCGCTGCTGATCGCGCGCCGCACCGGCGCGCCCGTGTGGGTGTGCCCCGACCGCGTCGCGGCCGCGCAGGCGCTGCGCGCCGCGCACCCGGACGTCGACGTGATCGTCAGCGACGACGGCCTCCAGCACTACCGCCTCGCGCGCACGGTCGAGCTCGTCGTGTTCGACCACCGGCTCGGCGGCAACGGCTTCCTGCTGCCGGCCGGGCCGCTGCGCGAGCCGCTGTCGCGCCACCGCGACGCGACGCTCGTCAACGATCCGTACAGCGGCGCGCTGCCGCCGTGGCCCGACACCTATGCGCTCGCGCTCACGCCGGGCGCCGCGTGGCACCTCGACCAGCCGGCGCTGCGCCGCCCGCTGTCGCAGTTCGCGCACGAGCGCGTGCTCGCCGCGGCCGGCATCGGCGCGCCGGAACGCTTCTTCGCGACGCTGCGTGCGGCCGGCCTCGCGCCGGCGACGCGCGCGCTGCCCGACCATTACGCGTTCGCCGACAATCCGTTCGTCGACGACGCGGTCGATGCGATCCTGATCACCGAGAAGGATGCAGTAAAATTGGGCGCTTCCTGGCGCGACGCTCGGCTGTGGGTCGTCCCCGTCGAAGCCGCGCTCGATCCTCGCCTCATTGCCCTCGTTGTGGAGAAACTCCGTGGACGCTCGCCTGCTTGAAATCCTTGTGTGCCCTATCTGCAAAGGCCCGCTCCACTATGACCGCGCCGCGCAGGAGCTGATCTGCAACGCGGACAAGCTCGCCTACCCGATCCGCGACGGCATCCCCGTGATGCTCGTCGACGAAGCACGCCAGACCGTCGAAGGCACGCCGGTCGACCCCGCCGGCCCGGCCGGCAGCTAAACGCCGCACCGCTGCACCGGCACCCGGCCGCGCTCCTTTGCGGCCGCGTGCCGGCCCCTGCCGGGCGGCCTGCCTTCGACGCGCCGCCCGCCCCGCTCTTCTCACCGCTCAGCCCCGATGACTCATCCGCAGCCCTTCATCGCCGTCATTCCTGCCCGGCTCGCGTCGACGCGCCTGCCGAACAAGCCGCTCGCCGATCTCGGCGGCAAGCCGATGGTCGTCCGCGTCGCCGAGCGCGCGCGCGAAGCGGGCGCGCAGCAGGTGCTCGTCGCGTCCGACGCGCAGAGCGTGCTCGACGCGGCCCGCGAGCACGGTTTCGAAGCGGTGCTGACGCGCGCCGACCATCCGTCCGGCACCGACCGGCTCGCGGAAGTCGCCGCGACCTTCGGGTGGAGCGACGACACCGTCGTCGTCAACGTGCAGGGCGACGAGCCGCTGATCGACCCGGCGCTCGTCCGCGACGTAGCGTCGCACCTCGCCGCGCACCCGGACTGCGCGATCGCGACCGCCGCGCACCCGATCCACGACGCGGCCGATGTGTTCAACCCGAACATCGTGAAGGTCGCGCTCGACGCGCGCCACGTCGCGATGTACTTCTCGCGCGCGCCGATTCCGTGGAGCCGCGATGCGTACCAGCCGCACTGGCCCGACGTCGCGGCCATGCCCGCACCGGCCTTTCCGGTCTACCGCCACATCGGACTCTACGCATATCGCGCGCGTTTCCTGCGCACCTATCCGTCGCTCGCGCAGGCGCCGATCGAGCAGGCCGAGCAGCTCGAACAGCTGCGCGCGATGTGGCACGGCGAGCGCATCGCGGTGCTGATCACCGAGCATGCACCCGAAGCCGGCATCGATACGCCGGCCGATCTCGCACGCGTGCAGGCCCTTTTTCGGCCGGGTTCAAAATAACCCGTGGCATAATCAGGCGATTGTGCGAGCCGTCCGCGACCCGCGCGTCCTAGCTTGACCCCGCCACGGCCCGTCCCGGCAGCCGCGCGTCGCCTTTCGCCGACGCGCCGCATCAGACCGGTCCGCCGCGCGCAAGGCAAGCCCCGCGCACGCTGTCGCCGACGCTTTTGCGTCTCGCCACACGAATCTACATACCGGAGATATCACCATGCGTTTGATCCTGTTGGGCGCGCCCGGCGCGGGCAAGGGTACCCAGGCAAACTTCATCAAGGAAAAGTTCGGCATCCCGCAAATCTCGACGGGCGACATGCTGCGCGCGGCCGTCAAGGCCGGCTCGCCGCTCGGCGTCGAGGCGAAGGGCTACATGGACGCCGGCAAGCTCGTGCCGGACGCGCTGATCATCGGCCTCGTGAAGGAGCGCCTGAAGGAAGCCGACTGCGCGAACGGCTACCTGTTCGACGGCTTCCCGCGCACGATCGCGCAGGCTGACGCAATGAAGGAAGCCGGCGTCGCGATCGACTACGTGCTCGAAATCGACGTCCCGTTCTCGGAGATCGTCGAGCGCATGAGCGGCCGCCGCACGCACCCGGCATCGGGCCGCACGTACCACGTGAAGTTCAACCCGCCGAAGGTCGAGGGCAAGGACGACGTGACGGGCGAACCGCTGATCCAGCGCGACGACGACAAGGAAGAAACCGTCCTGAAGCGTCTCGAAGTGTACGAAGCACAGACCAAGCCGCTGATCACGTACTACGGCGACTGGGCGCAGCGCGGCGAGGAAAACGGCCTGAAGGCCCCGCAGTATCGCAAGATCTCGGGCCTCGGCAGCGTGGACGAAATCCGCGAGCGTGCGTTCGACGCACTGAAGTAAGCACCGCGTCGTGCACCGCAAGCCGCCCTTTCCGGGCGGCTTTTTTTTCGTCTGCCGCAGCCGTTTCGTCTGACCTGGGTTCGCACGACCGTGCCGCTGAAGCCGGCGTGCGACGGCGCCCCGTACAATCGACTGATCGCGTGCGCCGCGCAAACCGGCGTACCGGCCGTTCCGCCGATCGACCGGCATCGGCCCCAACCAAGGAGACAGTGATGGAGATTCGCGGCAACGTCTTTCTGATCACAGGCGGCGCATCGGGCCTCGGCGCCGGAACGGCCCGCATGCTCGCGCAGGCCGGCGGCACGGTCGTGCTCGCCGACCTCAACGAAGCAGCCGGCGCGGCGCTCGCGGGCGAACTCGGCGGCGTATTCGTGCGCTGCGACGTGTCGAGCGAGGCCGATGCGCAGGCGGCGGTCGACGCCGCGACGCGCGCGGGCACGCTGCGCGGGCTCGTGAACTGCGCGGGCATCGCGCCCGCCGCGAAAACCGTCGGCAAGGACGGCGCGCATCCGCTCGACGTGTTCGCGAAGACGATCAACGTGAACCTGGTCGGCACCTTCAACATGATCCGGCTCGCGGCCGCCGCGATGGCCGCGGCCGCGCCGAACGCCGGCGGCGAACGCGGCGTGATCGTCAGCACCGCGTCGGTCGCCGCGTACGACGGCCAGATCGGCCAGGCCGCGTATGCGGCGTCGAAGGCCGGTGTCGCGGGCATGACGCTGCCGATCGCACGCGACCTGTCGCGCCACGGCATCCGCGTGATGACGATTGCGCCCGGGCTGTTCGAGACGCCGATGCTGCTCGGGATGCCGAAGGACGTGCAGGACGCGCTCGGCGCGATGGTGCCGTTCCCGCCGCGGCTCGGCAAACCCGACGAATACGCGATGCTGGTGCGCCAGATCGTCGAGAATCCGATGCTCAACGGCGAAGTGATCCGCCTCGACGGCGCGATCCGGATGCAGCCGAAGTAAGTGCAGGCAACCGCAAAAAAACGCCCGCGATGCGGGCGTGTTGACGTTCGGGGCTCCGGTGAGACTGCGACGGTTAGTCCTCGCCGTCGCGCTGCATCCGCTGCCGCAACTCGGTCACCTGCGATTCGACGACGGTCGCGTCATCCGCATCGGGCCGCTCGCCGAGATACTGCTCGAGATCCTCGAGCGCGGGGCGCAGGTAGTCGAGCCGCGCATACGCGAAGCCGCGGTCGCGCACTTCGTCGAGCTGTTCCGGCAGCAGGATCACGAGCCGCTGCTGCACCGCGAGCAGCCGCTGCCAGCGTTCCGTCTGCAGATAGATCGTCTTCAGGTTGCGCAGCATCCGCGCGATGATCTCGCGGCTGGTGGCCGGCTGCAGCAGCGCGCGCAACGCGCTGTCGACCGCGCCCGCCGCACGCGCGACGTAGGGCTCGAGCATCTCGACCATCTCGGCCTCGGACAGCGAATGGCCGTTGGTCGGATCGATGATCAGGTCGCCGTCCGGCAGCGTCACGCGCAGCAGGAAGTGGCCGGGGAACGACACGCCGCGCGCCGGCACGCCGATCTGCTCGGCGAGCTCCAGGTACAGCACCGACAGCGAGATCGGAATCCCGCGCCGCCGCTTGAGCACCGCGTTCAGGTGGCTGTTATCGGGGTCGTAGTAATCGTTGTGATTGCATGCGAAGCCGAGTTCGCGGAAGAAGAACTCGTTGAGCGCGGCGACGCGGTCCTTCAGGTCCGCATCGTCGGCGAGCCGGCGGTTCAGCCGCGCGGCCAGGATGTCGAGTTCGGCCAGCGTACCCTGCAGGTCGAGGTCGGGATACGCGTCCTGCGCAAGCGACAGCGCGGTTTCCGTGACGGGCAGACTGTCGTCGTCCGCCACGAGCGTGCTGAAGTAGTCGAGGACGCGGGTCATTGCGGTCGTCACTTGGCGCGCCTTCTGAAGTAAGCGTATTTGAAGCCCATCACCCACAACATACCGAAATATAGTGCAGCGAACAGCACGAGGCACGCGGCCATCAGTGCAATGCGATCGAGCGGCTGCGCACGCATGCCGGCCCAGTCGAAGTTGATCGCGCACCAGTGCATCAGGCCCGCGAGCACGAGTGCCGCGCCGATCAGCTGCACGAAGAAGCGCAGCCAGCCGGGCGACGGCTGGTAGATGCCGCGCTTGCGCAGCCCGAGGAACAGCAGCAGCGAGTTCAGGCAGGCACCGACGCCGATGCTCAGCGTGAGGCCCGCATGGCCGATCAGCGGCACGAACACGTAGTTCGAGATCTGCGTGACGATCAGCACGCCGATCGCGATCTTCACCGGCGTCTTGATGTCCTGCTTCGCGTAGAAGCCCGGCGCGAGGATCTTGATCAGGATGATGCCGACGAGACCGATCCCGTAGGTCGCGAGCGCGCGCGCGACCATCGTGACCGTATGTGCGTCGAACTTGCCGTAGTTGAACAGCGTCGCGGTGAGCGGCGTCGCGAAGAAGAACAGCGCGAGCGCGCTCGGCGCCGCGAGCAGGAACGTGACGCGCAGCCCCCAGTCGAGCAGCGCCGAATACTCCTGCGAATCGGCGTCGACGTGCGCCTTCGACAGGCTCGGCAGCAGGATCGTGCCGAGCGCGACGCCGAGCAGCGCGGTCGGGAACTCCATCAGGCGGTCGGCGTAGTTGATCCACGATACCGCACCCTGCCCGAGCCGCGACGCGATGTTGGTGTTGATGATCAGCGACAGCTGCGCGACCGACACCGCGAACGTCGCGGGCACCATCTTGGCGAGCACCCGCTTCACGCCGGGATGACGCAGCGCGCGCACCGGGTTGAGGCCGATCAGCGGCACCATGTCGATCTTCTTCAGCCCCGGCAGCTGCACGATGAACTGCAGCACGCCGCCCACGATGACGGCCCACGCGAGCGCGTAGACCGGCACCTTCAGGTGCGGCGCGACGAACACGGCCGCGGCGATGAACGCGACGTTGAGCAGCACCGGCGCGAACGCCGGCAGCGAGAAGCTCTTGTAGGTATTCAGCACGCCGGACGCGAGCGTCGTCAGCGAGATGAACACGATGTACGGGAACATGATCTGCGTCATCGTGACCGCGAGCGGGAACGCCTGCCCGTCGGTATGCAGGCCGGACGCGACCGCGAACACGACCCACGACGCGCCGGCGATCCCGACGACCGACAGCACGGCGAGCGCCCACGCGAGCACGGTCGACATCGCGTCGACGAGCGCCTTGGTCGCATCGTGCCCCTGCTGGTTCTTGAATTCGGCCAGGATCGGCACGAACGCCTGCGAGAACGCGCCTTCGGCAGACAGGCGGCGCAGCAGGTTCGGAATGCGGAAAGCGACGTAGAACGCGTCGGTGTATTGACTGGCGCCGAACGCACGGGCGATCAGCGTCTCGCGGGCCAGTCCGGTCACGCGCGACAGCAGCGTGAAGCCGCTGACCGTCAGCAGGGCTCGGAATAGATTCATGGGGCGCTTATTATACGGACGTTGCGTGTCCCGGCACGGGCGGATGGCGAAAAGGGCGCATGTCGCAGGCGCCCCCGTCCGGCCGACGTCACGTTGACCTTGCCACGCGCTTGATTTTGTTGCTATAATCGCCGGTTTCTGAGCCTGTTACATGCACGGCGCCTGTCGTTTTCATGTCTCGGCCTCGGTTAAAATCACCGTTTTTTATGCGCCCCTGGGCAATCGCTCTCAGGGGACGGATCGAAAAGCAGCGCTTGGCCGTCAGGCTCCAAGCTCTGGAAACAGGACAGGATAAGGAACCGTCATGGCTAACTCCGCACAAGCACGCAAGCGCGCCCGCCAAGCCGCGAAGGCAAATTCGCACAACTCGGCGCTGCGCTCGAAATTCCGTACCGCGATCAAGTCGGTTCGCAAGGCTGTTGAAGCCGGCGACCAGGCAAAGGCTGCCGAGCTGTTCAAGGCTGCCGTGAAGACGATCGACACGATCGCCGACAAGAAGATCGTTCACAAAAACAAGGCCGCTCGCAGCAAGAGCCGCCTCGCCGCAGCCGTCAAGGGCCTGCAGGCAGCAGCGTAAATCCGGTGTGCCCGCTTCGGCGGGCGCTCCTGTTTCCTGCGATCGCAAAAAAGCCCGCCTAGGCGGGCTTTTTTGCTGTGCGTCGCCCGCGCATCGCGCCGGACGACCGCCAGGCAGGGGCGCGGCATGCGCCCTCGCCCGTCGAACTCACTTCTTCTCGTGGTAGTCCGGCAGCTCGCACGCCTCGGTGACGACGAGGTGGTTGTCCTTCGCGAAATTCAGCACGAAATCGAACGCCATCGGCTCGATGTCGCGCAGCCGGGAATCGAGGATCACGCATTTGAGGTCGCCGAGCATCGTCGGGCGCACGTACAGCGAATATTTCAGGCGCGCATTCGGCCCGCTCGCACCGGGCCCGAAGCAGGCCATCACGCCGGCCAGACGCTCCGACCAGTCGCTCGGGCGAAACTTTTTCCCGTCTTTCGTAATGCCCTGGATGAAGAATTCGGTCGGAGGGGTTTCAGCCATGTGGTTACCCAGGTGACGGCCCGGCGATGTCCAGGCGACAGCGCCCGGATACGCGAACACAAAGCTCGAGCGGACGGCGGCACTCGCGCTTCGATATCCCGAAAAACAGGCCGTCGATGCGTGCCGCCGGCGCGCCGCACCGGATTTGTGCAGCGCATGGCTTGTGTCCGGCAGAGCGCGAAGAGGCTTGCCTGCCGGGCTGGAGAAAACTTTTGAATTATACCGCAGCGCGGCATCGCGCGTCGTCTCGCCGCCCCTCTTCCGGTGCCTTCCAGCGTGCGCCACGATCCCAACCCGGTTTTCGTCGCGGCTCGTCAAAGCACAGAAAATCCTTTATGCTGCTTTGAGTTATCCACACCCGACGGCGGCGCCGTCCGGCCCCGCCGGCCGGTTCAGACCCGCCGTATTTCGTTTCATGACCGCCAAAACCATTCGTCACTACCTGCAGTTCAAGGATTTCTCGCTGGAAGACTACGAGTACGTGCTCGAACGCACGGGTATCCTGAAGCGCAAATTCAAGAACTACGAGACCTATCACCCGCTGCACGACCGCACGCTCGCGATGATCTTCGAGAAGAGCTCGACGCGCACGCGCCTGTCGTTCGAAGCCGGCATCTTCCAGCTCGGCGGCCACGCGGTGTTCATGAGCACGCGCGACACGCAGCTCGGCCGCGGCGAGCCGGTCGAGGATTCCGCGCAGGTCATCTCGCGGATGGTCGACATCATCATGATCCGCACGTTCGAGCAGGACGTGATCACGCGCTTCGCGCAAAACTCCCGCGTGCCGGTGATCAACGGCCTGACCAACGAATATCACCCGTGCCAGGTGCTCGCCGACATCTTCACGTACTACGAGCACCGCGGCCCGATCGCCGGCAAGACGGTCGCGTGGGTCGGCGATGCGAACAACATGCTGTACACGTGGATCGAAGCCGCGCAGATCCTCGGCTTCAAGCTGCGCCTGTCGACGCCGCCGGGCTATGCGCTCGACATGAAGCTGGTGGCGCCGGACAGCGCACCGTTCTACGAGGTGTTCGACGATCCGAACGAAGCGTGCAAGGGCGCCGATCTCGTGACGACCGACGTGTGGACGAGCATGGGCTTCGAAGCCGAGAACGAAGCGCGCAAGCAGGCGTTTGCCGACTGGTGCGTCGACGAGGAAATGATGGGGCACGCGAACCCCGACGCGCTCTTCATGCACTGCTTGCCCGCGCATCGCGGCGAGGAAGTGACGGCCGGCGTGATCGACGGCCCGCAGAGCGTCGTGTGGGACGAGGCGGAAAACCGCCTGCACGTGCAGAAGGCGCTGATGGAGTTCCTGCTGCTCGGCCGCCTCAAGCACTGACTGCGGCACGCATTACTCGCGCATCGCCGCCATCCGCGCGGCATGCGAAAAAAAGCGCCGATCGTCGATCGGCGCTTTTTTGTTGGGTCGGACGAACGCGAATGAACCGCGCGGTGCAAAACCGCGTTACAGCCACACCGGCTCGGGTTCGAGCTCGACGCCGAACCGTTCGCGCACGTCGTCCTGGATCGCGCGCGCCAGCGCGAGCACGTCGGCGCCCGTCGCGCCGCCGCGATTGACCAGCACGAGCGCCTGCCGGTCGTGCACGGCCGCCGCGCCGAGCGCGCGCCCTTTCCAGCCGCAGCGGTCAATCAGCCAGCCGGCCGCGAGCTTCACCTGCCCGTCCGGCTGCGGATACGACACGACTTCGGGTGCGCGTGCGCGCAGCGCGTCGAACTGCGCGACGTCGATCACCGGATTCTTGAAGAAGCTGCCCGCGTTGCCGAGCACGAGCGGATCGGGCAGCTTCGCGCGGCGAATCGCGACAACGGCGTCGAACACGTCGCGCGGGGTCGCCGCGTCGGGCGCGATGCCGCGCGCGTCGAGCTCGCGCGTGACGTCCGCGTAGCCGAGCCGCGGCGTCCAGCGCTTGGGCAGCCGGAACGTCACGGCGACGATCGCGAAGCGGCCGCGCCCTTCCCGCTTGAAGAAGCTGTCGCGATAGCCGAACGCGCAGCGCGCGGCGTCGAAGCGCTCGCTGCGCCCCGTCGCGAGCTCGACGGCGACCAGCGAGTCGAAATAGGTCTTCATCTCGAGGCCGTACGCGCCGATATTCTGGATCGGCGCGGCGCCGACGGTGCCCGGAATCAGTGCAAGGTTCTCGAGGCCCGGCATCCCGTGCTCGAGCGTCCACGCGACGAACGCGTGCCAGGTCTCGCCGCCGCCGGCCTCGACGTACCACGCGTCGTCGTCCTCGCGCACGACGCGGCGGCCGGCGATCTCGTCGAGCAGCACGACGCCGTCGAAATCGTGCGTGAACACGACGTTGCTGCCGCCGCCGAGCACGAGCTGCGGCAGCGACGCGACGCGCGGATCGCGGTGCAGCGCCTCGAACTGCGCCGCATGCGTGACGCGCGCGGCAAAGCGCGCCTTCGCGGCAATGCCGAACGTGTTGTGCGCGGCGAGCGGATGGTCGGGGAGCAGCGACAGGGCGGAATCGTCAGGAGGCATCGGCATTCGCGGTCACGTCCGCCGGGCGGGCATACGGCCGGCCTTGGGCAAACGGAGGGGCATCGGTAAAATGGCAAACAGTCCGCAATTATAGCGAGTGCCCGCGCGCCAGCCGGGCGCCCGCATCTCAAGGGAGAATGCCATGCCATCGTTCGACGTCGTTTCCGAAGCGAACATGATCGAAGTGAAGAACGCCATCGAGCAGTCGAACAAGGAAATCTCGACGCGCTTCGACTTCAAGGGCTCCGACGCGCGCGTCGAGCAGAAGGAGCGCGAGCTGACGCTGTTCGCCGACGACGATTTCAAGCTCGGCCAGGTCAAGGACGTGCTGATCAACAAGCTCGCGAAGCGCAACGTCGACGTGCGCTTCCTCGACTACGGCAAGGTCGAGAAGATCGGCGGCGACAAGGTCAAGCAGGTCGTCACCGTGAAGAAGGGCGTGACGGGCGACCTCGCGAAGAAGATCGTCAGGCTCGTGAAAGACAGCAAGATCAAGGTGCAGGCGAGCATCCAGGGCGACGCGGTGCGCGTGGCCGGCACGAAGCGCGACGACCTGCAGAGCGTGATCGCGATGCTGCGCAAGGACGTGACCGACACCCCGCTCGACTTCAACAACTTCCGCGACTGATCGACGCGGTCGGCCGCGCCGTCAAGCGCGCCGTCGACCGCGCCGTCGACCGGTCACGCCGCGCCGCCGGGCCCCGCATGCGGGACGCCCCGGCGGGCGGCAGCGGCAATCCCCTTCCTCAGGCCTTCCCGCCGTCCTGCGCGCCGCCGTCGGACGCTGCCTTCTTCTTGTCGCCGATCCGGCTTTCCTGCCCCGCCAGCAGCTTCGAGATATTGCCGCGGTGACGCCACACGAGCAGCACGCTCATCGCGAGCACGGCCCACGCGACCGGGTTGTGGCCGGTGCCGAACAGGAACACGTCGAACACCGGTGCGAACACGGCCGCCACCAGCGCCGCGAGCGACGAATAGCGGAAGAAGAACGCGACGATCAGCCAGGTCAGCGCGGTCGCGAGGCCGAGCACCGGGTGCACGGCGAGCAGCACGCCGGCCGCGGTCGCGACGCCCTTGCCGCCCTGGAAGCGGAAGAACACCGGATAGAGGTGGCCGAGGAACACGGCGATCGCGACCCACGCGACGGCGACGTCGGACAGCCCGAAGTGCCGCGCGAGCCAGACGGCGAACCAGCCCTTGAACGCGTCGCCGACGAGCGTCAGGATCGCGGCCTTCTTGTTGCCGCTGCGCAGCACGTTGGTCGCGCCGGGATTCTTCGACCCGTACGAACGGGGATCGGCCAGGCCCATCGCGGTGCTGACGACGACGGCGAACGACACCGAACCGATCAGGTAGGCAACAAGTGCGGCGAGCAGGATCTGCATGCGGAGAACTCTTCTTTCAACGAATCGGTAAAGGGACGGCCGGGTACGGCAGGCCGGCCCGATGGGGCAGGCGCCGCCGCGGCGAACCGCCGGCAGGCCGTGGCAGCCGGCCGTGCGGGCCGACCGGCCGAAACGGCGCCCATTCTACCGAACGAGCGCGGCCTGCCACGAAGGTGAAACCCTCAGTCGACGCTCGCGCACTGCACGGGCGTCGCGCCGAGCAGCGTCGAGAGCACCGCCGGCGCGAGGCTGACAAGGTAGCCGCGGCGGCCGCCGTTCAGGTAGATCGCCGGCAATTCGAGGATGGTCGACTCGACGTACACGGGCATCGTCTTGCGCGTGCCGAACGGCGACGTGCCGCCGACCAGATAGCCGGAATGGCGGTTCGCGACGTCGGGCTTGCACGGCTCGACGCGCTTCGCGCCGATCTGCCGCGCGAGGTTCTTGGTCGACACCGTGCGGTCGCCGTGCATCAGCACGATCAGCGGCTTCGCGTGCTCGTCCTCCATCACGAGCGTCTTCACGACGCTGTGCTCGTCGACGCCGAGCTGGCGCGCCGACTCGCCGGTGCCGCCGTGCTCGACGTAATCGTACGGATGCTCGCCGAAGGCGACGCCATGGCGGCGCAGCAGCTGGGTCGCGGGTGTCTCGGACACGTGTCTGGATTTGCTCATGGCGGCATTTTAATGGCGAATGACCGGCGGGCGGTCGTCATCGCGCCATCGCACCGTTCGGTGTTCGCGGCGGTGTGCCGCGCACCGGCGGTATACTCGCGACCCTTCTCTGCCCGGGACCCCGGGTCCCGGGCGAGCGCACCCGTCGCCACGCCGCGTCGTCATCATTGCGGACCTCGCGAAGTGCTATTGCCCGATTGACCGATTGTGGCGCGCCCGCCGCCATGGCACGATCGTTCGCAAAACTCGCCGCGCCACCGCACGGCCTTCTTCTGGAGACGCCATGTCCTCGCCTGTCCGCTCATCCGCGCCGCTCGACGTCGCGGCACTGCTCGCCGTGCTGCCCGGCCGCATCGCCGACGTGCCCGCCCGCCGGGCCGCGCAAGCGCCCGCGCACCCGGCGCTGATCGAGGACGCGCGCCGCCTGTCGTACGGCGAGCTGTCGCAGGCCGTCGATGCGGCCGCCGAGCGGCTCGCGCGCCTTGGCGTGCGCGGCGGCGATCGCGTGATGATCGTCGCGGAAAACAGCGTCGCGCAGATCGTGCTGCTGTTCGCGGCCGCGCGCGTCGACGCATGGGCGCTCGTGTCGAACGCGCGGCTGTCGGCCGGCGAGCTCGATGCAATCGCCGCGCACGCGCGGCCGAAACTGATCGCGTTCGCGACGGAAGCATCGCCCGATGCGCGCACGCACGCGGCGCGCCACGACGCGACGCCCGCCGACGCGCTGCCGGTCGACATCGGCGCGTGGTCGTACCGCGTCGACGCGAGCGCGCCCGGCGAGCCGGTGGCACCCGACGGGGCCGCGCAGTGCGCGGCGCTGATCTACACGACCGGCACGACGGGTACGCCGAAAGGCGTGATGCTGTCGCACCGCAACCTGCTGTTCATCGCGGCGACGTCGAGCGCACTGCGCGGCGTGTCGCCCGACGACGTCGTCTATACGGTGCTGCCCGTGTCGCACGTGTATGGGCTCGCGTCGGTCTGCCTCGGCAGCCTGTACGCGGGGGCGACGCTACGGCTCGCGCCGCGCTTCGCACCGGAGGCCGTGCGCGTCGCGCTCGCCGACGAAGGCGTGACGATCTTCCAGGGCGTGCCCGCGATGCACGCGAAACTGCTCGAGCACCTGCACACGCACGCGCACGCATGGCGCGCGCCGCGGCTGCGCTTCGCGTATTCGGGCGGCTCGCCGCTCGACGCCGACCTGAAGGCGCGCGTCGAGCGCGTATACGGCGTGCCGCTGCACAACGGCTACGGCATGACCGAGAGCAGCCCGACGATCACGCAGACGCCGCTCGACGCGCCGCGTACCGACTGCTCGGTCGGCGTGCCGATCCCCGGCGTCGAGATGCGGATCGTGGCAGCGGACGGCACCGACGTGCCGCCGGGCGAAGTGGGCGAAATCCGCGTGCGCGGGCCGAACGTGATGCTCGGCTACTACCGCAATGCGGATGCGACGCGCGCGGCCGTGTCGCCGGACGGCTGGCTCAGCACCGGCGATCTCGCGCGCCAGGCAGCGGACGGCTCGGTGACGATCGCGGGCCGCAGCAAGGAGCTGATCATCCGCTCGGGCTTCAACGTGTATCCGGTCGAGGTCGAACAGGTGCTGAACGCGCACCCGGACGTCGTGCAGGCGGCCGTCGTCGGCCGCGCGGTCGAGGGCAACGAGGAAGTGCTCGCGTTCGTCGAGCTGGTGCCGGGCGCGGCCGCGACCGAGGCCGCGCTGCAGGCGTGGTGCGCGGAACGGCTCGCGCCGTACAAGCGCCCCGCGCGCATCCGCGTGCTCGATGCGCTGCCCGCCGCATCGACGGGCAAGGTGCTGAAGCACAAGCTGCGCGAACTCGCGTGACGCGCGGCGCCGGCCGCATCCGGCACGTGGGCCGGCGCGCGCCGCGCTAGCCGCGCGGGTGGTGTTGCGCGTGCAGCGTCTTCAGCCGCTCGCGCGCGACGTGCGTGTAGATCTGCGTGGTCGAGATGTCGCTGTGGCCGAGCAACAGCTGCACGACGCGCAGGTCGGCGCCGTGGTTCAGCAGGTGCGTTGCGAACGCGTGCCGCAGCGTATGCGGCGACAGGTGCGCGCGCACGTCGGCCTGCTGCGCGTGGCGCTTGATGATGTTCCAGAACTGCTGGCGCGTCATCCCGTCGCCGCGCGCGGTCACGAACAGCGCGTCGGCCGCGCGCGCGCCGAGCAACGCGGGCCGCGCGTCGCGCAGATAGCGCTCGATCCAGCCGTGCGCGACTTCGCCGAACGGCACGAGCCGTTCCTTCGAACCCTTGCCCATCACACGCACGACGCCCTCGTTGAGCCCGACCTCGACGGTCTTCAGCGTGACGAGCTCGCTCACGCGCAGCCCGCTCGCATACATCAGCTCGAGCATCGTGCGATCGCGCAGGCCGAGCGGCGTGCCGACGTCGGGCGCGCCGAGCAGCGCCTCGACCTGCGCCTCGGACAGCGTCGACGGAAACCGCGCGGCCTGCTTCGCCGACGTGACCCGCAGCGTCGGGTCCGCGCTCGCGTGACGCTCGCGCACGGCCCAGCCGTAATAGCGCCGGAACACCGACAGCCGCCGGTTCGACGACGTCGCCTTGCCGTCGCTGCGCGCGGCGATGTAGCCCGTCACCATCGCTTCGTCGGCCGAGTCGAGCGACGTGTCGTGCGTCGCGGCCAGCCATTGCGAAAACAGCGCCAGGTCGCGCCGGTACGCATCGAGCGTGTTGCGCGCGAGCCCGTGCTCCAGCCACAGCGCATCGCAGAACACGTCGATCGACGCGCGGCTCGCGAGCAGCGCGGGCGATGCGGCGGCCGCGGCATCGCTGGCGTCGGACGCGGAATCGGAGTCGGAGTCGGGGGAAAGCAACGGTTCGCTCATCAGTACGGCACGCCTTCATGCGCCAGCAGCCAGCGCTTCACTTTCTGGTAATAGCCATTGTCGTCGTGGTTCGCGAAACCGCCGAGGCCACCGGCCGCGACGACGCGATGACACGGGATCACGAGCGGGAAATAGTTCGCGCCGCACGCCTGGCCGACCGCGCGCGGCGCGCTGCCGATCCGCTTCGCGACCTGCCCGTAGGTCAGCACCGTGCCCGGCGGAATGTCGCTGATCACGTTCCACACGCGGTGCTGGAATGCACTGCCGACGTCGGCGAGCGGCAGGTCGAAGCGCGCCGACGCGCGCTCGAAATACCGTTCGATCTGCTCGACCGCGCGCTTCGCGAGCGGCGAATCCGGATCGACCGACTTGACCGACCCGGGCAGATAGACGATCTCGCGCACCACCGCGGCATCGGTGCGGATGCCGACCTTGCCGAACGGCGCGTCGATGACTGCGTTGAACATGAGCTTCTCCTGACCGGTGAAACACGCGGCGCCGCCGCGCGCCGACGACACTTTACGCCGCCTTCATGCGGCGCGCAGCGCCCATTCGACATGCTCGCGCACGACCGGCGACGGATCGTCGGCCCGTGCGCGCAACGCGGCGACGATCGCGGTGCGCGCTTCGGGTGCGAGCCGATCGGCCGGCGCGCGCAACGCATTGCCGAGCCCGACCGCGAGATTGCGCAGCCAGCTTTCGTAACCGATGCGCCGGATCGCGCTGCCCTGCATCCGCGTGTCGAACGCGTCGGCGTCCCAGGCGAACAGCTCGACGAGCGTCGCGCGGTCGAGCCCGTGCCGCACGTCGAAATCGGCGACGGGCGCGGCCTGCGCGAACTTGTTCCACGGACACACGAGCTGGCAGTCGTCGCAACCGTACACGCGGTTGCCGATCATCGGCCGCAGCGGCTCCGGAATGCTGCCTTTCAGTTCGATCGTCAGGTACGAGATGCAGCGGCGCGCGTCGACGCGATACGGTTCGACGATCGCGCCCGTCGGGCACGCGCCGATGCAGCGCGTGCAGCTGCCGCAGTGCGCGCCGGGCGTCTCGGGCGCGCGCTCGGGCGCCGTTTGCGCGTCGGTCGGCAGCGGCACGTCGACGTAGATTTCGCCGAGGAAGAACAGCGAACCCGCGTCGCGCTGCAGCAACAGCGTATGCTTGCCGCGCCAGCCGACCCCGGCCTTCTGCGCGAGCTCGACCTCGAGCACCGGCGCCGAATCGGTGAACACGCGGTAGCCGAATGTGCCGATCTCGCGCTCGATGCGCTCCGCGAGCGTCTGCAGCCGGTTGCGCAGCACCTTGTGATAGTCGCGGCCGCGTGCGTAGATCGACACGACGGCCGCCTGCGGATCGTCGAGACGCGCGCGCTCGCGGGCGCGCCAGTCATGCGGCACAAGTGCGCCGGATGACGCATCGGGCGCGTCGGCGGCAAGCGTTTCGGCCGGCAGATAGGCGAGCCGCGCCGAGATCACGCGTCGCGTACCGGCCACAAGTTCGGCCGGCCGCGCGCGTTTCGTCCCGTGTTTCGCCATATAATCCATTTCGCCGTGGTACCCGGCTTCCAGCCAGGCGGCGAGCCCTGCTTCGGCATCCGAGAGATCGGTATCGCTGATGCCGATCGCCCCGAAACCCAATTCGCGCCCCCACGCCCTGATGCGCGCGGCGAGCGCAGTCAACGTCGCATCATCGAGCGCGCACGGCGCCGCGCCTTCGGCACGAGTCGAAGGCCTGTCGGATGCGGCGAGTTCCGGTAATCGGTTCATCGCACTATTTTACGAGAATGCCAGCCACGTCCCATACGCCTCATGCCGACACGCTGCCCGCCCCGCTCGCGGAGCGCGTGATCGCACTCGCCGACGAAGCGGCGACCGAGGCCTTCGGCACCCGCTTCGCGCGCGCGCTCGACGCGGCGCGCAGCGAACTCGCCCATGCGCACGCGTTCAACGGGCTGCAGATCCAGCTGATCGGCGACCTCGGCGCGGGCAAGACGACCCTCGTACGCGCGATCCTGCGCGGCCTCGGCCACCCGGGGCGCGTGCGCAGCCCGACCTACACGCTCGTCGAACCGTACGCATTCGCACGCGACGACGGGGAACTCGAGGTCTATCACTTCGATCTGTATCGATTCAACGATCCGGCCGAATGGTCCGACGCAGGCTTTCGCGAGTATTTCAATTCCAGCGCGATCTGCCTTGTCGAATGGCCGCAGCAGGCGGGCCCCCTGCTCGGCGTGCCCGATCTGGTTTTCTCGCTCGACGTGGATGGCGACGGCCGCGCCCTCACCGTCCGTGCGTACAGCGCTTCAGGAAAGGCATGTCTCAAAAGATGTTGATCAAACCGTTCCGCTCGATCGAATCGGCGGCCACCGCCACGCACAACTGGCGGCGCCGCCAGATCCTGTGCGCGGGCGCGTCGACGCTGGTGCTCGGCCTCGTCGCGCCGCGGCTCGCGCACGCGTCGTCCGTGCTCGGCGTGCGTGTGTGGCCTGCGCGCGATTACACGCGCGTCACGATCGAATCCGACCAGCCGCTGCAGAATAGTCAACAGCTGTTGCAGGGGCCCGACCGGCTCGTCGTCGACCTGAACGGGCTCGATCTCGACCAGGCGCTGCGGGACCTCGTGTCGAAGATCGCGCCGAACGATCCGCAGATCCAGTCGGTGCGCGTCGGCCAGTATCAGCCGCACGTGGTGCGGATGGTGTTCGACCTGAAAGGCTCGGTGAAGCCGCAGGTGTTCACGCTGCCGCCGGTCGGCACCTACAAGTACCGGCTCGTGTTCGACCTGTATCCGGCCATCGCGCCCGATCCGCTGACCGACCTGATCGCGCAGACGGAACGCAAGGAACAGGCGCTCAACGACACCGCGCGCGCGCAGCAGGTGCAGCCGCCGAGCGCGCTGAACGGGCCGGCGACGCCGCCCGTCGCGGGCAACGACAACAGCGACGCGTTCTTCCAGCGCTTCGCGCAGAACACCCCGGCCGCGCCGCGCACGCCGCCGGCCGCCGCGACGCCGTCTTCGCCTGCCACGCCCGCGAAGCCGGCCGTCAAGCCGCCGCCCGTCATCGCGCGCCGCGACGACAGCGAAGACGACGGCGACACCTACAAGTTCACCGCGCCGAAATCCGGCAAGGGCGGCACCGTGCGCCTGCTGACGGTCGCGATCGATCCGGGCCACGGCGGCGAGGATCCGGGCGCGATCGGCGGCGGCGGCACGTACGAGAAGCACATCGCGCTCGACATCGCGAAGAAGCTGCGCGCGAAGATCGACGGCGCGCCGAACATGCGCGCGATGATGACGCGCGACGCCGACTTCTTCGTGCCGCTGAACGTGCGCGTGCAGAAGGCGCGCCGCGTCGGCGCCGACCTGTTCGTGTCGATCCACGCCGATGCGTTCACGACGCCGTCCGCGCGCGGCTCGTCGGTGTTCGCGCTGTCCGACCACGGCGCGTCGAGCGCCGCGGCGCGCTGGCTCGCGAACAAGGAGAACTCGTCCGACCTGATCGGCGGCATCAACATCAAGACCCAGGACGCGGCAGTCAGCCGCGCGCTGTTCGACATGTCGACGACCGCGCAGATCCGCGATTCGCTGCGCTACGGCAACTACGTGCTGAAGGAAGTCGGCGGCATCAACAAGCTGCACAAGGGCTCGGTCGAGCAGGCCGGGTTCGCGGTGCTGAAGGCGCCCGACATTCCGTCGATCCTCGTCGAGACGGCGTTCATCAGCAATCCGGAAGAGGAAAGCCGGCTCAACGACGACAGCTACCGCGACGAGATGGCCGACGCGATCTTCCGCGGCATCAAGCGTTACTTCGCTGCGAATCCGCCGCTCGCGAAGAGCCGGATGGCCTGACCGGCCGCCCTTCCCCGCCGCCGGCACGCGCTGCGTGCCGGCGCGTCACGACGCCGCGAAGCGGCGCGCGAGCTTCCCGCCGAACACGTTCACCGCGAGCCCGCCCATCACGAGCGCGGCGCCGATCAGCTGCGCGCCCGTCGGTTGCTCGTCGAGCAACAGCGCCGACGACGCGAGCCCGACGATCGGCACCAGCAGCGAGAACTGCGCGACCTGGGCGGCCGGATAACGCGACATCAGGCGGCTCCACAAGCCGTAGCCGACCAGCGTCGCGACGAACGCGAGATAGACGACCGCGAAGATCGACGCGCCGTTCAGCCCGAGCAGCGCGGCCTCGATCCGCTGCGGCCCCTCGAACCACAGCGACAGCAGGAAGAACGGCACCGGCGGCACGAGGCTCGCCCACACGACGAGCGACACCAGGTTGGCCTTGCCCACCTTCTTCGTGACGATATTGCCGAACGCCCACATCGCGGCCGAGCAGAGGGTCAGCAGGAAGCCCGCGAGCGTCATCGCGCGGCCGCCCTGCGCCGCGATCACAACGAGTCCGGCCGCGGCGATCGCGAGCCCGACCAGGTTCTGCACGCGCAGCCGCTCGCCGAGGAACAGCATCGCGAACACCAGCGTGAAGAACGCCTGCGACTGCAGCACGAGCGACGCGAGGCCGGCCGGCATGCCGACGTACATGCCGGTAAACAGGAACACGAACTGGCCGAGCTGGATTGTCGCGCCGTACAGGATCAGCATGCGCCACGGAATCTGCGGCCGGCGCACGAAGAACACCGCGGGCACCGCGGCGAGCGTGAAGCGCAGCGCGCCGAGCAGCATCGGCGGCATGCCGTGCAGGCCGACCTTGATCACGACGAAGTTCACGCCCCACGCCAGGATCACGACCAGCGCGAGCAGCAAGTCCTTCGGGGCCATCATCGGCGTCTCCTCGATTTTGTCGGATGGTTTGCTGAAGCCGTTCAGTCTACCGAATTTCGCCGCATGGCCCGATACCCGCGCGGCGCACATGGAATCGGCGCCAGGCACGGCGCCATCGACGCGCCGCATGACGCGTGCCTGCCCGCGGCCGCATGGCGCGGCGGGCATCCGGCGTTCCCCGTTGCACGCGTGACCGCCGTGCCGCCAGTACAATGACCGGCATTCCCGCCGTTCCCCACGAGGCCCGCCATGACCGATCCGATCAAAGCCCTGCTGAAGCCGCACATCCGCGACATCGGCAACCTGCAGGTGCGCCGCACGCTGCCCGCGCTCGCCGCACGCCTCGTCGGCCCGTTCATCTTCTTCGATCACATGGGGCCCGCGACGCTGCCGGCCGGCACCGGGCTCGACGTGCGCCCGCATCCGCATATCGGGCTCGCCACCGTCACCTACCTGTTCGACGGCGCGATCCTGCACCGCGACAGCCTCGGCTCGCTGCAGGAGATCGTGCCGGGCGACGTGAACTGGATGACGGCCGGCCGCGGCATCGTCCACTCGGAGCGCACGCCCGACGCGCAGCGCGCGAGCGGCCACACGGTGCACGGGATCCAGACCTGGGTCGCGCTGCCGGTTGCCAACGAGACCACCGAGCCGTCGTTCGAGCACCATGCGGCCGACACGCTGCCCAAGCGCGACGAGAACGGCGTGTCGCTGACGGTGATCGCCGGCGACGCGTTCGGCCTGCGCTCGCCCGTCACGACGTTCTCGCGCACGCTGTACGTCGCCGCCGAATTCGCGGCCGGCGGCCGCCTCGAACTCGACGCGTCGCACGAGGAGCGCGCGGTCTACGTGGTCGAAGGCGACCTCTCGATCGACGGCACGCCGGTGCCGGCCGAGCAGATGGCCGTGCTCGCACCGGGCGCCACCGCCACGCTCGCGAGCGGCAACGGCGCGCGCGCGATGCTGCTGGGCGGCGACAAGATCGACGGCGAGCGCTTCATCGAATGGAACTTCGTCGCCAGCAGCCGCGACGCGATCGAGCGCGCGAAACAGGCGTGGACGAACCAGGAAATGGGCAAGGTGCCCGGCGAAACCGAGTGGATTCCGCTGCCCGAGTCGAAGCCGCGTTGAAAAAGGGGCGCGCCGCCCCCATCCTGACGACATTCGAACCGAAAGAGAACGACATGGACACCACGCTTGCCACTTTCGAGAAAGACGTCATCGAGGCGTCGCTGGACACGCCCGTGCTGGTCGACTTCTGGGCGCCGTGGTGCGGCCCCTGCAAGACGCTCGGTCCGCTGCTCGAAAAGCTCGAAGCCGACTACGCAGGCCGCTGGAAGCTCGTGAAGGTGAACGTGGACGAGAACCAGGAGCTCGCCGCGCACTTCCAGACGCGCAGCATCCCGCACGTGATCGCGTTCGCCGACGGGCGCCCCGTCGACCAGTTCATCGGCGTGCTGCCGGAAGGCCAGTTGCGCGCGTTCCTCGACCGGCTGCTACCCGCGCCCGACGAAGCCGAGCGCCGCGCCGCACAATACGCGATCGCCGAATCGCGCTACGACGATGCGATCACCCACCTCGAAGCGGCGCTCGCGCTGAACCCCGGCTTCGACGACGCGCGGCTCGACCTGATCGAACTGCTGCTCGCGAACAACCAGGTGGACGCCGCGCGCGCCGAGGCCGAACGCCTGTCGCCGCAGACCGTGGAGGGCACCGATCCGCGCTACCAGGCGATCAAGACCCGTTTCGATGCGCTCGACGCGACGGCCGACCTGCCGCCGACCGACGCGCTCGAGGCGCGCATCGCGGCGAACCCCGCCGATCTCGAGGCACGCTTCGACCTCGCGCAGAGCCTGATCGCGCGCCGTGCGTACGAAGGCGCGCTCGAGCAGTTGCTGGAAATCGTGTTGCGCGACCGCGCGTATGGCGACGACCTCGGCCGCCGCACGATGATCTCGGTGTTCGAGCTGGCGGGCGATCGCCCTGAACTCGTCGCCGCGTGGCGGCGCAAGCTGAGCATGGCGCTCAACTGACGAACGATCGGCCGGGCCGCGAGGGCCCGGCCGACTCGCCTTGTCGCGCGCGGCGGGTCTGCCGCGCCGCAACATTCCTTTGCGCGTCGATCGACGCCCCGATCAACCCGCGGCCCGCGCCGCGATCGCCCGCAACGCATGCGCGGCGGCCGCGAAACCGAAGCTCGCGGTCACGCACACGCTCGAACCGAACCCCGCGCAGTTGAGCCCCGCGACATGCGCGGCGGTGGATGGCTCCGCGCCATCCTCGATGTCGCAGGCGGCCGCTTCCGGATAGATCAGCGGTTCGTCCGAATACACGGCGCTGACCTTGAAGCGTGCCTTCGGCCCGCGCGGAAAGCCGTGCTGCTTGCGCAACTGCGCACGCACCTTCGAGAGCAGCGGATCCTGGATCGTCAGCGCGAGATCGTCGATGCGGATGCGCGTCGGGTCGAGCTGCCCGCCTGCGCCGCCGACCGTGACGAGCGGCTGCCCTTTCGCGACGCACCACGCGATCAGCGCGACCTTCGTGCGCACGCTGTCGATCGCGTCGATCACGTAGTCGAAGCCGCCGCCAAGCAGCGCGTCGAAGTTGTCGGGCTCCGCGAAATCCTCGATCCGGTTCACGCGGCACGCGGGATCGATCAGCGCGATCCGCTCGGCCATCGCGTCGACCTTCGGCTTGCCGTAATTGCCGTCGAGCGCGTGGATCTGCCGGTTCGTATTGCTTTCGGCGACGTTGTCGAGATCGATCAGCGTCAGCGTGCCGATCGCGCTGCGCGCGAGCGCCTCGGCCGTCCATGACCCGACGCCGCCGATGCCGATCACGGCCACGTGCGCGCCCTCGAACGCGGCGAGCGCCGGGGCGCCGTACAGCCGCGCGATGCCGCCGAAGCGGCGCTCGCGATCCACGTCAAGCTGGATTGTCGGGGTCGGGGTAAGATCAGAGGAACTGAGCGGGGCGGTGTCGGCAGCGGACATGGCAGCAAGGAAAACGTAAGTCGAGCAGCCCTCTATTTTGCCTGAACTCCCCGCCGGCACGCGCCACTGTGCACGCACGATTCTCGCGCGTTCGCTATACTGGCCCCAGATTGAAGCGTTTGCATAACATGACGACTCTCGCCGATCTCCGCATCAACTATTCGCGTGCTTCGCTCGACGAAGCCGATGCCGCCCCCGACCCCTTCGCCCAGTTCGATCGCTGGTTCAAGGAGGCGCTCGCCGCCAAGCTCCCCGAGCCCAATACGATGACGCTCGCCACCGTCGGCGACGACGGCCGGCCGTCGGCACGCATCGTGCTCATCAAGGCTGTCGACGAACGCGGGTTCGTCTTCTTCACCAATTACGAAAGCCGCAAGGGGCGCGACCTCGCCGCCCATCCGCAAGCAGCGCTGCTGTTCTACTGGATCGAGCTCGAGCGCCAGGTGCGCATCGAGGGCCGGATCGAGAAAACCAGCGCCGACGAAAGCGACCGCTATTTCGCGTCGCGCCCGCTCGGCTCGCGCATCGGTGCGTGGGCGTCCGAGCAGAGCGCCGTGATCGACAGCCGCGCGACGCTCGAAGCGCGCGAGAAGGACGTGGCCGAACGCTACGGCGAGAACCCGCCGCGCCCGCCGCACTGGGGCGGCTATCGCGTCGTGCCCGACGCGATCGAGTTCTGGCAGGGCCGCCCGTCGCGGCTGCACGACCGCCTGCTCTATACGCGCGACGCCGCTGCGGCGTCGGGCTGGACGATCTCGCGCCTGTCGCCGTAAGCCGAACTGCGGCCGCGGTGCCGGCGCTCGCCGGCCGTGTCTCGTGTTGCATCCGGGCGCCCGCCTCGCAGGAGGCGGGCGCCGGTCAAGATACTTGGCTGTATTCGATTCAACGAACAAACGGAGAATCCAAATGTTCTGGGAAAAGAAGCTGGCACAGTGGGCGGACGAGGTACGGGCGAAAGCGAACATACCGGCGCGCCTCGTGCTGTGGAACGGCGATCAACTCGATTTCGGCACCTTCAGCGCGCCGCAGGTCACGCTGAAGGTCAACAGCGCGTCGGCGCTGCCGCTCTTGCTCGAACCGAGCCTCGACAATCTCGGCGAGGCGTACGTGAAGGGCAAGATCGACATCGAAGGCCGGCTGTCGGACATCATCAACATCAGCTATTCGCTCGCGCGCAGCACGGTCACCAGCGCGAGCAAGCTCGCGCGCGTGAGGCGCTACTTCAATCACACGAAGAACACCGACCGGAAGGCGATCCAGTATCACTACGACGTCTCGAACGAGTTCTACCAGCTGTGGCTCGACGAGAACATGGTGTACTCGTGCGCGTACTTCGAGAACGGCGACGAGGATCTCGCGACCGCGCAGATCAAGAAGATCGACCACATCCTGACCAAGATCCAGCTCGAGCCCGGCCAGCGCCTGCTCGACATCGGCTGCGGCTGGGGCGCGCTCGTGCTGCGCGCCGCGCAGAAGTTCGGCGCGACGTGCCTGGGCGTGACGCTGTCGCAGAACCAGTTCGATCTCGCGACCGCGCGCGTGAAAGCCGCCGGGCTCGAGGACAAGATCGAGATCCGCCTGCAGGACTACCGCGAGATCGACGGGCAGTTCGACCGCATCACGAGCGTCGGGATGTTCGAGCACGTCGGCCGCAAGAACCTGCCGCTCTATTTCTCGCGCGTGCACGACCTGCTGACCGACGACGGCATCGCGATGAACCACGGGATCACGTCGACCGACGCGGAAAGCGGCGAAACGGCGCTCGGCGGCGGCGAATTCATCGACCGCTACGTGTTCCCGGACGGCGAGCTGCCGCACGTCAGCCTCGCGCTCGAAGCGGCGCAGCGCGGCGGGCTCGAGGCGATTGACGTCGAAAGCCTGCGGCGGCACTATGCGCGCACGCTCGACATCTGGACCGAGAACTTCGAGGCGAAGGCGGACCAGGCGCGCGCGCTCGTCGACGACGAGAAATTCCGCATCTGGCGCGTGTACCTCGCCGGTTGCGCGTATGCGTTCGAGCACGACGACGTGTCGATCTTCCAGATCGTGTGCCGCAAGGCCGGACGCAGCGCGAAAACGCTGCCGTGGTCGCGGCGCTACATGTACGAACACACGCTGCCGCGCTAGGCGGCACTTCACGCTGGGCATGCATGGGTGACGGCAGGACGCGGCGCAACACGCCGCCGCAACGACAGCAGCGCGACGAACCGGACGAATCGCACGCCGACGGGCAGTTCGACCTGTTCGGTGGCGGTGGCGCGTCGCCCGACGACGCGCGCGCGGCTGCGCCCGCGGATGACGACAACCCTGCCGGCGCCGGCGAACGCGTGACGCCGGACGAACACGACACTGCGCGGCCGGCAAAGTCGCCCGCGCGCCCCGGCCGTGCATCGCCCCGCCCTTCCGCCGACCAGGAACCGGCGGAACCGCCCCCTGCCTCCGGCCTGCTGTGGGACGAGCCGTCTCCACCGGCCGCGCCGCCGAAGAAAAGCCGGCGCCGGCGCGGCGTGCCGCCCGCCCCGGTTTCCGCGGAAGTCGCCGCCGCCGCGGCCGCGCTGCCGCCCAATGTGCGGCTCGGCACGTCGTCGTGGTATTTCCCCGGCTGGGACGGCATCGTCTACGACGGCGATTTCGCGCAGACGAAGCTGTCGCGCGAAGGGCTCGAGGCGTACGGCGCGCATCCGCTGCTGAAGAGCGTGAGCCTCGACCGGTCGTTCTACGGGCCGCTGTCGGTGGCCGATTACCTGCGCTACGCGCAACAGGTGCCGGACGACTTCCGCTTCGTCGTGAAGGCGCCGGCGTCCGTCACCGACGCGGTCGTGCGCGGCAGGCGCGGCGAGCCGTCGGGCCCGAACCCGACCTTCCTCGACGCGCCGCTCGCGACCCGGGAATTCGTGCAGCCGTGCCTCGAAGGGCTCGGCAGGAAGGCCGGCGTGCTGGTGTTCCAGTTCTCGCCGATGCCCGATCAACTGCTCGCCGAGCCGGCCGCGCTGATCGACCGGCTGTCGGCGTTCTTCGCGGCATTGCCGCCGCTGCCGCCGGACGCCGACGGCACGCGCTACGCGATCGAGATCCGCGACGCGAGCCTGCTCACGCCGCGCTTCATCCGCGCGCTCGCGGCGCTCGGCGTGCGCTACTGCGTCGGCCTGCACGCGCGGATGCCCGACCCGCTGCGCCAGGCGGCTGCGCTCGCGCTGCTCGACGGCGATGCGCCGGGCCCGCTGATCGTGCGCTGGAGCCTGCACGGCGGCTTCAAGTACGAACAGGCGAAAGCGAAGTACGAGCCGTTCGACAAGCTCGTCGACGAGGATCCGGCCACGCGCGCGGCGCTCGCCGAGCTGGCCGCGCGCTACGCGCTGGCCGGACAGCCGGTGATCATCACGATCAACAACAAGGCGGAAGGCTCCGCGCCGCTGTCGTGCCTCGCGCTCGCGCGCGAGATCGCCGCCGCGTGCGCGCACTGGCGCAGCGAGGCGGCGTAGGGGTCGCGGCGCGGAGCCCGCGACGCTTGCGGCTGACGCGCCGATTACGCGTCGATTACGCGCCGCGCAGCGACTTCAGCCGGTGCGAGAACTTCTGGCGGAATTTCGCGAGCTTCGGCCCGATCACGACCGAGCAGTAGCCCTGCCCCGGATTGCGCGCGTAATAGTTCTGATGATAGTCCTCGGCCGGCCAGTAGTTGCCGTCGAGCGGCACGACCTGCGTGACGATCGGCTGCCCGAACACCTGCTCGCGCTCCAGTTCGCGGATCACGTCGAGCGCGACGTCGCGCTGCGCGTCGGAATGCGTAAACACGACCGACCGGTATTGTGTGCCGACGTCGTTGCCCTGCCGGTTCAGCTGGGTCGGATCGTGCGTCGCGAAGAAGATCTCGAGGATCTCGCGATAACCGATGCGCGCCGGATCGAACGTCACGTTCACGGCCTCCGCGTGACCGGTGTCGCCGTCGCAGATGTCGCGATAGCCGGGATTGCGCGTATGGCCGCCCGCATAGCCCGACTGGACGGCCGTCACGCCGTCGACGTCGAGAAACACGGCCTCCGTGCACCAGAAGCACCCGCCGCCCACAGTCGCGGTTTCAAGCATCTCGTTCACCATGAAATCATTCCCTCGTTGAAGACGGCGGCCGGCACGCAGGCGCGCGCCGGCGCCGCCGGTCCTTATCGCCGCTGCCCGGTTGCTGCCCGGTTGCTGCCCGGTTGCCCGGCGCGCAGCGGCAGCGGCAGCGGCAGCGGCAGCGGCAGCGGCAGCGGCAGCGGCAGCGGCAGCGGCAGCGGCAGCGTTCAAGTATCTCACTCGCGCGCGAATCCGGCAGAACCGCATGCGCGCCGCGCACCACCGGCTGCGCGTTTCTCGACTACACTTAGGCACGCTTCGCCGCGACGGCACACCGTCCGGCCGCACGCAGCGTCCGATGCATGCCCGCCCTGATGCCAACAACATCTGCCGGAACATCGATATGCACGCCTCAGCAGAAATCACCCGCATGACGGGCCTGACCGCCGGTGCCCCGCGCGCCGTCGCGTTCAACGCACCCTCGCCTCACCGTGCGCCCGTTGCGCCGCCTGCGCGACGATCCGGCGCACCGCGTTTCCCCGCTTTCCCGACCTGACGCACCGCACCGCGCGTCCTGCAATCGCGCGCAACCGCCGGTGCATTCCCGTCACGCAACCTGTTCGACCCGCACGCCCGCAGTGAACGGCCGTGCGCCCGTGATCCGATACAACCGAGAGAGGCACCACGATGAGCATGCGGCCTGACCCGACCTTTCACGCTTCGCCGGAACTTGCGATGCAGGCGCCGGCGGAGGAATTTGCCTATACGTTGTTGCTGAGCCCCGATTTTTCCAGGCCCGACGCGCTCGCCGTGATCGACGTGAAACCCGGCTCGGCGACCTACGGCAAGATCGTGCACACGGTGACGATGCCGAACGCCGGCGACGAATTCCACCACTTCGGCTGGAATGCGTGCTCGTCGTCGCTGTCGCCGCTGACCGGTCACGCGTTTCTCGAGCGCCGCTACCTGATCATCCCGGGCCTGCGCTCGTCGCGGATCTACGTGATCGACACGAAGCCGCACCCGACGCAGGCGCGCATCCACAAGATCATCGAGCCCGGCGAGGTGTTCGCGAAGACCGGCTATTCGCGGCCGCACACGGTTCATTGCGGCCCCGAGGGCATCTACGTGAGCACGCTCGGCGGTGCGGGCCCGGACGGCACCGACGGCGCGCCCGGCATCTTCATCATGGACTGCGAGACCTTCGACGTGCTCGGCCGCTGGGAAATCGACCGCGGCCCGCAGGACAAGCATTACGACTTCTGGTGGAACCTGCCGCGCGACTACATGGTGTCGAGCGAATGGGCGCTGCCGCCGCAATTCGAGAACGGCATCGTGCCGGAAGACCTGCTCGCGAACCGCTACGGCCACCGGCTGCATTTCTGGGACCTGCGCGCGCGGCGAAACGTGCAGACGATCGATCTCGGCGCGCAGCACCAGATGGCGCTCGAAGTGCGGCCCGCGCACGATCCGGTGCGCGAATACGGGTTCGTCGGCGTCGTGGTCGACACGACCAATCTCGAAGGGTCGATCTGGACCTGGTGGCGCGAGGACGGCCAGTTCCATGTGGAGAAGACCGCGACGATTCCGCCCGAGCCGGCCGCCGCCGACGAACTGCCGCCGCTGCTCCAGGGATTCGGCGCGGTGCCGCCGCTCGTGACCGACATCGACCTGTCGCTCGACGACCGTTTCCTGTACGTATCGTGCTGGGGCACGGGCGAGATGCGTCAGTACGACGTGTCGGATCCGCATCACCCGGTGCTCGCGGGGTCGGTGCGCATCGGCGGGATCGTGCGCCGCGCGCCGCACTCGAACGGCCGCGCGTTCGCCGGCGGCCCGCAGATGGTCGAGATCAGCCGCGACGGCCGGCGCGTGTACTGGACCAACTCGCTCTACTCGACGTGGGACGACCAGTTCTATCCGGACGGCGTGCCGGCCGCACAGGTGCTCGCGCATGCGGGGCCGGACGGCGGGCTGACGCTCGCCGACGACTACTGGGTCGAGTTCCCCGACGGCTATCGCGCGCACCAGATCCGACTGGAAGGCGGCGACTGCTCGACCGACTCGTTCTGCTATCCGTCGGTCAAGCGTTGAGCGCCGGCCTCTCCGCGCCGCTCGCGCTGTGGGCGGCCGTGCTCGCGAGCGGCGTCTATCACGGGCTCAATCCGGCGATGGGCTGGCCGCTCGCGGTGTCGAACGCGTTGATGACGCGCCGCGGCGGCGCGCTCGTCGCGGCGCTCGGCTATCTCGCGCTCGGCCATGCGCTCGCGGTATTCATGGTGATGCTGCCGTTCGGGCTGCTCGCCGCGCTGCTCGCGTGGCAGACGGCGATCCGGATCGGCGCGAGCGCGCTCGTGATCGGCTTCGGCGCGGTGCTGCTGATCCGGCGGCGCCACCCGCGTGCGCTCGCGCGGATTCCGCCCGCGCGGCTCGGGCTGTGGTCGTTCGCGGTCGCGCTCGCGCACGGCGCCGGGCTGATGCTGGTGCCGATCTATCTGGGGCTTTGCGGGCTCGACACGGACACCGGCCATCGCGCGGCGGCCACGCTCGTCGACGCGCATCTCGGGATGGCGCTCGTCGTCGCGGCCGTGCACGCGGCCGCGATGATCGGCACGGGCGGTGTGCTCGCGTGGCTCGTGTACCGCTATCTCGGGCTGAAGTTCGTCGCACGGAGCTGGTTCAACCTCGATGCGGTGTGGGCGTCGAGCCTGATCCTGACGGGTGCGCTGTCGCTCGGGCTGGCGGCGGCGCGGTAGCGCACGCCCGGCGGCTGCCGCGGCGGTCGCGCGTGATGCATGGCGTGGCGGATGGCCTGCCGCATGGGCGCGCCGCCGACCGCGCGCGATAAAACGCGCCAGAAACGCCGCCGCCGGCCCGATCGCCGCGCCGCGCGACTGTGTTCGCTATCTCACGCTGGCCCCGCAATGCACCGTCCGCACGGGCCCGGCGGTCGCGATTCCGCTAAAATCGCGCCATGCGCACCACTTCCCGACCGACCGCCCTGGCCTTGCTGCCTTTCGTCCGCCGCGCCTCCCGCACCCGCCGCGCGCCGCGCTTGTCCGTTTCGATCCGGATGGCCGCCCGATGAAGCATGCCACCCCGCCCGATTTCGACTCGGCCGCCTTTCGCCAGGCGCTCGGCCAGTTCGCGACCGGCGTCACGGTCATCACGACGCGTGCGCCGTCCGGGCAGCTGATCGGCATCACCGCGAGCTCGTTCAACTCGGTGTCGCTCGATCCGCCGCTCGTGCTGTGGAGCCTCGCGCACAAATCGGCGTCGACGCCGGTGTTCCGCAGCAACAGCCATTACGTGGTGAACGTGCTCGCGGCGTCGCAACTCGACCTGTGCAAGCGCTTCTCGACCTACAAGGGCGACCGCTTCGAAGGGATCGCGCACGCGGCCGGCAACTCAGGCATGCCGGTGCTCGACGGTGCGCTCGCGTGGTTCGAATGCCACAACCGCAGCCGCTACGACGAAGGCGACCATGTGATCTTCGTCGGCGAAGTGGAACGCTGCGGCGTGCGTGCCGTGTCGGATGCCGCTCCGCCGCTCGTGTTCCACGGCGGCGGCTTCCACGGCCTCACACCGCTTTGATCGCCCCCATGCGCGCCAGCCCGACCGGCGCGCCCGCTTCGTCCTTCAGCGTCTGCAGCACGATGTTCGAACGGATGTCCATCACGCCCGGCGCCTTGTAGAGCCGGTTCAGCACGAAATCCGAATAGTGCTTGAGGTTGTGCGCGAGCACGCGCAGCAGGTAGTGACTCTCGCCCGTCACGACGAACGCGCCGACCACCTCCGGCCATTCGCGCAGCGCCTCCGCGAAGCGCTCGTGCCATTGATTCTCTTCGTTGCGCATCGACACCTGCACGAACGCCTCGAGCTCGAAGCCGAGCTTCTCGCGGCTCAGGCACGCGCGATAGTGCTCGATCACGCCCTGCTCCTCGAGCAGGCGCATCCGGCGCAGACAGGCGGATGGCGAAAGCGAGATACGTTCCGCCAGGTCGAGATTGCTGATTCTGCCCTCTTCCTGCAGGACCGCCAGAATCCGGCAGTCGGTGGCATCGAGCGTGATCGCGTGCATTTTTGGTCCCCGTTTTCCCTCTGAGTCGAATTATCTGCCAATCGGGCGGATTGTCCATGTTTATTTCGCAAGCACTTTCTGCGAGCGTCCACCTATCATTCGAAGCATCGATTCACCGACTCGTCATGCCATGGACACACTCTGGGACATCTCGCCGCCCGTCAGCCCCGCCACCCCCGTGTGGCCGGGCGACACGCCGGTTTCCGTCGAACGCGTCTGGCGGATGGAGGCCGGCTCGCCGGTCAACGTCGCGCGCCTGACGCTGTCGCCGCATACCGGCGCGCACTGCGACGCGCCGCTCCACTACGATGCCGACGGCGCGCCGATCGGCGCGGTGCCGCTCGACACCTATCTCGGCCCGTGCCGCGTGATCCACTGCATCGGCGCGTCGCCGGTCGTGCGCCCGGCCGACCTCGAGGCCGCGCTCGCCGGCGTGCCGCCGCGCGTGCTGCTGCGCACCTATGCGCGCGCCAGCGTCGAGCAATGGGACAGCGGCTTCTGCGCGGTCGCGCCCGAGACCGTCGACCTGCTCGCCGCGCACGGCGTCAAGCTGATCGGCATCGATACGCCGTCGCTCGACCCGCAGGAATCGAAGACCATGGATGCGCATCACCGCGTGCGCGCGCACCGGATGGCGATCCTCGAAGGGATCGTGCTCGACGACGTGCCGCCCGGCGACTACGAGCTGATCGCGCTGCCGCTGAAGTTCGCGACGCTCGACGCGAGCCCCGTGCGTGCGGTGCTGCGCGCGCTGCCCGGCCGGTCCTCCTGATTCATCCAACCATCGACCCGCGGACCATTCACCCGCGAACTACTGACCCGACATCATGATCATCAAGACCCGTGAAGACGCGCTCGCCCTCGACCGCGACGACCCGCTCGCCACGCTGCACGACCAGTTCGCGCTGCCCGACGGCGTGATCTATCTCGACGGCAACTCGCTCGGCGCGCAGCCGCGCGCATCGGCCACCCGCGCGCAACAGGTGATCGGCGCCGAATGGGGCGAAGGCCTGATCCGCAGCTGGAACACCGCCGGCTGGTTCGCGCTGCCGCGCCGCCTCGGCGACAAGCTCGCGACGCTGATCGGCGGCGCGCCCGGCGAGACCGTCGTGACCGACACCATCTCGATCAACCTGTTCAAGCTGCTGTCGGCGATGCTGCGCCACCAGGCCGAACGCGCGCCGGAGCGCCGCGTGATCGTGTCGGAGCGCTCGAACTTCCCGACCGACCTGTACATCGCGCAAGGGCTGATCGAACAGCTCGGCGGCGGCTATGAGCTGCGCCTGATCGACGATCCGGCGGACCTGCCCGACGCGCTCGGCGCGGATACGGCCGTCGCGATGATCACGCACGTGAACTACCGCACCGGCTACATGCACGACATGCCGGCCGTCACGCAGCTCGTGCACGATGCGGGCGCGCTGATGCTGTGGGATCTCGCGCACTCGGCCGGCGCGGTGCCGGTCGACCTGAACGGCGCGCACGCGGACGGCGCGGTCGGCTGCACGTACAAGTACCTGAACGGCGGCCCCGGTTCGCCGGCGTTCGTGTGGGTACCGCAGCGCCATCTCGCGCATTTCTCGCAGCCGCTGTCGGGCTGGTGGGGCCACCGCGCGCCGTTCGCGATGCAGCCGGGCTTCGCGCCCGATCCGGGCATCGCGCGCTTCCTGTGCGGTACGCAGCCGATCGTGTCGATGTCGATGGTCGAATGCGGGCTCGACGTGTTCCTGCAGACCGACATGCACGCGATCCGCCGCAAGTCGCTCGCGCTGACCGACGCGTTCATCGCGCTCGTCGAAACGCGCTGCGCGGGCCTGTCGCTGAAGCTCGTCACGCCGCGCGCGCATCACCAGCGCGGCTCGCAGGCGAGCTTCGAGCATCCGCACGGCTACGAGGTGATGCAGGCGCTGATCGCGCGCGGCGTAATCGGCGACTACCGCGAGCCTTACGTGCTGCGCTTCGGCTTCACGCCGCTCTATACGCGCTTCGTCGACGTGTGGGATGCCGTCGAGACGCTGCGCGACATCCTCGCCACCGACGCGTGGAAGGCGCCCGAGTTCGCCGAGCGCGGCGCGGTGACCTGACCGCTTCCTGCCCGGCGCGCGCCGCCCCGACGTGCGGATTGCGCGCCGCGCCCCGTCATTCCAATCTGGAGAAAGTCGTGAATTCTGGTCATATTCAGCCACCCGGCGACGATGCGCCGGCGGGCTGCCCGTTCTCGGGCGCACGCGCGGCCCAACCGGCTCATGAAGCGCCGCACGTGCCCGGCGAAGCCACCGCTCAAGCCGGCTGGCACGATGCGCAGCTCGATTTCTCGAAGTCGATGAGCTACGGCGACTACCTGTCGCTGAATGCGATCCTCGACGCGCAGCATCCGCTGTCGCCCGATCACAACGAGATGCTGTTCATCATCCAGCATCAGACGAGCGAGCTGTGGATGAAGCTCGCGCTGTTCGAGCTGCGCGGCGCGCTCGACGCGGTGCGCGGCGACGCGCTGCCGCCCGCGTTCAAGATGCTCGCGCGCGTGTCGCGGATCCTCGAGCAACTCGTGCAGGCGTGGAACGTGCTGTCGACGATGACGCCGTCCGAGTATTCGGCGATGCGGCCGTATCTCGGCCAGTCGTCGGGCTTCCAGTCGTACCAGTACCGGCAGCTCGAATTCCTGCTCGGCAACAAGAACGCGCAGATGCTGCAGCCGCATGCGCACCGGCCCGACATCCTCGAACAGGTGCGCGCGACGCTCGAGGCGCCGTCGTTCTACGACGAGGTCGTGCGCCTGCTCGCGCGGCGCGGCTTCCCGATCGCGCCCGAACGGCTCGAGCGCGACTGGACGCAGCCGATGCGTCACGACGAAACGGTCGAGGCCGCATGGCTCGAGGTCTATCGTCACCCGCAGCAGCACTGGGAGCTCTACGAGATGGCCGAGGAACTCGTCGATCTCGAGGATGCGTTCCGCCAGTGGCGCTTCCGTCACGTGACGACCGTCGAGCGCATCATCGGCTTCAAGCAGGGCACCGGCGGCACGAGCGGCGCGCCGTATCTGCGCAAGATGCTCGACGTCGTGCTGTTCCCCGAGCTCTGGCACGTGCGCACCACGCTGTAACGCAACGCCTCGCGCCCGCGCGTCACGACGACGTGCGGGCCAGCGCCTCCCCTTCGCGCGGCAACGCGCGTTCGTGCGCGAGCCGCGGAATGTGCCGCCGCAGCCTGCGCGGCCGGCGCGCGCAAGGGCCGGGCACGCACGGGATCGGTCTCGCGCCGTCCGCGCACGGATCCGACGCCGACGAGGTCGCCGCGTGTCCGACGCGCCGACGCGCCGACGTGCCGACGTGCCGACGGGACGATCGCCGGCATATCGCCATATCGTTGCGGCACCGCACCATCCGCTGCGCACGCTCACCGCGTTCCGACAGCGCCTCGGCATCCTGCCGGGGCCGGTCGGCAAGCTCGCTGCTCGACGAACTCGTCGCATCGATGCACGACGGACGCTGACGCCTCCCGCCGTCCGCCCTCCGCCCTCCGCCCTCCGCCCTCCGCCGTCCGCCCTCCGCCCTCCGCCTTCCACCTTCCACCTTCCCCCTTCCTCCTTCCTCCTTCCTCCTTCCTCCTTCCTCCTTCCTCCTTCCACCTTCCACCCCCGCTTCCGCCCTGTCCACGCGCCGCCGCAGCGCACCATCGAAATGCCGTGTCCGCGCCTTGACTTTCGCTCGCCCGAATACGATCATTCGCTCACACAAAGAGCAAATGATCGTATTCGACAGGAAAAACTGGCACGAACAGGAGACACCGGATGAGCGAATCGCCCTCCGCCCACGCGCCCGTGCTGCTGCACATCGGCGCAGGCTCGTTCCACCGCGCGCACCAGGCGTGGTATCTGCATCGCGTGAATGCGGCCGTACCGGCCGACGAACGCTGGTCGCTGACCGTCGGCAACATCCGCGACGACATGCGCGCGACGATGGACGCGCTCGCCGCGCAGCACGGCGCCTACACGCTCGAAACCGTCACGCCGCAGGGCGAGCGCGCGTACGAGACGGTCCGCGCGATCTCGCGCGTGCTGCCGTGGTCGATCGATCTCGCCGCGCTGATCGACGCCGGCGCCGACCCGGCGTGCCGGATCGTGTCGTTCACCGTCACCGAAGGCGGCTACTACCTCGACGAACACGACCGGCTCGACCTCGCGAACGCCGATCTCGCGGCCGACCTGCAGGGCGCGCGCACGACGCTGTACGGCGCGCTCGCGGCGCTGCTCGCCGAACGCGCGAAACGCGGCGCGGGCCCGCTCACGCTGCAGAGCTGCGACAACCTGCGCAACAACGGCGCGCGCTTTCGCGCGGGCATGCGCGAATTCCTCGAACGGCGCGGCGAAGCCGATCTGCTCGCGTGGTTCGAAGCAAACGTCGCGACACCGAGCGCGATGGTCGACCGCATCACGCCGCGCCCGACCGCCGACGTGCGCGAACGGGTGCGCGCGGCAACCGGCGTCGACGACGCGTGTCCGGTGATGGGCGAGTCGTTCATCCAGTGGGTGATCGAGGACCGCTTCGCGGCGGGCCGGCCGCGCTGGGAGCTGGCCGGCGCGGAACTGGTCGACGACGTGCATCCGTACGAGGAAGCAAAGATCCGCATCCTCAACGCGACGCACAGCTGCATCGCATGGGCCGGCACGCTCGCGGGCCACACGTACATCCACGAAGGCACGCACGACGCGGCGATCCGCCGCTTCGCGCACGACTACGTGACGCAGGACGTGATCCCGTGTCTCAGCCCGAGCCCGCTCGACCTCGAACGCTACCGCGACGTCGTGCTCGAACGTTTCGGCAATCCGTACGTGCTCGACACGAACCAGCGCGTCGCGGCCGACGGCTTCTCGAAGATTCCCGGCTTCATCGCGCCGACGCTCGTCGAATCGTTCGCACGCGGCGCGGCGCCGGTCGCCACCGCCGTGCTGCCGGCGCTGTTCCTGCGCTTTCTCGAACGCTGGGCGCGCGGCTTGCTGCCGTATGCGTACCAGGACGGCGTGATGGACGACGGCGCCGCGCGGGCGATCGTCGAGGCCGACGACCCGGTCGTCGCGTTGTGCGCGAGCCGCGCGCTGTGGGGCTCGCTCGCCGGCAACGCGGCGTTGTTCGACGCGCTGCGCGCCGGGCTCGCGCGCGTCGACGCATGGCTCGCGCAGCGTTGACGCGCGGCGGCCCGCGGCCGCGCAGCCGGCCGCCCGCGAGCGGCCGCGCATCCGGGCGAACCTGCGTTGGCAGGCGCGCGTGCGTGCGGCTAAAGTAGCGGCTCCTCACTGACGGAACGGATCGCTCATGTATCTCGGCATCGACCTCGGCACCTCGGAAGTGAAGGTGCTGCTGCTTGCTCCGGACGGCACCGTGGTCGGCACCGCCGGCACGCCGTTCAGCGTGTCGCGGCCGCACCCGCGCTGGGCGGAACAGCATCCGGACGACTGGTGGCAAGGCACGCTCGCCGCGCTCGCGGCGCTGCGCGAACGGCATCCGCAGGCCTTCGCGCAGGTGCGCGGGATCGGCCTGTCCGGCCAGATGCACGGCGCGGTACTGCTCGGCCGCGACGATCGCGTGCTGCGCCCCGCGATCCTGTGGAACGACATGCGCAGCGCCGACGAATGCGCGCTGCTCACCGAACGCGCGCCCGATCTCCACGCGCTGGCCGGCAACCTCGCGATGCCCGGCTTCACCGCGCCGAAACTGCTGTGGGTCGCGAAGCACGAACCCGACGTGTTCGCCGCAACGGCCTGCGTGCTGATGCCGAAGGACTACCTGCGCTTCCGGCTCACCGGCGCGAAGGTGTCCGATCCGTCCGACGCGGCCGGCACGTTGTGGCTCGACGTCGCGCGCCGCGACTGGTCCGACGCGCTGCTCGCCGCGTGCGACATGACGCGCGACCAGATGCCCCGCATCGTCGAAGGCAATGCGCCGTCCGGCACGCTGCGCGCCGACGTCGCGCGCGAACTCGGGCTGTCGGAGGCCGTCGTGGTCGCGGGCGGCGGCGGCGACAACGCGACGAGCGCACTCGGCATCGGCGCGATCCACGCGGGCGACGGCTTCGTGTCGCTCGGCACGTCGGGCGTGCTGAGCGTGGTCGGCGACCGCTTCATGCCGAATCCGGCATCGGCCGTGCATGCGTTCTGCCACGCGATTCCCGATCGCTGGCAACTGATGAGCGTCGTGCTGTCGGCCGCGAGCTGCCTGCGCTGGGTCTGCAAGCTGACGGGCACCGACGAGCCGGCGCTGCTCGCCGAAATCGCGGCGCTCGACGCGGACGCGCTCGCGACGGCGCCGCTGTTCCTGCCCTACCTGTCCGGCGAACGCACGCCGCACAACGATCCGTATGCGCAGGGCGTGTTCTTCGGGATGACGCATGCGACCGAGCGCGCGCATCTCGGCTACGCGGTGCTCGAAGGCGTGACGCTCGGCCTCGCGGACGGCCTCGACGCGCTGCACGCGGCCGGCGTCGAAACCGACCGGCTGTCGCTGATCGGCGGCGGCGCGCGCAGCGCGTTCTGGGCGCAGCTGATCGCCGACGCGCTGAACGTGCGCACCTGCCAGCACGGCGGCGGCGAAACGGGTGCGGCACTCGGCGCCGCGCGGCTGGGCTGGCTCGCCGTCGGCGGCGATCCGCAGGTCGTGCTGACCAAGCCGCCGGTGCGCGCCGAATACGTGCCCGACGCCGCGCGTCATGCGCTGCTGCGCGAGCGCCTCGACGCGTTCCGCGCGCTGTATCGCCACGTACGCCCGCTTTACGAACCGTCGCGCGCGCGGCTCGCGTAAGCGGCGACGCATGGCGGCCGTCGGCCGCGCGCCCCGCATGCGTTACAGTGGATGCCGTTGCGCCGCCCGACGGCCGGCCCAGATCCGAACCGAACCGCTATCGTGTCCAAGTCCTCAGAAAAACTCGATCTCGCCACGCGTGCCGCGTGGCTCTACTACGTCGCGGGCGACACGCAGAACGAAATCGCCGAGAAGCTGCAGGTGTCGCGCCCGGTCGCGCAGCGCCTCGTCGCGTTCGCGGTCGAGAAGAACCTGATCCGCGTGCGCGTCGATCACCAGCTCGCCGACTGCCTCGAGCTCGGCGCCCAGCTGTCGAAACGCTACGGGCTCGCGATGTGCGAAGTCGTGCCCGTCGATGCCGATGCGGCCGAAGCGATCGACCGCAAGCTCGCGGTCGCCGGCGCGCAGGTGATGGAGCGCTACCTGAACGAGACGCGGCCGATGGTGATCGCCGTCAGCAGCGGCCGGACGCTGAAGGCGGCGGTCGCGCAGATCGCGCAGATCGAGCGGCCGCAGCACCGGCTCGTGTCGATGGTCGGCGCGATCGCCGCCGACGGCTCGTCGAACCGCTACGACGTCGCGCAGTACATCTCCGAGAAAACCGGCGGCAAGCACTTCCTGCTGCCCGCGCCGCTGTTCGCCGACAGCGACGCCGAGCGCGCGCAATGGTGCAATCACCGGCTGTACCGGATCGTCGACGCGCTGTCGGCGCAGGCCGACGTCGCGTTCGTCGGGATCGGCAACATCGGCCCGCACTGCCCGCTCTACGAGGACGGCTTCATCACCGAACAGGAACGCGACGAGATGACCGCGCTCGGCGCGGTGGCCGAACTGCTCGGTGTGCCGATCGATGCGCGGGGCCGGCTCGTCGACGTGTCGACGAGCGCGCGCGTGACGAGCGTCGCGCTCGACGCGCCGCCGAAGCGCCCGACGATCGCGTTCGCGGGCGGCCCGAAGAAGCACGACGCGGTGATCGCCGCGCTGCGCGGCGGCTGGCTGTCGGGGCTCGTCACCGACGAAACCTGCGCGCGCGCGGCGCTCGACGCGAAGGCGGCCTGACGCCGCCGCACGCTCACGCGGCCGCGCGCGGCGCCGGAAACGCATGCCGGCGCGCGCGCCATGCGCCGAGCCACGCCGCCGCCAGCAACGCGACGAGCACCCACGGAATCGCGCCCGCGCCCGTCGCGCCGAGCAGCATCCCGCCCGCGATGCCGCCGCCCGCGATCGCGAGATTCCACACCGTCACGAGCATCGACTGCGCGACGTCGGCCGCATCGCCCGCCGCGTTCGCGGTGGCCGTCTGGAACAGCGTCGGCGCGCCGCCGAACGCGAGCCCCCACAGCGCGACACCCGCATAAACGATCGTCATCCCGGACCCGGCACCGAGCATCGCCGCCGCAAGCGCGAACAGCGCGATGCTCGCGAGCGTCAGCCGCCGCTGCGCGGCGCCGATCCATGCGCCCGTCAGCGCGATGCCGACCAGCGACGCGATACCGAACACGAACAGCACCGCATCGACCTGCGCGCCCATCCGCACGCCCGCAAGGAACGGCGCGACGTACGTGTACAGCATGTTGTGCGCCAACACATAGGCAAACATCACGATCAGCACCGGCCGCACGCCGGGCAGTGCGATCACGCCGAGCACCGGATCGCGGACGCCGGCAGGCTGCCCCGGATAGTCGGGCACGCGCAGCCGGATCCAGCCGATCAGCGCGAGCGCCGCGACCGTGATGCCCGCGAACGCGATGCGCCAGCCGAACATCGCGCCGAGCGCGGTGCCGGCCGGGATGCCGATCGACATCGCGACCGGCGCGCCGACCATCGCGACCGCGATCGCCCGGCCGCGCAGCGATGCGTCGACCATCCGGCTCGCATAGCCGGCCAGCAGCGCCCACAACAGCCCGGCCGACATGCCCGCGACGAAGCGCGCGGCGAGCGTGAGCGCGTAATACGGCGACGCGGCCGTCAGCGCATTCGACACGACGAACCCGCCAAGCGCCGCGAGCAGCAGCCGGCGCCTGCGCATCGCGCGCGTCGCGGCGACGAGCGGGATCGCCGCGACGATCGAGCCGAGCGCGTAGACGGTCACGAGCTGGCCGATCAACGCCTCGGTCACGCGCAGGTCGACGCTCATCAGCGGGAGCAGGCCGGCCGGCAACGCTTCGGTGAGGATCGTGATGAACCCGGCGGTGGCGAGCGCCAGCAGGTTCGCGACCGGCAGGCGTTCGCGCACCTGTGCGGACAGAGCGGACGCAGGGTCGGCGACGCGGTCGGTGGCGCGGTCGGAAGCGCGGTCGGGAACGCGGTCGGCGACGCGGTCGGCGACGCGGTCGGAAACGCGGTCGGGAACGGATACGCACTCGCTCATGCCGCGCTCCGGTCGTCGACGCCATACACCGCGTCTCGCACGTCGGTGACGATCCGTCCGTGCATCCCTTCGTACAACGTATTGGTCAGCGCGACGACCGTCAGCCCGGCCGCGCGGTCGACGAACCACGCATGCCCGTACGCACCGCCCCAGCGCCACGTGCCGACCGACTCCGGCGACTGCGCGGCCGCCGGATCGCGCAGCACCGAAAAGCCGAGCCCGAAACCGAATCCCGGCGCGTCCGGCAAGTCGTGCGCGCCCGGTTGCACGCGCGACATCTCGTCGATCCAGCGGCGCGCGAGCCAGCCGTCGCGGCCGGTGCGCAACGCATCGAGCAGCGTCATGCAGTCGCGCGCGGTGCCCACCATTCCCGCGCCGCCCGACGGCCACGCGGCCGCGTCGAACGCGCGCGCCGGCGCGAAGCGGATGCCGACCGTGCCGTCGTACACCGGCGCGAGATCGTCGTCGGCCATCCGCCGCGGCGCACCCGGCGTGCTGACGTACGGCGTCGCGAAGCGCGCGGCGTCGCGCGAGAAGAACGCGGTGTCGGTCATCCCGAGCGGCGTCGTGACGAGCGCGGCCACGGCTTCGGCGAGCGGCCGGCCGTCGACCGCCTCGATCAGCGCGCCGACCACGTCGGTCGCGAGCGAGTAGTCCCACGACGTGCCGGGTGCGAACCGCAGCGGCACGCCGGCGATGCGCCGCACGTTCTCCGCGAGCGACAGGTCCGCGCGGTCCATCCCGTCGGACACGCCGGCACGCGCATACGGGCCGTCGGCGTCGGCTTCGAGGAAGCGATAGCCGAGCCCGGCCGTATGCGACAGCAGATGACGCAACGTGATGTCGGCCGGCGTGCCGTCGGGCAGCGTCGGCCGGAACGCAGGCAACCAGCGCGCGACCGGCTCGTCGAGCCCGATGCGCCCCGCTGCGACCAGCCGCATCGCGGCGGCCGTCACGATCGGCTTCGATACCGATGCGAGCCGGAACAGCGCGTCCTCGCGCATCGGCGTGCCGGCCTCGCGATCGGCCAGACCGGCCGCGCGCGCATAGCGAAGTTGGCCGTCGCGGGCGACCAGCACGACCGCGCCGACCACGCGCGCATCGGCCAGCGCGCGATCGAGCGCGGCGTCGAGCCGGTCGCGCAGCGCGTCGTCCGGTTCGGCGCGGCGGGCGGTGACAGGCAGGGATGACATGGCGTGACCTCGAACAGTGAAGGAACGCCCATCGTAGGGAGCCGGCGCGAGAAGAAAAACCGGGTTAGAGTTCCGGACACTCCGGACATCGATGTCCGCAATCGGGAACCTGCATGGAAAATCTTGGCGGTTTCGTCGTGTTCGTCCAGGTCGCGGAAACGCGCAGTTTCGTCGCGGCCGGCCGCGCGCTCGGGCTGTCGGCGTCGGCGATCGGCAAGCGCATCGCGCGGCTCGAGGCGCGGCTGAACGTGCGCCTCTTTCACCGCAGCACGCGCAGCATCACGCTGACCGCGGAAGGCACGCGCTTCCTGGAACGGTGCCGGCGCGTGATCGCCGAGATCGACGCGGCCGAGCAGGAACTGACGCACAGCGCCGAAGCGCCGCGCGGGCGCCTGCGCGTGAGCCTGCCGACGATCGGCACGCTGCTGCTGCCGCTGCTCGCCGATTTCATGGCCGCGTATCCGGAGATCGAACTCGACATCGATTTCAGCGACCGCCTCGTCGACGTCGTCGAAGAAGGCTTCGACGCGGTGCTGCGCACCGGCCAGCCGACGGATTCGCGGCTGTCGTCGCGGCTGCTCCGCCATTTCCGCCAGCACCTCGTCGCGTCGCCCGACTACCTCGTGCGGCACGGCACGCCGCGCACGCCGGCCGATCTCGCGCAGCACCGCTGCCTGCACTACCGCTTTCCGAGCAGCGGCAAGCTCGAGACCTGGCCGCTGCGCGTGCCGCACGCGAGTACGCCGCCCGAGGTGCCGGTCGCGATGGTCAGCAACAGCGCGGAAGCGCGCCTGTGCTTCACGCTGCGCGGGCTCGGCATCGCATGCCTGCCCGAGTTCCTCGTGCGCGACGCGCTCGACGACGGCACGCTGTGCGCGGTGCTCGACGAACACGTCGCGAGTTGCACGCCGATCTACGTCCTGTGGCCGTCAGGCCGCCATCCGACGCCGAAACTGCGTGCCTTCGTCGATTACATGGCCGAGCACCTGCGGCGCTGACCGGCGCGCGCCCTCACGCCGCCTTCGCGTGCGCGCTCAAGCGCCGGAACGCCTGGCCTTGCTCGTCGAACAGGTGGCAGTGCTCGGCCTGCGCATGCACGTGCAGCGCCTCGCCGGTGCGGTACGTATCGAGCGGCGGAATCCGCGCGATCAGCCCGTCCGGCGCGACGGCCGATTCCGCATACAGGTACGCGGCGTCGCCGAGCGATTCGACGGCCATCGTCCGCGCGGCCACGCCGGTCTCCGCCTGCCCCACCATCAGATGCTCGGGCCGCACGCCGACGGTCACCGCCGCGCCGCGCAGCAGCCCTGCCGCCTCGACCGCGACGCGCTGCGTCTCGCCGCTGCCGAAGCGCACCAGCACGCCGGCCGCGTCGACCGACTCGACGGTGCCTTTCAGGAAGTTCATCTTCGGCGAGCCGATGAAACCCGCGACGAACTGGTTGGCCGGCGCGTGGTACAACGCGTTCGGCGTGCCGACCTGCTGCACCGCGCCGCCCGACAGCACGACGATCTTGTCGGCGAGCGTCATCGCCTCGACCTGGTCGTGCGTCACGTAGATCATCGTGGTCTTCAGCTCGTCGTGCAGCCGCGCGAATTCCAGCCGCATCTTCACGCGCAGCGCCGCGTCGAGGTTCGACAACGGCTCGTCGAACAGGAATACCTTCGGCTTGCGCGTGATCGCGCGGCCGATCGCGACGCGCTGCCGCTGGCCGCCCGACAGCTGCTTCGGCTTGCGGTCGAGCAGGTGATCGATGTGCAGGATCTTCGCGGCCTGCTTCACCGCCTGGTCGATCTCGGGCTTCTTCGCGCCGGCGAGCTTCAGGCCGAACGCCATGTTGTCGTACAGCGTCATGTGCGGGTACAGCGCATACGACTGGAACACCATCGCGATGCCGCGCTTCGCGCTCGGCACGTCGTTGACCTTCGCGCCGTCGATCAGCAGGTCGCCGCTCGAGATGTCCTCGAGCCCGGCGATCATTCGCATCAGGGTGGATTTGCCGCAGCCGCTCGGCCCGACGAACACGACGAATTCGCCGTCGGCGATGTCGAGGTTCACGTTGCGCAGCACTTCGGTGTCGTCGTAGCGCTTCGCGATGTTGCGCAGGAGCACGCTTGCCATGGTCTGTCTCCGTTCGTTCGTGATGCGCCGCGTTAAAAGCGGCGCGCATTCGTTCCTGGTTGCTAGCTCGGCAGCACCGCGCCCGTCGCCTGCCAGCGCGCGACGTAGCCGGGCAGCTCGTGCATGTCGTCGAATACGTGACGCGCGCCGATCCCGCGCAGCGCGTCGATCTGCGCGGCCGACGCATGCCCGCCGCCGACGAAGCCGAGCACGGTCATGCCGGCCGCGGCGGCCGCGGTGATGCCGGTCACGCTGTCCTCGACGACGAGGCATTGCGCGGGCACCGCGCCGAGCGCACGCGCGGCCGCGAGATACACGTCGGGCGCCGGCTTCGGCCTCGCCACGGCGTCCGCGCAGAACAGCCGGTCGCCGAAGAAGCGCGCGAGGCCGGTGCGCGCGAGCGCCGCCTCGACGTACGCGCGGTAGCTGTTGCTCGCGCACGCGGTCGTCAGGTTGAGCGCCGCGAGGGCCTTGTCGATGCCGTCGACCATCGGCGCGTTGACGGCCGCCGCTTCGACCGCGCGGCGGATCGCGTCGACGTCGCCGGCCGACAGCGTGCGGCCGACGGCCTCGCCCGCGCCGGCCAGCACGCGCTCGATGCGCAGCCCGAGCAGCGGCATCACCGCCGGCCGTGCGTCGACACCCGGCCAGCGCGCATCGAGCTCGCGCACGATCACGTCGGCGGCGACGGCCTCGCTGTCGATCAGCACGCCGTCGCAATCGCAGATCAGCACGTTCATCCCGTGACCGAACGCACCTTCGCCGGTCGCGCTCATTTGACCGCCCCGAACGTGAGCCCGCGCACGAGCTGCTTCTGCGACAGCCAGCCGACGATCAGGATCGGCGCGACCGCGAGCAGGGACGCTGCGGACAGCTTCGCCCAGAACAGCCCCTCGGGGCTCGAGTACGACGCGATGAACACGGTCAGCGGCGCGGCGTTCGAGCTCGACAGGTTGATGCTCCAGAACGCCTCGTTCCACGACAGGATCACGAGCAGCAGCGCGGTGGACGCGAGCCCCGGCAGCGCCATCGGCATCAGCAGGTAGACGATCTCCTGCCACGTCGACGCGCCGTCGATGCGCCCCGCTTCGAGGATGTCCTTCGGGATCTCGTTGAAGTACGTGAAGGTCATCCACACCGCGATCGGCAGGTTGATCAGCGTGTACACGATCACGAGGCCCGACACGGTATCGAGCAGCCCCGCGTTCTTCCACAGCAGGTAGATCGGCACGAGCACGCCGACCGACGGCATCATCTTGGTCGACAGCATCCACAGCAGCACCTTCTGCGTGCGGTGGTTCGGGAAGAACGCCATCGCGTAGGCCGCCGGCACCGCGAGCAGCAGCGAGATCACCGTGACGCCCGCCGAGATCAACACCGAGTTCCACGCGAACGCGAAGTAGTTGCTGCGCGCGAACACCTCGCGGAAGCTGTCGAGCGTCGGCATGAACAACAGCGTCGACGCGTACGCCTGCTGCTCGGTCTTGAACGCGGTGATCGCCATCCAGAAGATCGGGAAGAACAGCAGCAGCGCGAGCAGCCACGCGAGCGCGCCGGGCAGCGCGCGCCGCACGAGGTCGAGCGGCGCCGGCGTGCGCCGGCCTTCGAAAGTCAGGTCGCTCATTTCTCGTACTCCCCCTTCAGGTTGCGCGCGAGCATCCGCACCAGGAAGAACGACACGACGTTCGCGACCACGACGGCGATGATCCCGCCCGCGGATGCGAGGCCGACGTCGAACTGCTGCAGGCCGAGCGCGTAGATCAGGTACGACAGGTTGGTCGTCGCATCGCCCGGGCCGCCGCCCGTCGTCGTGTAGATCTCCGCGAAGATCGACAGCAGGAAGATCGTCTCCATCATCACGACCACGGCGATCGCGCGCTTCAGGTGCGGCAGCGTGATGTAGAAGAACATCGCGATCGGGCCCGCGCCGTCGATGCGCGCGGCTTCCTTCTGCTCCTGGTCGAGCGACTGGATCGCGGTGAACAGGATCAGGAACGCGAACGGCAGCCACTGCCACGCGACGATGATGATCACGGCGGTGAGCGGGTAATCGGCGAACCAGTCGATCGGCGTCATCCCGAGCGCGCGCATCGCGTTCGCGACGAGCCCGTAGACCGGATGCAGGATCATGTTCTTCCAGATCAGCGCGGCGACCGTCGGCATCACGAAGAACGGCGCGATCACGAGCAGGCGGGCCACGCCCTGCCCGTAGAACTTGCGGTCGAACAGCACGGCCATCAGCACGCCGCCGACCACGGTGATCGCGAGCACCGCGCCGATCAGCACGAGCGTGTGCCAGATCGCGGGCAGGAACGACGGATCGGTCGCGAGGAAGCGGTAGTTGTCGAGCCCGGCGAAGCCCTTCACGTCCGGGTTCAGCAGGTTGTAGCGCGAGAACGAATACCAGATCGTCATCGCGAGCGGGATCGACATCCACAGCAGCAGCACCGCGACGGACGGCGACACGAGCCAGCTGGCGCCGCCGCGCGCGCGGCGCGGCGCGCCCGGCGGCGACGACGCATCGCCGACCGGCGACGCATGGCTCAGGGGAAGACGCAAATGACGCATGATCGGAGTCCCTCCGGTTGAGACGCGGGCACGAACGGGCGGCCCGCCTTTCTGCATCGGCAACGCGCACCGTGCGCGGCAGCGCGCACGGTGCCAGCCGCGTTACTTCTTGTAGCCGGCCTGGCGCACCGCGCGGTCGGCGGCGGCCTGCCCGGCGGCGAGCGCCTGGTCGACCGTCATCTGGCCGGCCACCGCACCCGCGATCGCCTGCCCGACCACCGTGCCGAACGACTGGAATTCAGGAATCCCGACGTACTGCACGCCCGTGTACGGCACCTTCTTCAGCGACGGATCGTTCGGGTCGGCGGTCTCGATCGCCTTCAGCACGAAGTCCGAGAACGGCGCGGCGGCCTTGTACTCGGGGCGCTGGTAGGTCGACGTGCGGGTGCCCGGCGGCACCGACGCCCAGCCTTCGTCCTTGCCGGCCATCTCGATGTACTGCTTCGACGTCGCCCATGCGATGAACTTGCGCGCGGCGTCCTGCTGCTTCGACGTCTTCGGCACGGCCAGCGCCCACGCCCACAGCCAGTGCGAGCCCTTCGGCGTGGCGGCGACCGGCGCGGCGGCGAAGCCGATCCTGTCGGCGACCTGCGACTGCTGTTTGTTATAGAGCATCCCGGCCGCGACCGTCGCGTCGATCCACATCGCGCACTTGCCCGAGGCGGTCAGGGTCAGGTTCTCGTTGAAGCCGTTCGAGCTCGCCCCCGGCGGGCCGTCTTTCTTCAGCAGGTTCACGTAGAAGCCGATCGCCTTCTTCCATTCCGGCGACGTGAGCTGCGCGTTCCAGTTCTCGTCGAACCAGCGCCCGCCGAACGTGTTCACGACCGTCGACACGAACGCCATGTTCTCGCCCCAGCCGGCCTTGCCGCGCAGGCAGATCCCGTAGGTGCCCTTCGCCTTGTCGGTGAGCTTGTCCGCGAACTCGGCGATCTGGTCGTAGGTCGGCTGGTCGGGCATCTTGAGCCCCTTCGCCGCGAACAGGTCCTTGCGGTAGAACGTCATCGAGCTCTCGACGTAGAACGGCAGCGCATACAGCTGGCCGTTGTACGACAGGCTGTCGCGCGCGGTCTTCACGATGTCGTTCAGGTCGTAGTCGGCGGGCAGGCCCGTGATCGGCGCGAGCCAGCCGCGCTTGCCCCACTGCGGCGTCTCGTAGGTGCCGATCGCCATCACGTCGAACTGGCCGCTGCCGGTCGTGATGTCGGTGGTCGCGCGCTGGCGCAGCACGTTCTCCTCGAGGATCACCCAGTTCAGCTTGATGTCCGGGTTCGCCTTCTCGAACGCCGGCGACAGCTTCTTCAACTCGATCATGTCCGGGTTGTTCAGCGTCGCGATCGTCAGCGTGCCGGCGGACGCCGCGCACGCGGCCGTCGCGAACGCGGCTCCGGCGAAGCAGCGTACGGCGGCATCGAGCATCTTTCGTTGCATGGCATGTCTCCTGTGATTGTTCGAACTGTCGTCGGTGTTGCGTATTGTGTGTGTCGCGTTGCTGCACTTCCTTCGCGGCCCGTCACGCCTGCCGCTGCATCCCGCACGCGCGCGCATAGTGCGCGATCACGTCGCGTATCCGGTGGCGCACCCAGGCGCGCGGCTCCTTCGCGAGGCCGCCCGCGCGGCACGCCGCGTACACGTCCGGCAGCCACTGCGCGACGAGCGTTTCGGGCACCGGCTGCCGCGCGAGATTGTCGAACAACTGCTCGACCGCCGCCGCGACGGCCGGCTGCAGCCAGTAGTAGCGGATCCGGTCGCTGTAGCTGAACTGGCGCGCGAGCCGCTGCTCGGTCTCGTCGCCGCGGTAGTACGGCGCCCAGTGCTCGGGCTGCGCGCGCATCGCGGCGTCGACCACGTCGCGCAGCTGCGAGCGCTGCGCGCCGTCGCCGATCAGCGCGTCCTCGATGAAGGTGAGCGCGAACAGCGCCTCGCGCAGCGCGAAGGTCAGCGCGGGGCCGACCTTCAGCACCGCGAAGTGGTCGCGCACGAGCGCGGCGAGCGCGCCTTCGGTCTGATAGTCGGTCGAATGCGCTTCGAACACGAGGCGCGGCGTGCGCAGGATGCTTGCACCGAGCGATGCGGCCTTCGCGCTGTCGTAGTCGAGCACGTGGCGATCGTCGAAATCGACGCCCGGCTGCGCGACGATCGCGACCACGCGCGTCCATGCGTCGTCGAGCCCGGCCGCCGCGAATGCGCTTCGATGCGCGTCGAGCGTCGCGGCGATGCTGTCGCTGCGCGTGACCGCGATCCGCGCGATCGCATCGCCGGCTGCGTCGCCGGCCACTTCGCCGCCCGGCGTCGGCACCTCGGTGCCGATCACGTAGACGGGCGCGACGCCGGCGCGCGACGCCGCGTCTTCGGCCGCGCGGCACAGCTCGGCCGCGCGCGCGGCGATCGTCCGGTCGTCGAGCCGCGCCGGATCGTCCGCACAGGCCATGCTCGCATCGAGGTGGATCTTCTCGAACCCGGCTTCGACATACGCGGCGACCATCGCGACCGCTTCGCGCATCGCGTCGGCCGCGCGGCGGTGCCGCCACGGGTTCGGTCCCAGATGGTCGCCGCCGAGCACCAGCGCCGACGGCGCGAGCCCGCAGCGCTGCGCGATCGCATCGACGTCGCGCCGGAAATCGGCGGGCGTCATGCCCGTATAGCCGCCGAGATGGTTCACCTGGTTGCAGGTCGCCTCGATCAGGAGCGGCGAGCCGTCCGCGCGCGCAGCCTCGCACGCGGCCTCCAGCACGAGCCGGTGCGCGCTGCAGACCGAATAGATGCCACGCTGCGCCTGCGCGCGGTTCGCGTCGAAGATCATCCGCAACACGGCGCCGGCGTGCGCGCTGCGCGGGCGTTCGGCAATGGAAGTCAGGCCAGGCATGCGACACCTCGTTCGGTCAGGAAGCGGTCGATCTCGGCCGCGCTGCTGTTGCCCTCCATCGGGCCGCGCCGCGTGACCGCGATCGCACCGGCCGCGTTCGCGCGGCGCAGCGCAACGTCGATCGGCAGGCCGGTGACGAGACTCGCGACCAGCGTGCCGCCGAAGCAGTCGCCGGCGCCGGTCGGATCGCGTTCGTCGACGGGATAAGCCGGCGCGTCGACGCGGCTCGCGCGGTCGAACGCGACGCTGCCGGCCGCGCCGCGCTTGAGCACGACGCGTTCGAGCAGCGGATGCGTCGCGAGCAGCCCGGCGATCGCGCGCTCGGCCGGCTGCGGCCCGCAGAAGAACGGCAGGTCGGCCTCGCTCGGCAGGAACAGGTGGCACGCGGCGAGCATCGTGTCGAGCGCCGCGCGCATCGGGCGGAAGCTCAGCATCTCGGGCCGCACGTTCGGGTCGAACGACACCTTCGCGCCGGCGCGCGCCGCCTCGATCACGCCGCGCTGGACCGCCGCGATCGCCGATTCGCTCGTCAGCGACGAGCCCATCACGTGGAAGTAGCGGCAGCCGTCGAACATCGCGGTGTCGACATCGGATGCGTCGACGCACGCGGCCGCGCTGGTCGACAGACTGAACACGAAGCTGCGCGAACCGTCGTCGCGATACGCGACGAACGCGGTGCCGGTCGGACGTGCGACGCGGCGGATGCGCGCGACGTCGACGCCGTCCCGCTCGAGCCGCGCGACGATCGCGTCGCCGAACGCGTCGCGGCCGACGCAACCCGCATACGCGGTGCGCACGCCGAGCCGCGCGGCCTGGTCGGCGAAGATCGCCGGCGCGCCGCTCGGGAACGGGCCCGCGAACAGGCCCGGCATGTCGAAGCCCTGGCCGCGCTCGGCGGCGACGAATTCGGCCAGCAGTTCGCCGGCAACCACGATCTCCGCCATCATGCGTGTCCTCGTGCGGCGGCGGCCGCGCGCGGCACGAACGCCAGGGGTAAGCGTGCGAGCGGCGCCACTTCAGCTCATCCAGTTGCCGCCGTCGACGTTCAGCGTCTGGGCGGTGATGTAGTCGGCGTCGGCCGACGCGAGGAACAGCGCGGCACCCGTCAGGTCGCCCGGCACGCCCATCCGCCCGAGCGGCACGGCTTCGCCTACGAGCCGCTTCTTCTCGCCGAGCGGCCGGTTCTCGTAGCGCGCGAACAGCGCATCGACCTGCTCCCACATCGGCGTGTCGACCACGCCCGGCGCGATGCCGTTCACGTTGATCCGGTGCGGCGCGAGCGCGAGCGCGGCCGACTGCGTATAGCTGATCACCGCGGCCTTGGTCGCGCAGTAGTGCGAAACGAGTGCCTCGCCGCGACGCCCCGCCTGCGACGACATGTTGACGATCTTGCCGCCGCGGCCCTGCTCGACCATCCGCTGCGCGACCGCCTGCATCAGGAAGAACAGCCCTTTCACGTTGACCGCGAACAGCCGGTCGAACACGTCCCAGGATTCGTCGAGGAGCGGGCGCATGTCGAACAGCGCCGCGTTGTTGAACAGGATGTCGACGCCGCCGAAGCGCTCGACCGCGGTCGCGACGATGCGCGTGATGTCGTCACGGCGCGTGACGTCCGCGGTGACGGCCACCGCCCGGCCGGGATTGTCCTCGATCAGCCGCGCGAGCGAGCCGCTCGGCGGCTTCACGTCGACCAGCACGCAGCGCGCGCCCTCGTCCAGATAGCGTTGCGCGACCGCTTCGCCGATGCCGCTTGCCGCGCCCGTCAGGATCGCGACCTTGTCTGCCAGTCTCACTGGTTGTCTCCGGTTCGTTCTGCTGCACGAAGGCCGCGAGGTGAGCGAACGCTCGCTGGCCGATCAATTGCTCTGTTGTTGATCGAATGATCGGATACGCGATTCATGCTGTCAAGGCGACGCGGCGGCTTTCGATGATGCGCTGCGGCACGGCCGCGCCGTGTGCCGGCCGGCGACCCGCGCCCGGCAAGGCGCGGCGGGCTGGGTGCGGCGCGGCTGAAACGACTATGAAGGGGACGGAGCGCGTGCATCGGCAGGAATTCGGGCTGCACGGCATGGAGATACGTTATATCATCGCCGTACTTCGTTTCATTGCCTGCTTCACGCCATGGCCACCTCATCGCCCATCGACGCCCGGCTGTCCCGGGCCGACGCATTCGCCGCCGAGCACGGGCTCGCGTGGACGCCGCTGCGCCGCCAGGTCTACGAACGCGTGCTGGCCGCGCAGCGCCCGATCGGCGCGTACGACCTGCTCGCCGAGCTCGAGCCGCAACGCGGCCGCGTGCCGCCCACGACCGTCTATCGCGCGCTGGATTTCCTCGTCGAGCACGGCTTCATCCACCGGATCGAATCGAAGAACGCGTTCTTCGCGTGCTGCGAGATTGGCGTGCCGCACGAAGGCCAGTTCCTGATCTGCGATTCGTGCGGCGAGACCGTCGAGATCCCGGGCAGCGACCTCGCGAAACAGTTGTCCGCGAGCGAGCCCGCGCACGGGTTCGAAGTCCACCACCAGGTCGTCGAGCTGAACGGCCTGTGCGGGCACTGCAAGGGCAAGCCCGCGCAACGCTGACACCGCACACGCGCGGCGCACACGCCGCCCCTTCCAACGAGGAGTTTCATGTCCATTGCCCTGAAGCGCGCGCCGCGGCGCGCCCTGCCGCTTGCCCGCCTGCTGGCCGCTGCTGCTGCCGCGCTGTCGCTCGCGGCGCCCGCGTTCGCGCAGGCCGCGACCGTCAACGTGGTCGCCGCCGAGAATTTCTATGGCGACGTCGCGTCGCAGATCGGCGGCCGCCATGTCGCGGTAACCAGCATCCTCAGCAGTCCCGACCAGGATCCGCACCTGTTCGAAGCGAGCCCGAAGACCGCGCGCGCGCTGCAGCACGCGCAGGTCGTGGTCTACAACGGCGCGGACTACGATCCGTGGATGGGCAAGCTGCTCGGCGCGTCGAAGCAGGCCAGGCGCGCGACGATCGTCGTCGCGGATCTCGTCGGCAAGAAGGCCGGCGACAACCCGCACCTGTGGTACGACCCGGCAACCATGCCGGCCGCGGCGCGCGCGATCGCGGCCGAGCTCGGCCGGGCCGACCCGGCGAACAAGGCCGACTACGACGCGAACCTGCAGAAGTTCGTCGCGTCGCTGAAGCCGATCGACGACAAGGTCGCCGCGCTGCGCGCGCAGTACAAGGGCGTGCCGGTGACGGCCACCGAGCCGGTGTTCGGCTACATGTCGGATGCGATCGGCCTCGACATGCGCAACCAGCGCTTCCAGCTCGCGACGATGAACGACACCGAAGCCAGCGCGCAGGACGTCGCCGCATTCGAGAACGACCTGCGCAAAAAGCAGGTGCGCGTGCTGATCTACAACAGCCAGGCCGAAGCGCCGATGACCAAGCGCCTGCTGAAGGTCGCGCGCGACGGCGGCGTGCCGAGCGTCAGCGTCACCGAGACGCAACCGGCCGGCAAGACCTTCCAGCAATGGATGGCCGGCCAGCTCGACGCGCTCGCGGCCGCGCTTTCCGCCAGCAAGAAATGATTCACGCTACGACATGACCGCCACTCCCCACGCACTCGCACTCGATCGCGTCACGCTCGAACTGGGCGGACGCACGATCCTGCGCGACGTGAGTTTCTCGATCGAACCCGGCGAATTCGTCGGCGTGCTCGGGCCGAACGGCGCGGGCAAGACGACGCTGATGCGCGCGGTGCTCGGCCTCGTGCCCGTCACGGGCGGCACGCTGTCGGTCGGCGGCGTCCCGGTCGTGCGCGGCAACGCGTCGATCGGCTACATGCCGCAGATCAGAAGCGGCCTAGCGAATCGCCGGATGCGCGGCTACGACTTCGTCGCGATGGCCGCCGACGGCCACCGCTGGGGGCTGCCGCACACGAACGCCGCGACGCGGCGCGACGTCGACCGCGTGCTCGACCTCGTCGGCGGCCCGACGCTCGCGCGCCGGCCGCTGTCGGAACTGTCGGGCGGCGAGCGGCAGCGCCTGTTGCTCGCGCAGTGCCTGCTCGGCAGCCCGAAGCTGCTGCTGCTCGACGAGCCGCTGATCAGCCTCGACCCGAACCACCAGCGCGGCGTCGTCGAACTCGTGCGCAACGTGCAGCGCGAGCTCGGCATCACCGTGCTGTTTTCCGCGCACGAACTGAATCCGCTGCTGAATGCACTCGACCGCGTGCTGTATCTCGGCAACGGCGTCGCGGCGCTCGGCACCGTCGACGAGGTGATCACGAAACCCGTGCTGTCGCGGCTCTACGGCTCGCCGATCGATGTGATGCGCGTGAACGGCAGGATCTTCGTGATGTCGGGCGACGTCGAAATCGAGAAGCACGATCACGAACACGAGGACGACGACGGCCACTCGCACGGCGGCGGCGGTCACGATCACGGTCATCACCACCACGGACACGCTCATCCCGGGCATTCGCACGATGTTTGAATACGACTTCATGATCAACGCGTTCGCCGCGTCGGGGATCGTCGCGGTGCTCGCGGGCATCGTCGGCTACTTCCTGGTGCTGCGCGGACAAACCTTCGCCGGCCACGCGCTGTCGCACGTCGGCTTCACCGGCGCGACCGGCGCGGTGCTGCTCGGCATCTCGCCGATCTGGGGGATGGTCGGCTTCACGCTCGCGGCCGGAATCGGGATGGGCGCGCTCGGCGAACGGCTCGCGGGCCGCGACGTCGCGATCGGCGTGATCCTGTCGGGTGCGCTCGGCTTCGGCCTGCTGTTCCTGCATTTCTACACGTCGTTCGCGACGCAGGTCACCGCGCTGCTGTTCGGCAACGTGCTCGCGGTCAGCCACGATACGCTCGCGGTGCTGGCCGGTATCGGCGCGGTGAGCCTCGTCGCGCTCGCGCTGATCGCGCGGCCGCTGCTGTTCGCGTCGCTGCAGCCCGAGCTGGCCGAAGCCAAGGGCGTGTCGCTGCGCACGGTGTCGATGCTGTTCCTCGCGGTGTGCGCGCTCGCGGTGGCCGCGGCGACGCAGATCGTCGGCGTGCTGCTGGTGTTCACGCTGCTGGTCGGGCCGGCCGCGGCCGCGCAGAACGTGTCGACGCGGTTGTCGACCGGCGTGCTGCTCGCCGCGCTGTTCGCGCTGTTCGAAGCGTGGGCCGGGATCGCGCTCGCCTATCACACCGATTGGCCGACGAGTTTCTGGATCACCGCGCTGTCCGCGCTCGCGTATGGGGCGAGCCTGTTGCGGCGACGCACATGACGCTCAGCCGGCGCTCGACAGGGCGCCGCGCATGTCGCACGCCCCCCAAAGGCGTGCAGGGAATCAGCAGGGGATGCGTGACCATCGAATCGACGATCGATTACGCGCGACTGAGAAACGTGCTGACCGCGCAGAAGCCGGTTCCGGTCCCCGGCTCCTCCGTGCGTGCGTACGGCACGATTACCGTCAAATGAAGCGAGTCGCGGTGACCGCGTGGGTACTCGTGGCATCCGTGTCGCTTGCACGGCTGTGCCTCACTCACGAGTCGTTCGCACTACCGATACCCGAGCGCGCGTGGGCTTGGCTCGTCACGCATGTTCCCGGATTCTGGGATGGCGAGGCGGGCGATGATCTCGTCATCGTTGTGCATTTGCTGATAGCGCTTGCGGTAGTGATACCGGTGACCTGGCTCGCCTTGCGCATGCTGCGAAGGTGGAAGCGCCACGCCACTCGCTGATGCGGGATGGCGCGGCCGGTTTACCGCACTAACGTGCCAGCACCCGCGCATGATGCGCGACGTGATCGGCGATGAACGTCGAGATGAAGTAGTAACCGTGGTCGTAGCCCGCATGGCGGCGCAGCGTCAGCGGCTGGCCGGCCTTCGCGCACGCGGCTTCGAACACGTCGGGGTTCAGCTGGTTCGCGAGGAACGGGTCGGCGAGGCCCTGGTCGACGAGGATGCCGTCCGCGAACTTCGGCGCATCCGCACGCGCGACGAGCTCGCTTGCGTCGTGCTGTTTCCACGCTTCGCGGTCGGCACCCAGATAACCCGAGAACGCCTTCTCGCCCCACGGGCAGCGCGTCGGCGCGGCGATCGGCGCGAACGCCGACACCGACCGGTACAGGTCGGGGTGACGCAGCGCGAGCGTCAGCGCGCCGTGCCCGCCCATCGAGTGGCCGAAGATCCCGAGCCGCGCGCCGTCGATCGGCAGCTCGGCCGCGACGAGTTCGCGCAGCTCGCCCGTCACGTACGACTCCATCCGGTAATGCGTCGACCACGGCGCTTGCGTCGCGTCGACGTAGAAACCCGCGCCGACGCCGAAATCCCACGCCTCCGACTCGCCCGCCACACCCGCGCCGCGCGGGCTCGTGTCGGGCATCACGAGCGCGAGGCCGTGTTGCGCCGCGTACTGCTGCGCGCCGCCCTTGATCGCGAACGTCTCCTCGGTGCAGGTGAGCCCCGCGAGATAGAACAGCGCCGGCACGCGGCCGTGCGCCGCCTGCGGCGGCAGGTACACCGAGAACTTCATCGGCAGGCCGATCGCCTTCGAATCGTGGCGATAGAAGCGTTGCTCGCCACCGTGGCAAGCATGCGAAGAAACGAGTTCGAGCATGGGGTTCCCTTCCGTTCAATACAGCACGATCGGGCGAATCGATTCGCCCTTCTTCATCGGGTCGACGCCGTCGTCGAGCATCTCGCGCGGCAGCGCGTGTGTGATCAGGTCGAGCCGTGCCGCGCGACACGGCGAAGCCGTATCGTGTCCGGCATGATCTCCGATCCCGCTGCCCGTCGCGCGCGGGAAACGGCCGTCAGCTTGCCGCGAGGCGTCACCGCTGTCGCAACAGGACAATCCAGGACAAGTGCCCGAGTTTAAACGCCGCTCGTGAACCACGCATCCGTTCGCGCATACAGATCGATGAAACGCGCATGGCGGGCGGCCAGCGCGCGATCGTCGCGCGGCGCGGCGACGGGTGACGCAGCCGGCGCCAGCGTGCGCAGCGCGTCGTCGCGCCAGTGTCCGATCGCGACGCCGGCGAGCAGCGCGGCACCGCGCGTCGCGGCGTTCGGGCAATCGACCGCGTCCAGCGACGCGCCGAGCGCATCCGCGAGCAACTGGCGCCAGCGCGGATCGACCGAGCCGCCGCCGGCGAGGCGCAGCGTCTTCACCGGATCGGCCTGGTTCGCAGCGCGGATCGCATCGAGCCCCGCGCGCAGCGCGAACGCGACGCCTTCGAATGCGGCGCGCATCATCGCGCCGCGCGTGTCGCCGAGCCCGAGCCCGAGCCAGCCGCCGCGCGCATCGGGATTCATCCACGGCGAGCGCTCGCCCGTCAGGTACGGCAGGAAGCACAGCCGCTCGGACGCCGGCTGCGCGAACGCGTCGTCGTACGCATCCGCCCAGCCCGGATAGCCGAGCCAGCCGCGCACGGCTTCGAGCGCGAGCCCGACGTTCTGCATCGCGGCCATCGTGTAATAACCGTCGCCGGCTGCCGCGCGATAGCGGTGCAGCCCGCGCCGCGCGGGCGGCACCGCATCCGCGAGCACGACGATCTGGCCGCCGCTGCCGGTGGTCAGCAGCGCGTCGCCGGCCGCGACGAGCCCGCTGCCGAGCGCCGCGCACGCGGTATCGGCCGCCCCCGTCGCCAGCGGCACGCCGCCCGGCAGCCCGAGTGCCGCCGCGGCCTTCGCATCGAGCACGCCGCAGCGCGCGCCCGACGCCCGCACCGGCGCGAACCGGTCGACCGGCAGTCCCAGCGACTCGATCAGCGCCGTATCCCATGCGCCGTCCGGCGTCGCGAGCGCGGTCGCGCACGCGTCGCTCGGATCGGCCGCGACCTCGCCGCCCAGCGCCACGCGCAGCCAGTCCTTCGGCTGGACAGCCCAGCGTGCGGCCCGCAGCGCCTGCGGTTCGTGTGCGGCCAGCCAGCGCAACAGCGGGCCCGCCATGCCGGGCGCGACGGGATTCGGTGCGACGGGCAAACCGGCGACGGGCCAATCCGCCGCGTCCGCTTCGCGCACCGCGCGCGTATCGGGCCACAACAGCGCGGGCCGCACCGGCTGCCCGGCCGCGTCGATCAGCACGACGCCATGCATCTGGCCGGAGAAGCCGATCGCGGCGACCTGCGCGCGCTCGCCGGCCGGCAGCCGCGCGGCGGCCCGCACGAGCGCCTGCCACCAGACGTCGGGCGCGATTTCGGCCCAGCCGGGCTGCGGCGACGACAACGCATAGGGTTCGCTCGCCACCGCGCGCTCGACGCCATCGGCATCGAGCGTGACGAGTTTGACGGAGCCGGTGCCGAGGTCGATTCCGAGCAGGCGCATGACGGGATGGCGTAGTCGAGTGAACGGATATCGATGATAGCGGGATCGCGCCATGCGCCCCGATTTTTGCGACGCTTTCGGCCGCGCGGCGACGCGAAAACGCGGCGCGCACGACCGGCTTCGCCGGGCTGCACCTTGCCCGCCAAAACAGCCGCTCACGGGTTAACCCGGCGCGATCTTTCGCCGGTCGTTTTTGCCACTATGCCGCGGTCGCGATACACACCATAAAGCGACCGATATTTGACACGGGGGTCCGCGCTATTTTGAAGGGCTATAAAACCGGGGAACCTCACTCCAGCGGCAGTTTCCCGATGATCGACACCCTGTTTCATGCCGACCCGGCATATCGAACCAGCAAAGAACGGAATAGAACCCAGCGCTCTTGTTGCGATGTGGCATTCCGCATAACTTCGTACCACCCCGAAAACAAGATCATGGAGTGAGACAGATGCAATCGAACACGGTCCATCCGTGCGATGAGGTGCTGCCGACCGGCAAGCTTGTAACGCTTGGTCTCCAGCACGTCCTCGTCATGTACGCCGGCGCCGTCGCCGTGCCGCTTATCGTCGGCGGCGCGCTGAAGCTGCCGAAAGACCAGATCGCGTTCCTGATCAGCGCCGATCTGTTTTCGTGCGGCATCGCCACGCTGATCCAGACGCTCGGCCTGTGGATCTTCGGGATCCGCCTGCCCGTCATCATGGGCTGCACGTTCGCGGCCGTCGGCCCGATGATCGCGATCGGCACCAACCCCGGCCTCGGCATTCTCGACATCTTCGGCTCGACCATCGCGGCCGGCATCATCGGCATCGTGCTCGCGCCGATGATCGGCAAGCTGTTGCGGTTCTTCCCGCCCGTCGTGGTCGGGACCGTGATCGCGGTGATCGGGCTGTCGCTGATGGAAGTCGGGATCAACTGGGCAGCCGGCGGCGTCGGCAACCCCGAATACGGCAGCCCCGTCTACCTCGGCCTGTCGCTGCTCGTGCTCACGCTGATCCTGCTGATCAACAAGTACGGCCGCGGCTTCCTCGCGAACATCTCGGTGCTGCTCGGCATCGTCGCCGGCTTCGTGATCGCGTTCGCGATCGGCCGCGTGAATACCGACGGCGTCGCGCACGCACCGTGGGTCGGCTTCGTGATGCCGTTCCACTTCGGCCTGCCGCACTTCGACCCGCTGTCGATCGCGACGATGGTCACGGTGATGTTCGTCACGTTCATCGAATCGACCGGCATGTTCCTCGCGGTCGGCGACATGGTCGATCGTCCGGTCAACCAGGACCGCCTCGTGCGCGGCCTGCGCGTCGACGGCCTCGGCACGCTGATCGGCGGCATCTTCAACTCGTTCCCGCATACGTCGTTCTCGCAGAACGTCGGCCTGATCGGCGTGACGGGCGTGAAGAGCCGGTTCGTCTGCGCGACGGGCGGCGTGATCCTGGTGCTGCTCGGCCTGTTCCCGAAGATGGCGCAGGTCGTCGCGTCGGTGCCGCCGTTCGTGCTCGGCGGCGCGGGCATCGTGATGTTCGGGATGGTGGCCGCGAACGGCATCAAGGTGCTGTCGAAGGTCGACTTCGTGAACAACTCGCACAACCTGTTCATCGTCGCCGTGAGCGTCGGCATGGGCCTCGTGCCCGTCGTGTCGCCGCACTTCTTCTCGAAGCTGCCGCCCGCGCTCGCCCCGATCCTGCACAGCGGCATCCTGCTCGCGTCGGCCACCGCCGTGATCCTGAACGTCGTGTTCAACGGCGTGAAGGGCGAGAAGGACGCGCGCTGCGACATCCGCCGCGCAGGACACGACTTCGACGGACGCCCGGCAGACGTGCATCACTGATCGGTCCGATCCGGACGCGCCGAAGGACCGCGCGATACGGTAAAGCAAAGACGCCACGGCTTGCCGTGGCGTTTCGCTTTGCGGCGGCCGGCCGGGCGACGGTCGTGGTGACGCCGGCGATCGCCGCGATGACGATCCGCCCTCGCTGCAAACCGGCCGCATAAAAAAAACGCCACGGACCTTCGTCCGTGGCGTTGTCGCATCCCGTGGACCGCGACTTCGGCGAACCGGCGCGGTCGCCCGCCCCTGCCCGCCGTCGTGCTTACCCGTTCGTCGCCGCTGCCGACGCCGGCGCCGGTGCGACCGCCTTGTCGTAGTCGACCGTCTCGTCCGGTGCGCGCGGCGTCTCGCCCGCGTGCTGGATCCAGCCGCCGCCCAGTGCGCGGTACAGCGTGACGAGGTTCGTCCAGCGTGCCAGGCGCGCGCTGATCAGCGACTGCTGTGCCGAGTACAGATCGGTCTGCGCGGTCAGCACCGACAGGTAGCTGTCGACACCGTTCTTGTAGCGCAGGTCCGACAGGTCGAAGCGACGCTGCTGCGCGTGCTCGTTGCGCTCGAGCGCGGCGATCTGCTGATCGTACGTGCCGCGTGCGGCCAGCCCGTCGGACACTTCGCGGAACGCCGACTGGATCGCCTTCTCGTAGTTGGCGATCTCGATGCGCTTCTGCACGTTCGCGAGGTTCAGGTTCGCGATGTTCTGCCCGCCTTCGAAGATCGGCATCGTGATCTGCGGCGCGAACGACCACGCCGCGGTGCCGGCCTTGAACAGGCCGCCCAGCGTCGGGCTGCCGGTACCGAACGCGCCCGTCAGCGAGATGCGCGGGAAGAACGCCGCACGCGCCGCGCCGATGTTCGCGTTCGCGGCCAGCAGCGTCTGCTCGGCCTGCATCACGTCCGGACGACGCGTCAGCAGGTCGGACGGCAGACCGGCCGGCACGTCCGTCAGCAGGTTCTGCGCGTCGAGCGGCATGCCCGCCGGCAGATCGTCTGGCAGCGGTTCGCCGACCAGCAGCACCAGCGCGTTCAGTGCCTGCGCACGCGCACGCGCTTGCGCCTGCTGGTTCGCGAGCGCCGTCTCGACGACCGTCTGCGCCTGACGCAGCTCGAGCTCGGAGCCCGTGCCGTTGTCGAACTGCAGCTTGGTCAGGTCGTAGGATGCCTGGGCCGACTTCAGCGTGTTTTCCGTGACCTGCAGCAGGTCGTCGGTCGACAGCAGCGTCAGGTACTGATCCGCCACCTGCGACACCAGCGAGATCTCGGCAGCCTGCCGTGCGTACGACGTCGACAGGTACTGCGCGAGCGCCTGGTCCTTCAGGCTCTGCACGCGACCGAACAGGTCGAGTTCCCACGACGCGGAAACGCCGACGTTGTAGGCCCGCGAGATATACGGCGCACCCGTCTGCGACAGGCCCTGCGGCACGCGCTGGATGCTGCCCGTACCTGTGCCGTCGAGCGTCGGGAACAGGCCCGCGCGCGTGATCTGGTACTGCGCGCGCGCCGCCTCGATGTTCAGCACCGACACGCGCAGGTCGCGGTTGTTCTTCAGCGCGATCTCGATCAGCCGCTGCAGGCGCGGATCGACGAAGAATTCGCGCCAGCCGATGGCGGTCGCCGCCTGGCCGTTCGCGCTGCGCGCGCCGGCAGCACCCGGCTGCGTCGCATAGACGCCGCCGGCCGGGTACGCCTGCGCGACGGGCGCGTCGGGCCGCGTGTAGTGCGGCGCCATCGTGCAGCCCGTGGCAAGGAGCGCGACCGCGATTGCAGTCAAAGCGTGTTTTTGCATCATCACTGTCCCTTGTTGCCTTCGTCGCCGTTGCCCGGCTTCTCTTCGTGGTGCGAGTGCTCCTGAGCCAGACGCAGCGCCTGGTCGACGTCTTCCTTCTCGCCGCTGAAGATCGCGCGGATCTTCACGAAGAACATCGGGATCATGAAGATCGCGAGGAACGTCGCCGTGATCATCCCGCCGATCACGCCGGTACCGATCGCGTGCTGGCTGGCCGAACCCGCGCCGTTGCTGATCGCGAGCGGCATCACGCCGAGAATGAACGCGAGCGACGTCATCAGGATCGGACGCAGCCGCAGGCGCGCGGCTTCCAGCGCGGCCTCGATCGGCCCCATCTTCTCCGTCATCTGCAGTTCGCGCGCGAACTCGACGATCAGGATCGCGTTCTTCGCGGACAAGCCCACCGTGGTCAGCAGGCCGACCTGGAAGAACACGTCGTTCTCGAGGCCGCGCATCGTCGCCGCGAGCAGTGCGCCGACCACGCCGAGCGGCACCACCATGATCACCGAGAACGGGATCGACCAGCTTTCATACAGTGCCGCGAGACACAGGAACACGACGAGGATCGAGATCGCGTACAGGATCGGCGCCTGCGAGCCGGACTGGATTTCCTGGAACGACAGGCCGGTCCACGAATAGCCGATACCGACCGGCAGCTTCTTCGCGAGCCCTTCCATCGCGGTCATCGCCTGACCGGTCGACTTGCCCGGTGCGGCCTGGCCCTGGATTTCCATCGCCGACACGCCGTTGTAACGCTCGAGCTTCGGCGAACCGTACGTCCAGTGACCGGTCGCGAACGCGCTGAACGGCACCATCCCGCCCGACCCGTTGCGCACGTACCAGATGTTCATGTCCTCCGGCGTCATCCGGAACGGCGCATCCGACTGCACGTACACCTTCTTGATCCGGCCGTCGGTGTCGAGGAAGTTGTTCACGTACTTCGACGCCCACGCGATCGAGAACGTCTGGTCGATCGCATCCGCCGTCACGCCGAGCGCGTTCGCCTTCTCGCGATCGATGTCGACCTTGTACTGCGGCGTATCGTTCAGCCCGTTCGGACGCACGCCCTGCAGCGTCGGATCCTTCGAGGCCAGCCCGAGCAACTGGTTACGCGCGGCCATCAGCGCGTCGTGGCCGAGACCGGCGTTGTCCGTCAGCTCGAAGTCGAAGCCGGCGGCGGTGCCGAGTTCCGGAATCGACGGCGGGTTGAACGGGATCACGATCGCGTCCTTGTAGCCCGAATAGCGCCCGAACATCCGGCCGATCAGCGCCTGGACCTTCTGGTTCGCGTGCTGGCGCTGCGAGTAGTCCTTCAGGCGCACGAACACGAGACCGGAGTTCTGGCCGCGGCCGGCGAAGCTGAAGCCGTTGACCGTGAACGCCGATTCGACGATTTCCTTCTCGTCCTTCAGCAGGTAGTCGGAAATGTTCGCGAGCGTCTTCGCGGTCGTTTCCTGCGTCGAGCCCGACGGCGTCTGCACGATCACGAACATCAGGCCCTGGTCTTCATCGGGCAGGAACGACTTCGGCAGGCGCACGAACAGCAGGCCGACCGCGACGATCACGACCAGGTAGATGATGAGCCAGCGGCCCGAGCGCTTGATCACGTGGTGCACGCCGACGTGGTACTTGTCGCGGCTGTTGTTGAACGTGCGGTTGAACCAGCCGAAGAAGCCCTTCTTCTCTTCGTGATGGCCCTGCGGGATCGGCTTGAGGATCGTCGCGCACAGGGCGGGCGTCAGAATCAACGCGACCAGCACCGACAGCACCATCGCCGACACGATCGTCAGCGAGAACTGACGATAGATCGCGCCGACCGACCCGCCGGAGAACGCGACCGGCACGAACACCGCCGACAGCACGAGCGCCACGCCGACGAGTGCGCCGGTGATCTGGCCCATCGCCTTGCGGGTCGCCTCCTTCGGCGACAGCCCTTCTTCCGCCATCACGCGCTCGACGTTCTCCACCACCACGATCGCATCGTCCACCAGCAGGCCGATCGCGAGCACGAGGCCGAACATCGACAGCGTGTTGATCGAGAAGCCCACCAGCGACATGATCGCGAACGTGCCGAGCAGCACGACCGGCACCGCGATCGTCGGGATGATCGTCGCCCGCAGGTTCTGCAGGAACAGATACATCACGAGGAACACGAGCACGATACCTTCGAGCAGCGTCTTGACCACTTCCTCGATCGACAGCTTCACGAACGGCGTCGTGTCGTACGGATACTTCACGACGAGGCCGTGCGGGAAGAACGGTGCGAGCTCGTCGATCTTCGCGCGCACGGCCTTCGCGGTCGCGAGCGCGTTCGCGTTGGTCGCGAGCTGGATACCGAGTGCCGCGGTCGGCTGACCGTTGTACTTCGTGTCGAAGTTGTAGTTTTCGCCGCCGAGGCCGATTTGCGCGACGTCCTTCAGGCGCACCTGCGAGCCGTCCTGGTTGACCTTCAGCAGGATGTTGCCGAACTGCTCGGGCGTCTGCAGCAGCGTCGATTCGGTGATCGTCGCCTGCAGCACGGTGCCCGGCTTGGCCGGCGTGCCGCCGATCTGGCCGCCCGCGATCTGCACGTTCTGCGCGGTGATCGCGCTCGTCACGTCGACCGGCGTGAGGCCGTAGTTCGTCAGGCGCGTCGGGTCGAGCCAGATCCGCATCGCGTACTGCGAGCCGAACAGCGTGACGGTACCGACGCCGTTCAACCGGCTGATCGGATCCTTCACGTGCGACGCCACGAAGTTCGCGAGGTCGTACTTGTTCATGCTGCCGTCTTCGGAGTTGAAGGCGAGCACCAGCAGGAAGCTGCTGCTCGACTTCGTCACCGACAGACCGAGCTGCTGCACGACCTGCGGCAGAACCGGCGTCGCGAGCGACAGCTTGTTCTGCACCTGGACCTGTGCGATGTCGGCGTTGGTGCCCGGCGCGAACGTCAGCGTGATCGTGGCGTTGCCCGAGTCGTCACTCGTCGACGACATGTACAGGAAGTTGTCGAGACCGCTCATCTGCTGCTCGATCACCTGCGTCACCGTGTCTTCCACCGTCTTCGCGGAAGCGCCCGGGTAGTTCGCGGTGATCTGGATCGATGGCGGCGCGATCGTCGGATACTGCGAGATCGGCAGCGTGAAGATCGCCGCAACCCCGGCCAGCATCAGGATGATGGCGATCACCCACGCAAAGATCGGGCGATCGATAAAAAACTTTGCCATGAAACAGGCTCCCTGTTATTGCGCGCTCGAAGCGGCGGCGCTCGCCGGCGCTGCGCCCGATGCGGCTGCGCCGGACGCGGCGGCGGCGCCGGAACCGGCGGCAGCCGGCGCGGCGGTGGCAGCGGCGACACCCGATGCGGCACCGGCCGCCGGTGCGAGTTGTGCCTCCACCGACTTCACGGTCGCGCCCGGACGCACCTTCTCGCCCCCCTGCACGATCACGTGGTCGCCCGCCTGCAGACCGCCTTCGACGATCCAGTCCTGGCCGCGCATGCCCGCCGTCTTCAGCGGACGCGGCTCGACCTTGTTGCTGGCGTTCACCACCATCGCGATCGCCTGGCCCTTCTGGTCATGCGTGACGCCGATCTGCGGCACCAGGAACGCGTTCTCGTTCACGCCTTCCTCGATCCGTGCGCGCACGAACATGCCCGGCAGCAGCACGCGGCCCGGGTTCGGGAAAACCGCGCGGATCGTCACCGAGCCGGTGGCCTGGTCGACCGTCACGTCGGAGAACTGCAGCTTGCCGGCTTCGGAGTAGGTCTTGCCGTCTTCCAGGATCAGCGACACCTTCGCCGCGCCCGGGCCGCTCGTCTTCAGGCGGCCGCTCTGCACGTCCTGGCGCAGCTTCAGCCCCTCGAGGCTCGATTGCGTGAGGTCCACGTACACGGGGTCGAGCTGCTGCACCGTCGACATCAGCGTCGCCTGGCTCGCCTGCACGTACGCGCCCGGCGTCACCTGCGAAATGCCGACGCGGCCGGTGATCGGCGAGACCACGTCCGTGTAGCCGAGATTGATCTGCGCGGTGTCGACCGCCGCCTTGCCGGCCGCGACGTCCGCCGCGGCCTGCCCTTGGGTGGCCACCGCGTTGTCGTAGTCCTGCTTGCTGACCGCGTTCGCGGCCACCAGCACCTTGTAGCGCGCGACCAGCGCGTTCTGCGTGACGAGGTTCGCCTGCGCCTTCGCAAGCGTCGCCTTCGCGCTGTTCAATGCAGCGAGGTACGGCGCCGGATCGATCTTGTACAGACGCTGGCCGGCCTTGACGTCGGTGCCTTCGGTGAATTCACGGCGCAGCACGATGCCGTCGACCCGCGCGCGGACCTGCGCGACGAGGAATGCGCTGGTACGGCCCGGCAGTTCGCTGAAGACCGGCACGGCTTGCGGCTGGACGGTGACGACGCCGACTTCCGGCGTTTGCGGCGGCGGTGCCGATTCTTTTTTTCCGCATGCAGCCAGGAAAACCGCGGCTGCCGCGACAGTGATCAAGCGGTATGGAACCCGTTCGACGCGCATGGAGCGACCTCTGTGTGTAACCAATGGAATGAGTGCGGCGCACGGACGGAGCGCCACACGGATGCGCCTCGCGGCGCAGATCGAACACCTGAATTACTGGACTACTGGATACAGCAAGTCGGCACGAGACCTCCATGCCGACGAGATGCCGCGAACTGCGGACTGGTACTTTGGCGGGAATCAGCAGAGTGGGATATTAACTGATTGCCACTTTGGTCATTCGATCGTAGGGTGGTATTGTATATACATTCACGAATGTATGTAAAAAGCCCGCTCGTCCGTTGCCCACCGCCAAGTCTTACGAATTATTACCAGTCGCAAGCATAGTCCGTCCGCACAGCCGCGACGAGGGTTACGGACCCTATATTCACCTACGATCGATCCATTCAGGCCTGCACATGGTCAGACGCACCAAGGAGGAGGCGCTCGAGACGCGCAACCGCATTCTCGACGCCGCCGAACACGTGTTCTTCGAGAAGGGCGTGTCGCACACGTCGCTCGCGGACATCGCCAAGCACGCCGGCGTGACGCGCGGCGCGATCTACTGGCATTTCGCGAACAAGAGCGAGCTGTTCGACGCGATGTTCGACCGCGTGTTCCTGCCGATCGACGAACTCAAGCGGATGCCGCTCGACGCGCCCGGCGGCAATCCGCTGGAGAAGATCCGCAAGATCCTGATCTGGTGCCTGCTCGGCGTGCAGCGCGACTCGCAATTGCGGCGCGTGTTCAGCATCCTGTTCATGAAGTGCGAGTACGTCGCGGACATGGAACCGCTGCTGCAGCGCAACCGCGCGGGGATGAGCGAGGCGTTGCACGCGATCGATGCCGATCTCGCGGGCGCCGTGCGGCTCAAGCTGCTGCCCGAGCGGCTCGACACGTGGCGCGCGACGCTGATGCTGCACACGCTCGTCAGCGGTTTCGTGCGCGACATGCTGATGCTGCCCGACGAGATCGACGCCGAGCAGCATGCGGAACAGCTCGTCGACGGCTGCTTCGACATGATGCGTTACAGCCCGGCGATGCTGAAGACGGGCGACTGACCGATAGCCCGTGCGCCTTGCGCCGGGTGGTCGCGACCGTCCGGGCGGCCGATCCGGCCGCGCGCGGGCGGCAGCGCCGCGCCGCCCGATTCCCCCCCTCCTCTCCCCGATTCGCTCAGGCCGCCTTCGCGCGTCGCGCGCGGGCCCGCCGGTTCGACGCGGCCACCGAATCGCGCGTCGGCATCGCCGCGCCGCCGAGTCCCGCGATCCATGCGTCGGTCGACATCACGGCCGCGAAATTCGACTGGAACACCACCGTGTACGCGCGGTGAATCACTTCGGCGCTCGCCGCGCCCGCTTCGTTCTCGTACGGCAACGCGCCGGTCGCGTCCGCCAGGTATTCGACGGCGAGCCCCGCGTGAGCCGCGTGATAGACCGTCGACGCATTGCAGTTGTGCGTCATGTAGCCGGCGACCGCGAGCGTATCGATGCCGTGCGCGTCGAGCCACGCGGCGAGATCGGTGCCGGCGAACGAACTGGCCTGCGCCTTCACGATCAGGTGCGCATACGGCCGGTCGGCGACGACCGGATGCAGCGCGACACCGTCGGTGCCCGGTGCGAAGATCGGCGCGCCGGCCGGCGCAACGTGCTGGACGACGATCACCGGCACGCCGGCCGCGTGCGCGGCGTCGATCGCGCGGCCGATGTTCGCCAGCGACGCGTCGACGGGCGGATATTCGATCGGCAGGCTGCCCGTCACGTATTCGTTCTGGACATCGATCACGATCAGGGCACGGCGGGAAGCGGAAGACGATACGGCGTTCGACATGGCAGGCTCCGGGCTGCGCCGCCCCGCTCCGGAACGGGGCGGCCAGCAGCGCGATGCGATGCATTGTCGGATTGCATCGCGCCGGAGGACAGTGGCCCGATAGCCATTCTTCGATAGAATCGGGCCATCGCCACCCCGGAGCCCGCCATGCGCGCCGCTGCGTCGTCCGTTGCCCCCGCCCCGACCGTCGTTGCCGTGATCGCGTACGACGGCATCAGCCCGTTCCACCTGTCGGTGCCGTCCGTCGTGTTCGGCAAGGAGCGCGATGTGGCCGCGATGCCCGCGTTCGAGTTCCGCGTGTGCTCGGCCGAGCGCGGCCCGCTGTCGACGACGGGCGGCTTCACGATCACCGCGCCGTACGGGCTCGACGCGCTCGACGACGCGGACATCGTGATCGTGCCGGCATGGCGCGATCCCGACGAAGCGCCGCCGGACGTGCTGGTCGATGCGGTACGCGCGGCCGCCGCGCGCGGCGCGCAGGTGGTCGGCCTGTGCCTCGGCGCGTACGTGCTCGCCGCGGCCGGGCTGCTCGACGGGCGCCCGGCGACGACGCACTGGGCGTGGGCCGACGACTTCGCGCAGCGCTTTCCGCGCGTGAAACTCGACCCCGACGTGCTGTACGTCGACGACGGCAACCTGATGACGTCGGCCGGCACGGCCGCGGGGCTCGACTGCTGCCTGCACGTCGTGCGGCGGCGCTTCGGCTCGGACGCCGCGAACCAGATCGCGCGGCGTCTCGTGATCCCGCCGCACCGCCAGGGCGGCCAGGCGCAATACGTGCCGCAGCCGGTCGCCGCGCATCCGCGCGACGCGCGCCTCGCGGGCCTGCTCGACTGGGTGCGCGCGCATCTCGACGTCGCGCACAGTGTGGATTCGCTCGCCGAACGCGTGCTGATGAGCCGGCGCACCTTCACGCGCCACTTCCGCCAGGCGACGGGTACGACCGTCACCGCGTGGCTGCAGGCCGAGCGGCTCACGCGTGCGCAGCATCTGCTGGAAACCACCGGACAATCGATCGACGCGATCGCGCAGGCGGCCGGCTACGGCTCGAGCGTGTCGCTGCGCCAGCATTTCGCGGGCGCGCTCGGCACGTCGCCGTCGGCATATCGGAGGGAATTTCGCGGCGCCGGGCCCGACGCTCGACGCTAGCGGCGGCCGCGCCGCCGGCGACCGGCCGGGCAACGCGGCGGCGCACGCAGGCGCTCAGGCTCCGTTGATCCAGCGCGCCGCGTACAGCAGCAGCGCCACGAACACGACGATCGCGGCCCACGCCCAGACGGGCAGCGGGCCCGATTCGCGATGATGCACGGCGCTCGCGGCGCGGCCGCTGAGCGCGCCGCCGAGGTGCGGCGGCAGCGGACGCTTCGCCGCGGCCGTCAGCGACGCCGGCCGCAGGAACACATGCTGGCGACGCTGCGGGCTCGAGCGCGCGCGGTTCGGCACGAGACCGTGCTTCGCCTGCACGACCGCGCAGAATTCGCGGAAGAAATCGTCCGTCCACTCGTGCAGCGCGTTCTCGATCTGCCGCGCCGGCAGCTCGGCGAGCGGCCCGCTCGCCGTCGCCCACACCACGTATTCGATGCACGTCGCGGCCGCGTCGTCTTCGTCCGGCCGCAGCACGAGCTCGACCTGCCCGCGCAGCGCGCCGAGGCCGTCGGCCCGCGCCTTGAAGTTGAGCACGCGGCGCGGCTGCCCTTCCGCGTCGCCCTGCTCGCTCGCCGAATGCGCACGCACGTCGTAGCGCGCGCGCAGCGGGCCGAGCGGCACCGTGATGGTCAGCGCGAACTCGCCGCGCGCGAGCTTCACGAACGATTCGCAATGATCGAAGCTCGCCCGCAGCAGCGCGAGATCCTCGAGCGCCGCCCGCACGACAGCCGGCGCGAGCGGTACGCGTAACGTGTCGTTCAGTTCCATGATGCCTCCCCGATGAACACGCGCCGCATCAGGACGTCTCGACGAGACTGTCGACCCGTGCGACGTCGAAGGCGACGTAGTGCGCAAGTGCGGACGCGGTCGCTCCCGGTTCCTCGTAACTCCATGCGGCGTTCTCGATCACGCCGTCTTCGGTCTGCAGGTCGAAATACACGGCACGGCCCCTCAGCGGACAGTCCGTCGTGACGCTCGACTTCACGAGCCGGTGCATGTTCACGTCGCCGCGCGGCAGGTAATGGATATCCGGCAGGCCCGTTTCGCGCACGGTCAGCGCGCCGTGCGAATCGGCATACGTGATGCCGCGATGGATCACGCGCACGCGATGGCGGTTCGGCACGATTTCGAGGCGAGGGTCGGCGGCATCGGACATCGTTTCTCCTCCGGGCGGCGGCCCCGGCGCGCCGGCCGGGGGCAGGAAACGAAAAAGCCACGGCACAAGTGCCGTGGCTTTCATTATGGGCGAAACTGGGCCCGATTGCGCGGCCCGGCCGGGCCTGCGCGCGACGCGCTACTGCGCACTCCACTGGAACGCGACCTTCGCGCCGCCCTTCGCGCCGACCGTGACCGCGCGCGATTCGTCGCTGCCCTGATACGACGCATGCACGGTGTAGCGCCCCGGCGGCAGCTTCACGAGCATGTAGGGCCCGCGCGCGTCCGTCGCCAGCAGCTCGGTGCCCTTGCCGTCGACGATCCGCACGTGGACGTCGGCCAGGTATTCGCCGCCCTTGCCGGTGAACCGCAGCGCCAGCGGCCACGCCGCTTCGTTGCTCTCGAATGCCGTCGATTGATCCTTGCCGATGCCGCCCGACACGTAGCTGACATCGCCCTGCTGGCTCGCCGCGGGCAAGCCGTCCGATTGCGCGTACGCGCCGGGCGCGGCGGCGGCGAGGCCGGCGGCCAGCGCCGCGGCGACGGCAAATCGGGACACGTTGCGTAGATATTGCATGGCTCCCTCCTTTCGGGTCGGAACACAGCACCACGGGCCGAACGCCGACGGCGCCCGTCGGGGGCCGGCCAGGCCGGCCCGCAACGGCCGCCGGTCAGCTCAGGTCGACCGGCACGAAGATCTGTGCATTATCCCGCTGGATCAGGAGAGCAAGACTGTTGCCTGCTCCCTTGACCGCGTCGCGCAACTGCTCGGGGCTCGTGACCGGGCGGCCGTTGACCGCGAGAATCACGTCGCCGGGCTGGATGCCCGCGCTGGCTGCCGGGCCACCGGCCTGCTGCACGATCAGCCCGTGCGACAGGTTGGCGGCACTGCGCTCCTGCGGCGTGAGCGGACGCACCGCGACGCCGAGGCGCCCCTGCTCGACCGGGCCGCCGTCGTTCGATGCCAGCTTCGCGTCAGTCATCGCGCCGAGCGTCACGCTGATCGACTTCGTCGACTTGTCGCGCCACACCTGCAGGTCGGCCTTCGAGCCCGGCTTCAGGTTCGCGATCTGCGCGGGCAGCGACGTGGAGTCGGCCACCGGCGAGCCGTTGACCGCGAGGATCACGTCGCCCGGCTGCAGGCCGGCCTTCGCGGCCGGGCCATTCGGGTCGACCGAGCTGACGAGCGCGCCGTCCGGCTTCTGCAGCCCGAACGAGCTCGCGAGCGTCTGGTTCAGCCCCTGCACGGCGACGCCGAGGCGGCCGCGGCTCACGTGGCCGGTCTTCACGAGCTCGTCCTTGACCTTGATCGCCTCGTTGATCGGGATCGCGAACGACAGGCCCTGGAAGCCACCCGTCTGCGAGTAGATCATCGAGTTGATGCCGATCACCTCACCCTGCAGGTTGAACAGCGGGCCGCCCGAGTTGCCGGGGTTCACCGGCACGTCGGTCTGGATGAACGGCGTGTAGTTCTCGTCGGGCAGCGCGCGCGATTTCGCGCTGATGATGCCGGACGTGACCGTGTTGTCGAAGCCGTACGGCGAACCGATCGCGACGACCCACTGGCCGACCTTGCTCTGTGCCGGGTCGCCGATCTTCACGGTCGGCAGGCCGCTCGCGTCGATCTTCAGGACCGCCACGTCGGACTGCTTGTCGGCGCCGACGACCTTCGCCTTGTACTCGCGCTTGTCGGTCAGCTTGACGGTGACGACGTTCGCGCCGTCGATCACGTGCGCATTGGTGAGGATGTACCCGTCCGAGCTGACGATGAATCCCGACCCGAGGCTCGCGCTCGGCTGGTCGTCCGGCTGCGTGTCGCCGCCCATGCCCGGCACCTGGCCGTAGAAGTGCTTGAAGAACTGGTAGAACGGATCGCTCGGATCCATCGGCAGCTGCGGCTGCGGCACGCGCCGCGACACCTGCTTCACGACGTGCTTCGCGCTGATGTTCACGACCGCCGGGCCGTAGGTTTCGACCAGCCCGGAGAAATCGGGAATGCCGGTCTTCGCCGCGGCCTCGGCCGGCATCAGCGCGGCGGCCTGCGCGGGCGTGATGATCTGCGGATCGGCGCGGCGGGTGCCCGCGACATAGCCGGCGGACAGGGCGGCCGCCACGGCGACCGCGACGGCGCCGCGCGCAAGGAATCGGGTGTTCATCGTAGGACCTCCTCGTTGTTAGGACGCAGCGTAACGATCCTGACTTAAAGGAGGCTTAATCGACCTTAAGCGGGGCTTAGGCCGCCGCTACCGCCCGGCGCCCGCGCGGCGCCGTTCGTCATACGGATTCGGACGCCCGCGGCACCGGCGCCGGCAGCTCGGCATCGCGGAACACGATGCTCACGAGCAGGCCGCCCGCGGCCGCGTCGCCGAGCGTCACGGTCGCGCCCTGCTGCGCCGCCACGCGCTTGACGATCGCGAGCCCCAGCCCGCTGCCCGACACGTCGGCCCGCGCCCGCGCGGAGCTGTCGCGGTAGAAGCGGTCGAACACGCGCTCGCGCTCGTCGGCCGGGATGCCGGGGCCGCTGTCGCCGATCTGCACGCACGCGCGGCCTGCCGCGTCGCGCGTCAGCGACACGTCGATGCGGCCGCCGTCCGGCGTGTACTTCACCGCGTTGTCGAGCAGGTTGCCGAACATCACGCGCAGCGCGCCGACGTCCGCGACGACGGTCGCCGCGCGGGTCTCCTCGAAGCCGAGATCGATGCTGTGCCGTTGCGCGAGCGGCGCATGCGCGGCCACGCATTCGACCAGCAGCGCCTGCAGGTCGACCGGCTCGCGCATCGTCGCGCCGTCCGGTTCGGCGCGCGCCAGCGCGAGCAATTGCTCGGCGAGGCGCGTCGCGCGCGTGACGCCGTCCTGCAGATCGGCGAGCGCCTCGCGGCGCGACGTGTCGTCCTTCGCGCGCGCGACGAGCTGCGCCTGGATCTGCACGGCCGCGAGCGGCGTGCGCAGTTCGTGCGCGGCGTCGGCGACGAAGGCCTTCTGCGTGTCGAGCGCGGCCGCGAGCCGCGCGAGCAGCCCGTTCAGCGCGCGCACGAGCGGCTGCACCTCGAGCGGCAGGCGCGCATCGGGCAACGGATCGAGCGCTTCCGGCCGGCGCGCCTCGACCGCGCGCGTGAGGCGCTCGAGCGGCGCGAGCCCTTGCCCGACGATCATCCAGACCGCCGCGCCGAGAAACGGCAGCAGCACGATCAGCGGCCACAGCGTGCGCAGCGCGACGTTCGCCGCGAGCCGGTTGCGCACCGACAGCGGCTGCGCGAGCTGCACGACGTTGTCGCCGACGATCGCGCCGTACACGCGCCATTCGCCGCGATCGGTGCGCTCGGTCGAGAAGCCGAGTTCCGCGCGCGGCGCGATCGGCGCGCGCGGATGCGAGAAGTACATCAGCACGCCGTTGCGGTTCCAGATCTGGATCACGATGCCTTCGTCGCCGTTGGTACGCGAACCGAACACCTGCGAAAACGGCTCGGACGGCAGCGCCGCGGCGATCTCCTGCAGCTGGTAGTCGAACAGCTCGTTCGCTTCGGCGAGCGCCTGCCGGTAGATCAGCCAGCCCGCGGCGCCCACGCCCGCGACGACGATCGCGAGCAGCCAGATCAGTAGTTGATGACGAATCGACCGCACGCGTCAGCTTTCCTTGACAACCATGTAGCCGAGCCCGCGCACGTTGCGGATCAGGTCCGAGCCGAGCTTCTTGCGCAGCGCGTGGATGTAGACCTCGACCGTGTTGCTGCCGATCTCCTCGCCCCAGCCGTACATCTTTTCCTCGAGCTGGCTTTTCGACAGCACCGCGCCGGGCCGCGCGAGCAGCGCCTCGAGCAGCGCGAACTCGCGCGCGGACAGCGCGACGGGCGCGCCGTCGAGCGTCACCTGGTGCGACGCCGGATCGAGCGTCAACGCGCCGTGGCGGATCAGCGACTCGCTGCGCCCCGCCTGGCGGCGGATCAGCGCGCGCATCCGCGCGCCCAGTTCGTCGAGGTCGAACGGCTTGACGAGGTAGTCGTCGGCGCCCGCGTCGAGCCCCTTCACGCGATCGGCCACCGCATCGCGCGCGGTGACGATCAGCACCGGCAGCGACTGCCCGCGCGCGCGCAGCGTGCGCAGCACGTCGATGCCGTCGCGCTTCGGCAGGCCGAGGTCGAGCAGCAGCAGGTCGTACGTCTCGCCGCCGAGCGCCGTGAGCGCGGCGTCGCCGTCCTGCACCCAGTCGACCGCGAAGCCGTCGGCGCGCAACGCCTTGCGTACGCCCTCGGCAATCATTCGATCGTCTTCAACAAGCAGAATCCGCATTGGAATCGGAACCCATCTGACGAGTAAAACATGGCGACCATTGTAGCGCCGCGAATCGCGTGCGCTCCCTGCAATGCAACAGAAAGGCGGATTGCAAGGGGCGCGTGTGCACTTGTCTCTACAATGTGCGCTCCGGCGCCGCGCGCGCCCTGCCCGAGCCCGATGCTTTTCCCGTATTCGCCCATGCCGATTTCCGATTTTTCCGCCCGGTTCGCCCCCCGCGCCCGCCCCTTCCTGCGTGCGGCCGCCGTCGTCGCCACCTGCACGGCCCTTGCGTTCGCACCGTCCGCGCAGGCCCGCAAGAAGTCCCACAAGGAAGTGCGCAAGACCGCCGTGGTGTCGCCCGCCGCGCGGGCGGCCGGCCTGCCGGCGTCCGTGCTCGTCGCACTGCAGCGCGCGAAGGTGCCGGCCTCGGCGATGAGCGTTGTCGTCGAGCGCGTCGGCGATCCCGAGCCGCTGATCGCGTGGAACGCGAGCCGGCCGATGATGCCGGCGTCGACGATGAAGCTCGTCACGACCTTCTCGGGCCTGTCGATCCTCGGCCCCGACTTCCGCTGGCGCACCACCGCGTATGCGGACGGCCCGGTCGATCCGGACGGCACGCTGCAGGGCAACCTCTACATCAAGGGCACCGGCGATCCGAAGCTCGTACCGGAGGAACTGATCGACCTCGTCGACAAGATCCGCAAGGCGGGCATCAAGCGCGTGGCCGGCGGCCTCGTGCTCGACAAGAGCTATTTCGCCGCGTCGACGCGCGACTTGCCGTCGTTCGACGACGACGTGAGCGCGCCGTACAACGTCGGCCCCGATCCGCTGCTGTATGCGTTCAAGGCCGTGTCGTTCACGGTGACGCCGGGCGACGACGGCAAGATCGCCGTCGACGTGCTGCCGCCGCTCGCGAACCTGTCGATCGACAACCAGCTGTACGAAGGCACCGGGTCGTGCGGCGCGGCGGCCACGGCCGCGCGTCCGACGTTGTCGGCCGGCGGCGGCGGCATCATGACCGCCTCGTTCGCCGGCGACTATCCGCTGCGCTGCGGCGCGCACACCACAAACCTCGCGATCCTCGATCACACGACGTTCTTCGCGCGCGGCTTCCTCGCGCTGTGGCAGCAGGACGGCGGCACGATCGCGGGCCCCGTCAGCGAAGGCAAGGTGCCGACCACCGCACGGCCGCTCGCGGTCCATCACAGCCCCGTGCTCGGCAGCATCGTCTACGACATCAACAAGTTCAGCAACAACGTGATGGCGCGCAACCTGTTCCTGACGATCGGCGCGGTCGCCGGCAAGCCGCCCGCGACACCCGAGCAGTCGAGCCGCGCGATTCACGCGTTCCTGCAGAAGAGCGGGATCGCGATGCCCGACCTCGACCTCGAGAACGGCTCGGGCCTGTCGCGCGAAGAACACGTGAGCGCGCAATCGCTCGCCGCGCTGCTGCAGGCCGCGAACGCGAGCCCCGTCGCGCAGGCGTTCATCGATTCGCTGCCGATCGCCGGCATCGACGGCACGATGAAGAACCGTCTCACCAACGCCGGCGTGCTCGGCAACGCGCACATCAAGACCGGCACGCTGCGCGACGTGCGCGCGATCGCGGGTTACGTCGCGGGTGCCGACGGGCAGAGCTACATCGTCGTCAGCTTCATCAACGACGATCGCGCCGAAGGCGCGCGTGCCGCGCACGACACGCTGCTCGAATGGATCTACGCGGGCGCGCACTGACGACGCACGTGCCGCGACGCGGCGCACGCATGCCCCGCTGCCGGCTTGCGTCGATCGCGGGCGGCACCACCTGTCGGGGCGTCCCGCCCCCGGGCGTTCTCCCCGCGCGGCTTGAAACGGTCTCGGCCGCCGGCGCGCCGCGCACCGCCCGCCAGCCGTGCCCATGAAACGGGGCCGCACCGCGCGGCCCCGTTCCGCATGGCTTCCGTAGGAACCCTGTCCTCAGGAAAACGCCGGGCCGCCCCCAAGTTTTCCGCCCCGCAGGAAGTCCCCTCGGCGGCCTGGCGCGAAGCGACCGGTTTGGGCCGCTCAGAGGGAACCCTCTACGCTGCCCCCTCGCCTAGCGCGTGCCGATTGCGTAGGCTGTTGGCCTGACCGATATCTACAACGGGCCATACGCCCGGCCTCACGGCTTGCAGGGGAAAGGAGGAGACACGTCCATGCGATTCGACGTCGAATTGCTTCTGCTCGCGCTGGCGCCCGTCTTCCTGCTCTGCATCGCGTGGGAGGCCTGGCACCTCGCCCGCACGCGCGCGCAGGATCATCTCTATGCGTGGCGCGACACGCTGTGCAATGCGGCGCTCGCGCTGATGCACCAGGGCGCCGACAAGCTCGCGTGGCTGTTCGTGATCCCCGTTTATGCGTACTGCTACGCACATTTCCGGCTGTTCACGTGGCACGACGGCTGGCTGTCGTTCGCCGTGCTGTTCGTCGGCCAGGACCTCCTCTACTACGTGTTCCATCGCGCGAGCCATCGCGTGCGCTGGCTGTGGGCCGCGCACGTCGTGCACCACTCGTCCGAGCGGATGAATTTCTCGACCGCGTTCCGGCAGAGCCTGATGTATCCCGTCGCGGGCATGTGGGCGTTCTGGCTGCCGCTCGCGTTCCTCGGCTTTCCGCCGCAGCAGATCGTCGGCGTCGTGCTGATCAACCTCGCGTTCCAGTTCTTCGTGCACACGCAGGCGATCGGCAAGCTCGGCTGGCTCGAATACGTGCTCAACACGCCGTCGATCCATCGCGCGCACCATGCACGCAACCCGCGCTACATCGACCGCAATTACGCAGGTGTGCTCGTGATCTGGGATCGCCTGTTCGGCAGCTACGTCGAGGAGTCGCCCGACGATCCGCCGCAATTCGGAATCGTCGAGCCGCTCGGCTCGAACAACCCGCTCGTCGCGACGTTTCACGAGTGGGTGTCGATGGCGGCCGACGCGTTGCGCGTCCATGGATGGCGCAACAAGCTGCGCGCGATTTTCGGCCCGCCCGAATGGGCGAGCGCTTATCATGCGCAGATCGCCGAGGCCGCAAACCACGATCCGCGCACCACGCCGCTCGCGGCCGTGCGCGACCAATAAACCGCTTCAGCCAACGGCCGCCGCGCAGCCAGTACCTGAGGAGACGCGCGGCAGATGCACAATACATCGGGCCATATCTACGAGGAGATCGAACGATGCAGTCACAACAACAGTTCCCGTCGCGCAACCGCCAACGCCTGCTGCGCACCGCGCAGGTCGCGATCGCGGGCGCCGCGCTCGCCCTGCTCGCCGCGTGCGGCGGCGGTGACGACAACAACAACAGCGCGTCGAACACGCCGCCGTCCGGCGTGAAGATGCAGATCGTGTCGTTCGGTGACAGCCTGTCGGACGCCGGCACCTACTCGCAGATCAAGCTCGGCTTCGGCGGCGGCCGCTTCACGACCAACCCCGGCCAGGTGTGGGCGCAGGACGTCGCGCAGTACTACGGCGACACGCTGCAGCCCGCGAACCAGGGCGGCTTCGGCATTCCGCTGCAGGCGACGGGCGGCCTCGGCTATGCACAGGGCGGTTCGCGCGTGACGCTGCAGCCGGGCATCGGCCACGCGGACGCGAGCGTGCCGAACGCCGACTACGCGCAGGCGACCACGACGCCGATCGCCGATCAGGTCAAGCAGTACCTGACGCAGCACGGCAGCTTCAACGCCGGCCAGATCGTGCTGGTCAACGGCGGCGCGAACGACATCTTCTACCAGGCGCAGGTCGCGCAGGCGCAAGGCAACACGCCGGCCGCGCAACTCGCGGCGGCGCAGGCGATCGGCCTGGCCGCGCAGCAGCTCGGCGGGATCGTCCAGCAGATCGTCGCGGCGGGCGCGGCGCACGTGTACGTGTCGAACGTGCCGGACATCGGCAGCACGCCGCTCGCGCTGCAGGGCGGCGCGCAGACGCAGGCCGCGTTCACGCAACTGTCGGGGCTGTTCAACAAGACGCTCGCCGGCACGCTGGCCGCGCTGAAGGTCGACACGACGAAGGTCGCGCTGCTCGACACGTTCACGTGGCAGGACGGCATCGCGGCCAACTACCAGGCGAACGGCTTCAGCGTGTCGAACACCGACACCGCGTGCAACCTGAAGGCGATGGTCGCGGCCGCGACCCAGTACGGCGTCGCGAACGCGACCGCATTCGGCTCGTCGCTGTTCTGCTCGCCGCAGACCTACACGGTTCCGAACGCGGACCAGACCTACATGTTCGCCGACACGGTCCACCCGACGACGCACCTGCACGCGCTGTTCGCACAGTTCGTGGAGAAGCAGATCGCGGCTTCGGGCGTCGGCAAGTAAGCGGCCCGCCACGCGCGCAAACAAAAACGCCCGACCGGTTCGCCGGTCGGGCGTTATTTCATTCCGGAGCGGACGGCGTCGGAAAGCTGCGTCAGTCACGCGCTTCGAATGCCGCGGCCGCACGACCGAGACGATCGTTGACCGCGATCCACTCGACGGTCTCGGGCAGCTTCTCGACGAGGATGCGTGTGACCTGCGCACGATCGAGCGCGCGCAGCATCCCGTACAGATCGCGCGCATACGCCTGCGGATCTTCCGGCGCCGCGACGAAATGCACGCCGTCGGCCTGCGCCCAGCGTCCCGCGCGCGACACGCGTGCGACGAGCGCGACGCGTTCGCCGTCGGTCTGCGCGGCCGCGAGCAGCGGCTCGAGCGCATCGAACGGCAGCAGCGCGAGCGGCGTGCGCGGCGCGTAATGCGCCTTCAGCGTGCCGGACGCGCGCGGCGCGGTCGCATCGCTGCCGTCGGGCAGGCGCGGCGCGCGGCCGAGCACGTCGGCGATCTGCTGCGGCGTCACGTGGCCCGGGCGCAGCAGCGCCGGAAAACCGCGCGACAGGTCGAGGATCGTCGATTCGATGCCAACCTCCGACGGACCGCCGTCGAGCACGTGCACGGTGTCGCCGAATTCTTCGCGCACATGTTGAGCGGTGGTCGGGCTCACATGGCCGAAGCGGTTCGCGGACGGCGCAGCGACGCCGCCGTGGCCGCCGCGCCGCGCGCTGAATGCGGCCAGCAGCGCCTGCGCGACCGGATGCGACGGACAGCGCAGGCCGACCGAATCCTGGCCGCCGCTCACGGCATCCGGAATGCGCGCATGACGCTTCAGGATCAGCGTCAGCGGACCCGGCCAGAATGCATCGATCAGTGCCTGCGCATCGGCCGGCAGGTCGTCGGCCCAGTAGCCCGGGTCGCCGCCGGGCGGCAGATGCACGATCACCGGATGGTTCGCCGGCCGCCCTTTCGCCGCATAGATGCGCGCGACGGCCTCGGGATTCGCCGCGTCGCCGCCGAGTCCGTACACGGTTTCGGTCGGGAATGCGACGAGTTGCCCCGCGTCGAGCAGCGCGGCAGCCGCGTCGATCTGCGCGGGCGTCACGGTGTTCGGGAGATCGATGGACATCGGCCGGTGCCTCAGTCGAGCGGCACGCGCAGCAGCTGCGCGCACGCGGTGGCCGCGGCAACCGCGTCGTCGCGCGTCTCGGCCGTGAAGTTCACGTGACCCATCTTGCGGCCGACGCGCGCTTCTTCCTTGCCGTACAGGTGCAGGTGCGCGGCCGGCATCGCGGCGACCGTGTCCCACGGCGGCGTGACGGCCTCGGCCGCACCGTTCGGGAACCACACGTCGCCGAGGATGTTCAGCATCGCGGCCGGCGAATGCTGGCGCGGGTTGCCGAGCGGCATGCGCGTCATCGCGCGCACCTGCTGCTCGAACTGGCTCGTTGCGCACGCATCGACCGTGTAGTGGCCGGAATTGTGCGGGCGCGGCGCCATTTCGTTCGCGACGAACGAGCCGTCTTCCAGCACGAAGAATTCGACGCACAGCACGCCGACGTAGCCGAGCGTATCGGCGATCCGCACGGCTGCCTGCTGCGCCTCCTCGACGCGCGCGGCATCGGCGGCCGGCGCCGGCACGACCGTCAGCGCGAGGATGCCGTCGTGATGCACGTTCTGCGCGAGCGGGAAGGCGGCCGAACGGCCGTCCGCGCCGCGCGCGATCAACGCGGACACTTCGTATTTCAGCGGCAGGCGCTTCTCGAGCACGCACGGCACGCCGCCGAGCGACGCATGCGCGTCGCGCGCTTCCCGCGCGGTGCTCACGCGCACCTGGCCCTTGCCGTCGTAGCCGAGGCGCGCCGTCTTCAGGATGCCCGGCAGCACCGCGTCGAGCGCGGCGTCGTCGAGCGCGGCGAGTGCCGCCGCCGATTCGATCACGACGTGCGGCGCGACCGGCACGCCCGACGCCTCGATGAAACGCTTCTCCGCGATCCGGTCCTGTGCGACCGCGACGCAGCGGCCGGCCGGCGCGACGAACGTCGTGCGCGCGAGGAACTCGAGGCTCGCGGCCGGCACGTTCTCGAATTCGGTCGACACGGCATCGCACAGCCCGGCCAGTTCGGCGAGCGCGGCTTCGTCGTCGTAGGCCGCGCGCAGGTGACGGTCGGCGACCGCGCCGGCGGGGCTCGTCGGATCGGGATCGAGCACGGCGACGCGATAGCCCATCGCCTGGGCGGCAAAGCAGAACATGCGGCCGAGCTGGCCGCCGCCGACCATGCCCAGCCACGCGCCGGGCAGGATCGGGGAAACGGAATCAGGAGTTGCGGTCATGTCAGTGGTCGGTCGCGGCGGGCAACGCCCGCCGCAGTGGGGTGGATCAGGCGGCCGCTGGCATGGCAGTGCGGCCGCCGGTGCGCCGTCACGCGAGCGGCGGCAGCACCATCGCGTGCGCGGCTTCGTTCTGGCGCACGCGGAACGCGGCGAGCCGGTTCGCGTAGTCGACCGACGTGCCGGACAGGATCGACACCGCGAACAGCGCGGCATTCGCGGCGCCGGCCTCGCCGATCGCGAACGTCGCGACCGGCACGCCCTTCGGCATCTGCACGATCGAGTGCAGCGAATCGACGCCCTTCAGGTACTTGCTCGCGACCGGTACGCCGAGCACCGGCACCGTGGTCTTCGCGGCCAGCATGCCGGGCAGGTGCGCGGCACCGCCGGCGCCCGCGATGATCGCGCGCAGCCCGCGCTCGCGCGCCTTCTCCGCATAGTCGAACATCTCGTCGGGCATCCGGTGCGCGGACACGACCTTCGCCTCGTACGGCACGCCGAATTCCTGCAGGATCGCGACCGCGTTCTTCATCACGTCCCAGTCGGAACTCGAACCCATCAGCACGCCGACGAGCGGCGCGCTGTGCGTGTGGGCAGTCTGGACTTCACTCATTTCGTGCGTTCCTTCCTTCAGGCGAGCGGCTGGCCGGTGATGCGCTCGAGCGCTTCCTGGTACTTCGCGGCCGTCTTCTCGACGACGTCGGCCGGCAGTGCCGGTGCCGGCGCGGTCTTGCCCCACGGCTGCCCCTCGAGCCAGTCGCGCACGAACTGCTTGTCGAACGACGGCGGGTTGGTGCCGACCTGGTACTGGTCGGCCGGCCAGAAGCGCGACGAATCGGCGGTCAGCACTTCGTCCATCAGGTACAGCTTGCCGTGGTTGTCGAGGCCGAATTCGAACTTCGTATCGGCGATGATGATGCCGCGCGTCGCCGCGTAGTCGGCTGCTTCCTTGTACAGGCGGATCGAGATGTCGCGGATCGTCGCGGCCAGCTCGGTACCGATGCGGCGCTCGGTTTCCTCGAACGTGATGTTCTCGTCATGCTCGCCGAGCTCGGCCTTCGCGGCCGGCGTGAAGATCGGCTCGGGCAGCTTCTGCGCATTCTGCAGGCCTTCCGGCAGCTGCACGCCGCACACGGCGCCCGACGCCTGGTATTCCTTCCAGCCGCTGCCGGCCAGGTAGCCGCGCACGACCGCCTCGATCATGATCGGCTCGAGGCGCTTGACGACCACGCCGCGGCCCTTGACCTGCTCGACCTCGTCGGCCGCGACGACCGCTTCCGGCGCGTCGCCCGTCAGGTGGTTCGGTACGATATGCGCGAGCTTGTCGAACCAGAAGTTCGCCATCTGGTTCAGCACGCGGCCCTTGTTCGGAATCGGCTCGCCCATGATCACGTCGAATGCCGACAGGCGGTCGGTCGTGACGATCAGGAGCTTGTCGTTGCCGACCGCGTAGTTATCGCGGACCTTGCCGCGACCGAGGAGCGGCAGCGAGCGGAGCGTGGATTCGTAAAGGGTAGACATCGTCTTTTCGCAGATAAGGAGCCAAACAAAAAGGGAAACGCCGTTCCCCGCGGCAGGCGGGAACGGCGGTCTTGCAATGCGTCGGCAACCGGCGGGCGATCAGGCCCGTCGGCTGCCGGCCGGCCCTCGTTCGGCCGGACGGAACGGCTGCCGGAGCCGGATCCGATCCGGCCCCAAGGCAGTCAGCCCCGGCCCGGCGCGAAACCGGGCGGGGCAATCGTACTACAGTCTCAGCGCACGACCTGCGCGAGCGCGCCGGACTTGTACTGTTCAGCGATCTTGTCGAGCGACACCGGCTTGATCTTCGCGGCCTGGCCTTCGCAGCCGAACGCGAGGAAGCGGTCGACGCAGACCTTCTTCGCCGCTTCGCGCGCGGGCTTCAGGTAGTCGCGCGGATCGAACTTGCCCGGGTTCTCGAACAGGTAGCGGCGGATCGCGCCGGTGATCGCGAGACGCAGGTCGGTGTCGATGTTGATCTTGCGCACACCGTGCTTGATGCCTTCCTGGATTTCCTCGACCGGCACGCCGTAGGTTTCCTTCATGTCGCCGCCGAATTCGCGGATCTCGGCCAGCAGTTCCTGCGGCACCGACGACGAACCGTGCATCACCAGGTGCGTGTTCGGGATGCGCGCGTGGATTTCCTTGATGCGCTGGATCGACAGGATGTCGCCCGTCGGCTTCTTCGAGAACTTGTACGCGCCGTGCGAGGTACCGATCGCGATCGCGAGCGCGTCGCACTGCGTGAGCTTCACGAAGTCGGCGGCCTGCTCCGGATCGGTCAGCAGCTGCTCGCGGGTCATCGTGCCTTCCGCGCCGTGGCCGTCTTCCTTGTCGCCCTTCATCGTCTCGAGCGAGCCGAGCACGCCGAGTTCGGCTTCGACCGTCACGCCGATCGAATGCGCCATCTCGACGACCTTGCGCGACACGTCGACGTTGTATTCGTACGAGGCGACCGTCTTGCCGTCGGCTTCGAGCGAACCGTCCATCATCACGCTGGTGAAACCGCTGCGGATCGCGGCCGTGCAGACCGCCGGCGACTGGCCGTGATCCTGGTGCATCACGACCGGGATGTGCGGATACGACTCGACCGCCGCTTCGATCAGGTGGCGCAGGAACGGCTCGCCCGCGTACTTACGCGCACCGGCCGATGCCTGCATGATCACGGGCGCGCCGACCTGGTCCGCTGCCGCCATGATCGCCTGGACCTGCTCCAGGTTGTTCACGTTGAAGGCCGGCAGGCCGTAACCGTGCTCTGCCGCGTGGTCCAGCAATTGACGCATTGATACGAGAGGCATTGTGGAACTCCTTGGAATGAAAACCGGTGCGCCCTGACGCCGGCGCGGCGCTCGCCCCCCGTCGAATCCGGGGCGGCACGGCGCGGCTGAGCGTCGAATAGCCGCATTTTATCGCGAAGCGCCTCCGATTCCGATCGCCCGGTGGCGCGTACTCGCATTTTGTTACCTTCGCACGGCACAATGCGGGCAAAAAACAGAAAAAAAGCCGCGCGGGGCATCGGACCCCGCGCGGCTTTCGTCGAATAAACGGTGCCCGATCAGTTCGGGCGGCCGTCGGACCGGTCGACGGACCGGCCCGGTGCACGCCGGCGCTCAATAATGTTCGCCGACCCGCACGATCTTCAGCGTGTTGGTGCCGCCCGCCTGCCCCATCGGCTCGCCGACGGTCAGCACGACCATGTCGCCGTGCTGCACGTAGCCCTGCTTGACGACGATCTCGAGCGCCGCCTGCAGCGCCGAGTCGCGGTCGCTGTTGAAGTCGACGTGCAGCGGCGTCACGTTGCGGTACAGCGCCATCGTGCGCTCGCTGCCGACGCGCGGCGTCAGCGCGAAGATCGGCACGTGCGTGTAGTGACGCGACATCCACAGCGCGGTCGCGCCCGATTCGGTCAGCGCGACGATCGCCTTGGCACCCAGGTGATAGGCGGTAAACAACGCGCCCATCGCGATCGACTGGTCGATCCGCGTGAACGTGCGGTCGAGGAAATCCTTGTCCAGCTCGACGTGCTCGGACTTCTCCGCCTCGACGCACACGGCCGCCATCGTCTCGATCGTGACGACCGGGTACTTGCCGGCGGCCGTCTCGGCCGACAGCATCACCGCGTCGGTGCCGTCGAGCACCGCGTTCGCGACGTCCGACACTTCCGCGCGGGTCGGCACGGGCGCGTGGATCATCGATTCCATCATCTGCGTCGCGGTGATCACGAGCTTGTTCGACTCGCGCGCCATCCGGATCATGCGCTTCTGCAACGCCGGCACGGCCGCGTTGCCGACTTCCACCGCGAGGTCGCCGCGCGCGACCATGATGCCGTCGGACGCGTCGAGGATGCTCTGCAGCGCCGGAATCGCCTCCGCGCGCTCGATCTTCGCGATCATCTTCGGCTTGATGCCGTACGGCGCGCCCGCGATGTTCGCGAGCTGGCGCGCCATTTCCATGTCGGTCGCGTTCTTCGGGAACGACACCGCGACGAGATCCGCGCCGAGCGACATCGCCGTGCGGATGTCTTCCATGTCCTTCGCGGTCAGCGCGGGCGCCGACAGGCCGCCGCCCTGGCGGTTGATCCCCTTGTTGTTCGACAGCTCGCCGCCCACCTTGACGATCGTGTGGATCTCGTCGCCGAGCACGCGCTCGACGGTCAGCACGATCAGGCCGTCGTTCAGCAGCAGCAGGTCGCCCGGCTTCAGGTCGCGCGGCAGTTCCTTGTAGTCGAGGCCGACCCGCTCGTCGTTGCCGAGCTCGCAGCCCGCGTCGAGGATGAAGGCCTGGCCCGGCACGAGCGTCGTCTTGCCGTTCTCGAACTTGCCGACGCGGATCTTCGGGCCCTGGAGGTCGGCCATGATCGCGATCTCGCGGCCGACCCTGCGGGCAGCCTCGCGCACCATCTCGGCGCGCTGGCGGTGATCGTCGGCCGTGCCGTGCGAAAAATTGAGCCGCACGACGTCGAGGCCCGCCTGCATCATCTGCAGCAGAATCTCCGGCGAACTGGAAGCCGGGCCGATCGTGGCGACTATCTTGGTGGCGCGCTGCATGAAACTCCTCATCTGGATCAAGGTGGATGCGCTGGGTGAAACGCTGCGAGAGCCGGAATCGGCGAGCCCAGCGGCGGCCGCTCCGGGGGGCGTGCCGGTGCTTGCGCCCGGCATCGCTTTGTTCTGAATCTCGTGATGCTGCACGGCCGCGTCGCCGGCGGCCGCCGGTGCGCGCGGGGTTGAGTTCGCCCGCGCAGGCGCGCGTTTGCGCTTGCCCGCGCCGGCCGGCTGCTCCGCTTTCGCGGAGCGCGCGGCCTTCGTCACCCCTGCGCGCGCCGCCACGCTCAGGCCGCCCGCGTTTCGAGCACTTCCACTGCCGGCAGCTTCTTCCCCTCGAGGAACTCGAGGAAGGCGCCGCCGCCCGTCGAGATGTAGCTGACCTGGTCGTGGATGCCGTACTTCGCGATGGCCGCGAGCGTGTCGCCGCCGCCCGCGATCGAGAACGCGGACGATTTGGCGATCGCTTCGGCGAGCGTCTTGGTGCCGTTGCCGAACTGGTCGAACTCGAACACGCCGACCGGGCCGTTCCACACGATCGTGCCGGCCTTTTCGAGCTGGCTGGCGAGCGCGCGGGCCGTATCCGGGCCGATGTCGAGGATCATGTCGTCCGCTTCGATGTCGGCGACCTGCTTCACCGTGGCCGCGGCCGTCGGCGAGAATTCCTTGGCCGTCACGACATCGCTCGGGATCGGCACCGATGCGCCGCGCTCGCGCGCTTCGTCGATGATCGCCTTCGCCTCGGCGACGAGATCGGCTTCCGCGAGCGACTTGCCGATCGACAGGCCGGCCGCGAGCATGAACGTGTTCGCGATGCCGCCGCCGACGATCAGCTGGTCGACCTTGCCGGCCAGCGACTTGAGAATGGTCAGCTTGGTCGACACCTTGGAACCGGCGACGATCGCGACCAGCGGACGCGCCGGGTTGCCGAGCGCCTTGCCGAGCGCGTCGAGTTCGGCGGCCAGCAGCGGGCCCGCGCACGCGACGGGCGCGTACTTCGCGATCCCGTGGGTGGTCGCTTCCGCGCGGTGCGCGGTGCCGAACGCGTCGTTCACGTACACGTCGCAGAGCTTCGCCATCTTCTGGGCGAGCTCGTCCGAATTCTTCTTCTCGCCCTTGTTGACGCGGCAGTTCTCGAGCAGCACGACCTGGCCCGGCGCGACGTTCACGCCGTTCTCGACCCAGTTCGAGACGAGCGGCACGTCGCGGCCGAGCAGTTCGGCGAGACGCTTCGCGACCGGCGCGAGCGAGTCTTCCGGCTTGAATTCGCCTTCGGTCGGACGACCGAGGTGCGACGTGACCATCACGGCCGCGCCGGCGTCGAGCGCGGCCTGGATGGCCGGCACGGACGCGCGCACGCGCGTGTCTTCGGTGATGTTGCCGTGATCGTCCTGCGGGACGTTCAGGTCGGCGCGGATGAACACCCGCTTGCCGGCGAGCTGGCCGGCGGCGATCAGGTCGGTAAGACGCTTGACTTGGCTCATGTTGAACAGATTGAAGTAGTGGATGGGGAAAGGGGGTTCACGCTGGACGTGCGCGGGCTGCCGCGAAAGGGCGCCGGATGCGGCCGTGGCTGGCGGTTCGCATGACGCGCACGGGTAAAAAATCTCGAACGGGCATTCTAGCCGATCCATCCGGCAGACTGACCCGTGCGGCGGCGAATTCCGCCTATTTGGGATCGCGCGTGACCATCGACACATTGCCGCAACGCAGCAATGCGCGTGCGCCAGCGGCCGGCACCCGGCCGGCCGGCGCGGCGATTCGTCAGAAGATCAGGCGCAGTACGGTGAAGACGAGCATCCCGATGATGATCGTACCGAGCATGCTGCGCCGCCACAAGAACCAGCCGAGGCCGGCGAGCGCCGCGTAGAACGGATGGTTGGACAGCGCGAACGACAGCCCGGCCGGCGTTTCGAGCACGTCGGGCAGCACGACGGCGACGAGCGCGGCCGCCGGCGCGTAGCGCAGCGCGCGCTGGGCGCGCTCGGGCAGCACGGTGCGTTCGCCGCCGAGCAGGAACAGCGCGCGCGTGACGGCCGTGACGATCGTCATCCCGACGATGACGATCCAGATCTCGGTCGCGCTCATTCGATCTCCTTCTCGTGCACGGTTTCGGTACGGATGCGCCGCCAGTCGGCCCGTTCGACGAAGAAATCGGCCATGCTGCCGGCCGCGAGCGCGGCCAGCACCGCGATCGGCAGCGCGAGCCGGTACGGCAGGTCGAACGCGACGAGCGACACGATGCCCGCGACCGCGACGGCCGCGAGCGTCGAGCGGTTCGCGACCGCCGACACCATGATCGGGATCAGCGCGAGCGTGCCGGCCAGCTCCAGCCCCCAGCTCGCGGGAACGAAGCTCGCGAGCAGGATGCCGGCGAGCGACGACACCTGCCACGACGCCCAGCTGGCGAGCGCCATCCCCCAGAAATACGCCTCCTTGCCCGGCACGTGGCCGTTCGCGAAGCCCTGTTTCTGGAACAGCAGGTAGATCACGTCGCCGTTGAAATAGCCGATCGCGAGGCGCCGCCACAGCGGCAGGTAGGAAAAATGGGGAGCAAGCCCGGCGCTGAAGATCACGAAGCGCAGGTTGACCATCGTGGCCGTGAGCAGGATCGTCCAGATCGGCAGCTTCGCGACGAGGAGCGGCAGCACCGCGAGCTGCGACGAGCCCGCGTAGACGAAGATCGACATCGCGCTCGCCTGCCCGAGCGTCATCACCGACTTGCTCATCGCGACGCCGGTGACGAGCCCCCAGGACAGGATCGCCATCAGTGTCGGGGAATAGTCGCGCGCGCCCTGGATCAGCGCGAAGCGGTCGGTGGCGGACAATCGAGCGAGCATGGGAAGGCGGGCCGCAGCGGGCGGTTCGTCCGGGCTCCGGCGTCTCCCGCCGGCACGGCCCGTTGTCATTGGAATCGGTGCCGGACGATTATAGCCCCGGCCCTCGGCCGACCGACCGGCTCGACGCCAAATGACGCTAAAATATGCGTCTTTCCGGCTCAACGCTGCACACAACCCGCAGCACCTCACCGCTTCCAGGAGAATCCTATGTCAATGGCCGACCGCGACGGCAAGATCTGGATGGACGGCAAGCTGATCGACTGGCGCGACGCCAAGATCCACGTCCTGACCCATACGCTGCACTACGGCATGGGCGTCTTCGAAGGCGTGCGTGCGTACAAGACGGCCGACGGCAGCACCGCGATCTTCCGTCTGCGCGAGCACACCAAACGTCTGCTGAATTCGGCGAAGATCTTCCAGATGGACGTGCCGTTCGACCGGGAAACGCTCGAAGCCGCGCAGCTCGAAGTCGTGCGCGAGAACAAGCTCGAGTCGTGCTACCTGCGCCCGATCATCTGGGTCGGCTCGGAAAAGCTCGGCGTGTCGGCGAAGGGCAACACGATCCACGTCGCGATCGCCGCATGGCCGTGGGGCGCGTACCTCGGCGAGGAAGGCCTCGCGAAGGGCATCCGCGTGAAGACGTCGTCGTTCACGCGCCACCACGTGAACGTGTCGATGGTGCGCGCGAAGGCGTCGGGCTGGTACGTGAACTCGATCCTCGCGAACCAGGAAGCGACCGCCGACGGCTACGACGAAGCGCTGCTGCTCGACGTCGACGGCTACGTGTCGGAAGGCTCCGGCGAGAACTTCTTCCTGGTGAACAACGGCAAGCTGTACACGCCCGACCTGTCGTCGTGCCTCGACGGCATCACGCGCGACACGGTCATCACGCTCGCGAAGGACGCCGGCATCGAGGTGATCGAGAAGCGCATTACGCGCGACGAGGTCTACACGGCCGACGAGGCGTTCTTCACGGGCACGGCCGCCGAAGTCACGCCGATCCGCGAACTCGACAACCGCACGATCGGCAGCGGCGCGCGCGGCCCGGTCACGGAAAAGCTCCAGTCGGCGTTTTTCGATATCGTGTCGGGCAAGAACGCGAAGTACGCGCACTGGCTGACGAAGGTCTGAGTGCGCTGCGCCACCGACCGCCCCACAAAAGAGTGATAAGAGAAAGTCTCATGAGCGAAATCAAGGAAATGCCGCTGGTCGAGCTGACGGCCAAGGATCTCCCCGCCTACTGCCCGAACCCGGCCATGGCGCGCTGGAGCGCGCACCCGCGCGTGTTCATCGACGTCTCGCACGGCGAGGCGCGCTGCCCGTACTGCGGCACGCGCTACAAGCTGCGCGACGGCGAGGTGGTGAAGGGCCACTGAGCCCCGGCTGGCCGGGCCCGCGGGCCCGCCGCACGCAAGGCGGCGCAGCCGGAATCCCGGCGCGCCGCCCTTTTCCTGTTCTGACAACCCGAACGCGGTGCCTGTGCACCGTGCTTCATTACGACATCGGAAGTCGACCTGATGCGTCGAGCGCTGGTTATCGCACCGAACTGGATCGGTGACGCATTGATGGCGCAGCCGCTTTTTGCGCTGCTGAAGAAGCTCCATCCCCGCATCGCGATCGATGCCGTCGCGCCCACCTGGGTCGCGCCCGTGCTCGAGCGGATGCCCGAGATCCACGATGTCTACGCGACCGACCTCGCGCACGGCAAGCTGCAGCTGCTGCGCCGCTGGCAGCTCGCGAGCGACCTGCGCGACGTCGGCTACGACGCGGCGTACGTGCTGCCGAATTCGCTGAAGTCCGCGGTGATCCCGTGGCTCGCGAACATCCCGCTGCGAATCGGCTACACGGGCGAGCATCGCTACGGCCTGCTGAACGTGCGGCACGCGAACCCGGACAAGTCGGCCGAGCGCGCGCCGATGACGACCCACTACGCGGCGCTCGCGTATGCGCCGGGCGCGAAGCTGCCCGAGTCGATGAAGACGCTGCCCGCGCCGCGCCTCGACGCCGACCTGAACGAGACGGCGCGCGTGTCCGCGCGTTTCAATCTCGATACGCGCAAGCCGCTCGTCGTGTTCTGCCCCGGCGCGGAATACGGCCCGGCCAAGCGCTGGCCGCCCGAGCATTTCGCGACGCTCGCGACGATCGTCCACCAGTCGTTCCCGTACACGCAGATCGTCGCGCTCGGCTCGCAGAAGGACGCCGCCGCCGCGCAGGCGATCGCCGACCACGCACCGAACGTGCGCAACCTGTGCGGGCAGACGTCGCTGTCCGAGGCGTGTGCGCTGATCGCGCGCGCGAACGCGGTCGTGACCAACGATTCGGGGCTGATGCACGTCGCGGCCGCCTTGCGCCGGCCGCTCGTCGCGCTGTACGGATCGACCGATCCGCGCCACACCCCTCCGCTGTCGGACCTGGCGAAGGTACAATGGCTGCATCTCGAATGCAGTCCCTGCTTCGAACGCGAGTGCCCGCTCGGCCATCTGAAGTGCCTGCGCGAACTCGGTCCCGAGCAGGTATTCGGCGATTTGCGCGGCATGCTCGTCGGGCAGCGCTGACCCTGGCCGGCAGCGTCGCACGACGCGCCGGGCAATCCGATTCACCGGTGTACGGCGGCTCCATCCGGGCCGCCGTGCTGAATACGGCGCGCGACGCGCGCGAGAGATAACCCCGATGCCACGTTTTGCCCGCCTTTTCGAAGCCGCTGCCGATACGCTGAACGCCTACTACCAGGCCGTCGCCGATGCCAATCTCGACGCGCTGCTGGGGTTGTGGATCGACGAGGACTTCGCCAGCTGCGTCTGGGCCGACGGCGAGCATCTGCACGGCCTCGACCAGATCCGCAGCGGGCTGGCCAACCGGCTCGCGACGCGCCCCGTGACGATCGAACCGCTCGACATTCGCGTATACGACAGCCTCGGCACCGTCGTCTACACGATCGCCGAAGCGCATCAGCAGGCCGACCTGACGGCCGAACCGGACATGGTTTTCGCCACCTACGTGATGATCCACGAACGCGGCGAGTGGCGCATCGCGCATATTCACGCGAGCCCGATTCCCGAACAAGCGGCCGGACAATTCGCCGCGAAGATCCGTCACGGGCAGGGTCCGCTGCACTGACGAAGAACGAAGCAACGCATTAGCGGGGCGATCATGAGTACGGCTTCTCCGCCCACCTCGCCGCTGACCGGGGCCCCGGCCCCCGACGACGATTCACTGCGCTATCGCGCACCGCGCTGGCTGCCGAACAGCCATGCCCAAACCATCGTGCCCGCGCTGTTCGCACGGCGTCCGGCGGTCGCGTACCGACGCGAGCGATGGGAAACCCCCGATCACGACTTCATCGATCTCGACTGGGTCGCGCATCTCGACAGTGCCGCGCCGCCGCCCGACGCGCCGCTGTTCGTGCTGTTCCACGGCCTCGAAGGCAGTTCCGGCTCGCACTACGCGCTGGCAATGATGGCCGCCGCGCGCGCGAAGGGCTGGCACGCGGTCGTCCCGCACTTTCGCAGCTGCAGCGGCGAGCTCAACCGGCAGCCGCGCTTCTACCATCTCGCCGACAGCGCCGAGGTCGACTGGATCCTGCGCCGGCTCGCCGCGCGGCATCGCGGGCCGATCGTCGCGGCCGGCGTGTCGCTTGGCGGCAATGTGCTGCTGCGCTGGCTCGGCGAGCACCGCAGCGACACGTCGATCGTGCACGCGGCCGCCGCGATCTCGACGCCGATCGACGTGCACGCGGGCGGCCGTGCGCTGTCGCAGGGCTTCGCGATGATCTATACGCGCAGCTTCCTGAAGACGCTGAAGCGCAAGGCGCTCGCGAAGCTCGACCAGTATCCGGGGCTGTTCGACCGCGACGCGATGCTGCGGGCCGTGACGATGCGCGACTTCGACGAAGTCGTGACCGCACCGCTGCACGGCTTCGCGGACGCCGACGACTACTGGACCCAGGCCACGACGCGCCCGCTGCTGCCCGCGATCGACGTGCCCACCTTGATCCTCAACGCCCGCAACGATCCGTTCCTGCCCGAATCCGCGCTGCCGAGCGCCGCCGACGTGTCGCCGGCCGTCGAGCTCGACCAGCCGGAGGCCGGCGGCCATGCGGGATTCATGACCGGGCCGTTCCCCGGCCGCCTCGACTGGCTGTCGGCGCGGGTGTTCGGCTATTGCTCGAAATTCGTCGACCATGGATGACATCGTCAGGCAGGCCCTCGCCAAGTGGCCGAACGTACCGCACTGCACCGGCTGGCTGCTGCTCGACCGGCGCGGCGAGTGGCGGCTGCGCGACGACGCCGCGCAGGCCGCCGGCGAGCTCGGCTCGCCGGTCCGGCATGCGGCGCTGAACGCGTTCATCGGGCGCAACTACGAATGCGATGCGCACGGCCGGTGGTTCTTCCAGAACGGGCCGCAACGCGTGTACGTCGAGCTCGCCTACACGCCGTGGGTCGTGCGCCTGGCCGAGCGCGACGGGCAGCTCACGCTGGCCGACCAGACCGGCGCGCCGTTCGAGCCGGACGCCGCGTGGCTCGACGATGCGGGCGGCGTGCTGTTGCGCGCGCCCGGCACGCCGCCGCGCATCGCGGCGCTGCACGACCACGACCTCGGCCTGTTCGCCGATCACGCGGACTTCGACGCGACGCCGCCCGTGCTGCGCTGGCGCGACGGGCGCACGCTGCCGCTCGGCAGTCTCGCCCGTGCCGACGTGCCGGCGACGTTCGGCTTCGTCGCGAGTCCCGCGCAGCGGGCGCGTAGTCCATCGGACGAGTCGGACGAGAGTGCCGGCAGCGCCGAAGGCTGAAGCGCAACCGCCCTGCCCGCCCGGCGGCCGTTATCCGCGGCCGTTCTTCTCGTCCTCGCGCTCTTCCTTGTAGCGCGCCTCGAATTCCAGCAGCCGCGCGCCGATGATCGACTGGTCGTAGAACGACACGTCCTTCGCGTCGCGCGCCTCCTTCAGCTGGCGAATCGCCGACGGCCACGCGCCGTCGAGCGCCAGCTTCTCCGCGAGCGCACGGCGCCGCGCGAGCACGTCGCCACGGCCGTCGCTCGCCTTCGCGAGGTAATCCCACCAGTCCGGCTGCTCGGGGTCCGCCTGCGCCTGGGTGCGCGCGAGCGCCTGCGCGTCGGCGAAGCGGCGTGCGGCGATCAGCGCCTGCAGGTGCGCGACGATCGCCGCATGCGACGCCGGCCAGCGCCGCTGCGCGAGCGCCGCGAGCCGCACCGCGTCGTCGGTCCGTCCCGCGCGGCGGGCGATGTCGGCCGCAAGCACGTCGAGGCTCGGCGAACTCGTCGCCGGATCGTCCGCGCGCCGCTCGCGCGCGTCGAACGCGGCGCGCGCCGACGCGAGCGCCTTGTCGGCCGCATCGTACTGGCCGAGCAGCGTGTTCGCGAGCGCGATCCCGTACGCGTTCGCCGCGACGTTCGGTGCCGTCCGATCGTCGAGCTCGAGCTGCATCCGGCGCGCCTCGGCCGCGATGTCGTTCGGCGCGCGGTTCTGCAGAATGCGCAACCGCGCACGCACGAAGCCGTATTCGGCCGACTGGTGCGGCTGCCGATACGGCGCGCGGCGTGCGCGATCCTCCATGTCGGCGATCCGCTCGCCCGTCAGCGGGTGCGTGCGCGCATAGGCCGGCACGCCCGCGTCGCCCATCGACGTGCGCTCGAGCCGTTCGAAGAAGCCCGGCATCCCGTACGGGTCGTAGCCGGCACCGGCGAGCAGCTGGAACCCGACGCGGTCGGCTTCGCGCTCGGCCGACCGCGAGAAGCGCAGCTGGTTGTCGACCGCATAGGCCTGCCCGCCCATCGCGATCGCGCTGCCGAGATCGCCGCTGCGCGCGAGCACGCCTGCCAGCACGCCGAGCAGCATCGTCGCGAGCGCGGTGTAGCCGGTCTTCTCGTTCGCGCCGATCATCCGCGCGATGTGCCGCTGCAGCACGTGGCCCATCTCGTGACCGACCACCGATGCGAGTTCGGATTCCGTCTGCGTCGTGACGACCAGCCCGCTGTTGATGCCGATGAAGCCGCCCGGCATCGAGAACGCGTTGATCTGCGGATCGCGCACCGGGAACAGTTCGAAGTCCGGCATGTAGCCGCCGATGTAGCGCGCCGCCGCCGCGGCCGCGAGCCGCTTCGCGATCGCGTTCAGGTAATCGCGTGCGAGCCAGTCGTCGAGATAGTCCGGATCGCGCCGCACCTCGCGCATCACGCGCTCGCCGAGACGGCGTTCGGCCTGCGGCGTGAGCGAACCGCCGGAGCCGTCGCCGAGGTCGGGCAGCTCCAGCGCGCGCAGCGGTGCGCGCAGGCTCGCGACGGGCGCGGACGCGCCGTCGGCGCCGGCAAACCGGCTTTCCGCGCCGCCGTAGGTGCCGAACACGCCGGTCGCGATGCCCGACGGCAGCGTGGAGATCGACGGCGAGGCGCCGGTCGCCGGCTCGAGCGGCAGCGCGGACGTGCGCTGTGCATGGCCGCTCGGCGGCAGCACGAGCGCCGCCGACAGCAACACGGCAAGCAACTGTTTGACACGCATGGCAGGATGAAAGCGACGCCGCCCCGCGCGCCGGGCGCGCATTGCGGCGTGTGGTCTGAATATTCGGGTCATTGTACCGGCGACATCGCAACTGTCCCGTGCGGCAAGTGCGCCATCTGCGCGCTCGCAGCCGCGAAGGCCACTGCTATGATAGGCGCCCGTTGAAACGTTGGATCGGATCGGGGTGCAGAGACGGGATTCGGCGCCCCGGCCGGTCGCGAAGCAGGATCGAGTGACGTGCTCGCGCGCGCACGCCGTTCCACTGGAGCAAGACATGTCAGGACTGACCCATTTCGACGCTGCCGGCCACGCACACATGGTCGACGTCGGCGGCAAGCAGGAAACGCAACGCATCGCGATTGCGCGCGGCACGATCCGGATGCTGCCGGCGACCTTCGCGCTGATCCGCGACGGCAAGGCGAAGAAAGGCGACGTGCTCGGCGTCGCGCGCATCGCCGCGATCCAGGGCGCGAAGCGCACCGCCGACCTCATTCCGCTGTGTCACCCGCTCGCGCTGACGCGCGTGGCCGTCGACTTCGAACTCGACGATGCGCTGCCGGGCGTGCACTGCGTCGCGCAGGTCGAGACGTTCGGGCGGACCGGCGTCGAGATGGAAGCGTTGACGGCCGTGCAGGTCGGGCTGCTGACCGTGTACGACATGTGCAAGGCAGTCGATCGCGGAATGGTGATCACCGAGGTGAGCGTGCGGGAAAAGCGCGGCGGGAAGTCGGGGGACTGGAAGGCGGAGGATGTCGCGGGCTGAGCAGCCCGGGCCCGGTCGATCCGGCCTGAACCACCCGCGCCCGACCATTGTCCGACCGGATGACGTACGCGCCCTGCCCCGTCAGTTCGACGCGCTGACCGCATTTGAAATGTCGTTGAAAGGCATATTCGAGATAACTGGCGTTTATCTCATACAATTAGCGGATTCCGCACGGGAGAGCGTGCGACCCAGCACAAAAAAAGCGAGCACGGGTGATGAATTCGCAAGCATTGAGAAACGCACTGCTGGCCGGGCCGATCCAGGACGAACGACTCGTCAAACTGGAGACGCCGCTCGGCCCTGACGTCCTGCTGCCCCATCGCGTCAAGGGACGATCCCGGCTCGGGCGTCATTTCGAGTTCACCGTCGACGCCGTGTCGGTGTCCGACGACATCGAGCTCAAGAAGCTGATCGCGCAGCCCGTCACGCTGCGGATCCAGCAGGCCGACAAGTCGTACGCGCCGCACCACGGGTACGTGCACGCTGCCCGCCGGCTCGGGTCGGACAGCGGCCTCACGCACTACCAGATCGTCTTCGCGTCGTTCCTGCACTTCCTGAAGTTCCGCCGCGACCAGCGCATCTGGCAGGACAAACCCGCCGACGAGATCATCGCCGACGTCCTGAACCAGCACCCGCAAGCCAGGGGCTGCTTCGACTTCAGACTCTACCAGCCGCTGCCGTCGCGCTCGTTCTGCATGCAATACGAGGACGACTGGAACTTCGTACACCGCCTGCTGGAATCGGAAGGCCTGTACGGTTTCTGGGAGCAGGCGCAAGACGGCAAGTCGCACACGCTCGTCGTCGTCGACCGGATCGACGCGCTGCCCGCGCTGTCGCCGCAGACCGTGCGCTTTCATCACGCCGGCGCACGCGACGAGGCCGACACGCTCGTCCAGTTCTCCGGCACGCGCACGCTGCGCAGCGTCGAGCGCACGACGCGCACGTTCGACTACAAGCAGCCGCCCACCGCATCGAATCCGAAGGCGACTCATCTGCCGACGATCGCGAACCAGGGCGACCTGCCGCAGCAGCTCGAAGTCTACGAATACACCGGCGCCTACACGTACCCTGAACAGTCTCGCGGCGACCATCTGTCGAAGCTCTGGATGGAGCAGCAGGAGTCGCTTGCGAAGCGTTTTCACGGCGTCGGCGGCGTCCGGCGCATGGACGCGGGGCGCACGTTCGAGCTCGCCGATCACCCCGAACACGACAAGGACGATGCCGGCCAGCGCCGCTTCGCGGTGATCGAGACGGCCTGGCTGATCGCCAACAACCTGCCCGTCGCCGACCGACAGGCCGGGTTCCCGCACAGCCTGCAGGCCGACATCGGCGAGCTCGTGCGGGCCGGCGGTGCGGACCTGCCACACGTCCGGCATCCGGACGGCAGCGAGGGCATTTTCCAGGTCAGCATCGAGGCGCAGCGCACGACGGTGCCGTTCCGCAGCCCGTTCGAGCACGCGAAACCGCCGATGCACCTGCAATCCGCGATCGTCGTCGCACCGCAGGGTGAAGAAGTCCACACCGACGCGCTCAACCGGGTCAAGGTCCGATTCCATTGGGACCGCCTGAACGACGGCGACGAGAAGGCGTCGTGCTGGCTGCGTGCCACGGCGTCGGATTCCGGAAACGGCTATGGTGCCGTTCATCCGCATCGCAGCGGCGAGGAAGTGCTGGTCGACTTCCTCGGCGGCGACTGCGATCGTCCGATCATCGTCGGCAAGGTCTACAACGGTGCGACGAGCCCGCAATGGCACAGCAACGGCATCCTGTCCGGTTACCGGTCGAAGGAATATGCGGGTGCCGGCTACAACCAGCTGGTGCTCGACGACGCGACGTCGCAGAACCGCGTGCACCTGTACAGCAGCCAGGCCAACACGCACCTGCATCTGGGCTACCTGATCGACCACACGGGCAACAATCGCGGCGGCTATCTCGGCAGCGGCTTCGACCTGCGCTCGGATGCATACGGCGCGGTGCGTGCGAGCCGCGGGCTGTACGTCACGACGCACCCGAAGCAGCCGGCAAGCCAGCCGCTCGACGTGAAGGAAACACAACAGCAGCTCGTCCGCGCGGAAGGTCTGATGGAGGCAATGTCGGAGGTCAGCGCGCAGCATCAGGCCGAGTCGCTCGATACCGGTCACACGGCGCTGAAGCAGTTCAGCGACGCGACGCAGAACAGCGTGAGCGGCAGCACCGCGGGCGGCAGGACCGCCGGCGGCGGCACCGGCACGGCCAACGCGTTCAAGGAGCCCGTGATGCTGTTCGGCAGCCCAGCCGGGATCGGGATGTCGACGCAGCAGTCCGTGCAGTTCGCCGCGGACCGGCACGTCAACCTCGTCAGCGGACAAAGCACGCACGTCGCGGCCGGCAAGTCGCTGATCGCGAGCGTCCTTGACCGGATCAGCCTGTTCGCGCAGAACGCAGGCATGAAGCTGTTCGCCGGCAAGGGCAAGGTGGAAATCCAGGCGCAGGCGGACAACATCGAACTGACCGCGTAGAAGGCGCTGAAACTGGTGGCGGCCACGCAGTCGATCGAAGGCGCGGCGGCGAAGGAAATCCTGCTGACTTCCGGCGGCGCCTACATCCGCATCGCGGACGGCAACATCGAGGTGCACGCGCCCGGCAAAATCGATATCAAGGGTGCGCAGCACCTGTTCAACGGCCCCACGCACCTGTCGCAAACCATGCCGACGCTGCCGAACTCGAGCGGCAACTACGACCAGGCGTTCATCGCGCACTGGGCCGGCACCGACATTCCGGTCGCGAATACGCGATACCAGATGTTCTCGAACGGCACGCTGATCTCGGAAGGCGTCACCAACGCGGCAGGCGAGACCGGGCTCACGCAGAGCCACGTGCCGCACGACGTCGTCGTCAAGTTCTTGGGGAAATCGAATGGCTGACGTGCAACAGAAGGACAACGTGCTGGGTACCGGCGCGGGGATGCTGACGCCGACGGGGTACAAGGATCGGCCGAAGGTGCAGATCAGCATCTGCGACAAGCATGTGACGCCGGCGGCGGATTCCATCATTGGTACTTGCCCGTTCTACTACCTGCCGCTTCACGGCGAGTACTGGGAAACGGTCGAGAAGGTCAGCGTGTCGAGCGCATGGGAGACCGTGAAGAAATTCGCAACGTCATGGGATCCGTGGAAAGACAAGAAAGTCGTCCATGAACTGCTGCATCGGCGAGAGAATCTGATCAAACCGAAAAGCACCGATTCGGACTGGTCCCGCCACGGTAATTTCATGATGCGTCATATCGGGTGCGGGCATAAGCCGCCCGATTACTATGTGAGTTACGGCTACTACTATTGCTCGGATTACGGCGCCAATCTCTATCCCGCCCTCACGATAAAAGGAAAGAAATGGCTGGATAGCGCTCGGTGGTGGCTTCAGAAATACATCGAGATCGGGCTGTATCAGAACATGCAGGGAAACCAGATCGCATTCAAAAGCGCGAAACCGGGAAACGGCAAGCTCTCGATGCAGGTGAAGCGATACGAACTGGAACTGGACAAGGACGGAGATACGTTCAAGACGTTCGCCTTTGTCACTCACCCATTGGCGTATCTGGACGGAGGGCTGGCCGGCCTGCCGGTCTCGGATCTCATCAAGATCGGCAGGCGGCCGAACATAGAGGAATGGGCCGACGGGCGCACGCGCAAACAGGCAATCGACGCGGGCATTCCCGTCGCCAAGGCAAAGGCGCGCGAATGGAGCAAGGACGCGGTCGACAAAGCCCGCGAGTGGGGCTCGGACGCCGCCGACAAGGCACGCGAGTGGGGTTCGGATGCGGCCGACGAAGTTAACCGCGCGCTCGAACGTTTGCTGAAAAAGTGACATGCGAAAACACAAGCGCTGGAAATGGATCGCCGGTGGCCTCGTTGCCCTGGCCATTGCAACATACGGGTACGTAAATATGACGACGGGCTGGGAGACGATTTCGACAAGCTTCATGCGGGACGACGCGCCGTATGGCGGCGGCAACTTCCGTATCAATGGCAATGACGTGATGAGCGTCAAACTCGCCAATCCCGAAGTGACGTTCAAACCCCAGGCCGAATCGAACGAGCCGCAGCGGCCCGAGCCGACCGAAGCATGGATGAACGACACCGGCGAGTTGCTGAACCGCATGACGATCAGCTTCTTCCGCGGCACCATCGACGGCGGGATGAAGCGCCATTTCCAGCAGGTCGGCCAGGATGCCGCCTGGTGGTACTCGCGGGACTGGACCGTTCAGTTCATCAGCACGTCATGGATGAACTACAAGGCTCCCGAGGCGCACGGCGGCGACGCGCCGCAAACCACCAAGCTGTGGAAATCGAGTAATGGCGGCCAGACATGGTCGCAACTTCAATGGCCCGAAAACCAGAACATCGGCCGCCTGCTCTTTCTCGATCCGCAGCGTGGCTACGCGGCCGGCTGGGGCCCCAGCATATGGCGGACGGCGGACGGCGGAAACACCTGGCAGGCGATCGACGTGCCAGCCGATGCACACACCGGCAGCGAGACGCGCCAGGATTTCAATGCAATCAGCCTCGGCCCGGACGGTGTTCTGCGGATCGCCTACCATGTCGCACAGACTGCCGAAGCACCGGCTCACAGCGTGGTCGACCGGCTCGACTGGGGGCAGCACGCATTCGTGACAGATACCGTGTTGCCAGGCCAGGTCGTCACTGCGCTCGACACCACGCCGGAATCAGGATCACGTTATTCGCTGTATACGCTGTCGCATCTCGACAAGCCGCAAAACGGCGAGGGGCCCGACAACGGCCACCGGACGGGCGCCATTTCCACGTGGACGAACGACCATCCCGAGGCCGTGCAGCAACTGCACACGTTCGACGAGAAGCTCACACTCGACAGCATGAGCATCGGTCGCAACGGCCTCCTGCTCGTCTATGCAACCGATCCGAACTCCGGAAGCGGCGGCACCGGCGGCGGCGCACCGATCGACCTGACGTTCAGCAGCACCGATGCCGGCAAATCGTGGAATAAAACGACCGACAAGACCGCACAGGGCGGCTACTTCGACGCGCAGACCAACACACTGTACTGGCTGCATGCCTATACGCTGAAGAAACGGACCTTCTGAGCGCGCACCGGAAGCCTCGGTGGCCGGCCCTCGCTGCGGCTGCGCGATCGCGAGCCGCAGCGACCTGTCTCGCGCACGACGGCCCTGGCCGCACACGCATCAGCGGCCACGGTGCCTCGCGTCACTCGCCGCGACGCGGCTCGAACACGAACGGTTGCGTGAGCAGGAACGGATTCGCGGTGGCGCCGGTCTGCGCGCAGGTCGCATGCGTCATCGCGTCGACAGCCGCGCGGTCTGCCGCGGCATTGCGGCTGCTCGTCGTCACGGTGACGTTCTGGGCTTCACCCAAGGTCGTCATCAGCGCGCGCACGAGCACGGTGACGGGACGCGTGAGCGGCTTCGCGCCATCCGGGCTGAGGAACAAGGCCGAGGAATGGGACGTCGATGATCCGGTCGGCAAGGCACTCGGAAGACTGCTGGTGAAGTGACATGCGAAAAAGCAAACGATGGCTTTTGATCGCGGGATGCGTTCTTGTTCTGCCGATCGCTATTTACGGATATACGGAAATGACTTCAGGGTGGGAAACGGTATCGACCGCATTCATGCGCAACGACAAGCCGTACGGCGCAGGCGCATTTCGCGTACAGCGCAACGACTTCATGTCGTTGAAGGTTGCAAGACCGGAACTCACGTTCAAGCCGGAAAGCGAGCAGAAGAACCCGGACGTCGCGGAGTTCGCCGAACCGTGGATGGACGATTCAAACGAGCGGCTGAACCGGTCCACCGTCAGTTTCCTGCGCGGCACGCTGGGCGGCAGCGTCGTGCGCCACTTCCAGCAACCGGGCCAGACCGCGTCATGGTGGTACTCGCCCGACTGGCGGGTCCTGTACGTCAGTACCGGCTGGATGGACTACAAGGCACCTCGCCCCGACGACGGCGCGGTCCTTCAGACTACGAAGCTTTGGAAATCGAGCGACGGCGGCCAGCACTGGTCCCCACTCCAATGGCCTGCGGATCACAACATCAGCCGATTGCTGTTCATCGATGCGCAGCGTGGTTACGCGATCGGCTGGGGGCCGCGCGTCTGGCGAACGGCAGACGGCGGCCAATCGTGGCAGGAAATCAAGACGCCTCCGGGCTCAGTCATCCCGGGCAAGCCGCGCAGGTCATTCGACGGAGCCGCCCTCGGTCCGGACGGTACATTGCGCGTCGCCTATCTGGCCAACGCCGCCGGGTATCCGCAACCGACCAGCATCGTCGGCAGGCTCGACTGGGATCAGCCCGACTTCACCCATGAAGCCGAGCTACCCGGACACGTCGTCGTCGGCCTCGAATCACCGCCTGCGCCGTCTCGTGACTACCCGCTGTATGCGCTGTCACGCGCGACCGATGCATCCGGCGACAACCACGGTGCAGGAATCATTTCGACCTGGACCAGCGAGCATCCCGATCACATCCGGCAATTGCACACGTTTGAGGACCGCCTGACGCTCAACGGGCTGAGTGTCGGGCGCAACGGCGTTCTGCTCGTTCACGCGACCAATCCAAACACCGCAAACGGCGGCGGCTCGCCCATCGACCTGACCATCAGCAGCACCGATGGCGGCAAGACCTGGCAGCAAACCACCGACACAGCCTCGCAGGGCGGTTACTTCGACCCGGAAACGAATACGCTCTATTCGGTGTTCGCCTACACGCTGCGGAAACGACAATTCTGATCGCCAACTGACGCGCTTGCCGCGGGCCACGTCCGCAGAATCGGACAACGCGCGCGGCATGACCGGCCGCGTCGCCCGCCCATCACTCGCCGCGACGCGGCTCGAACACGAACGGTTGCGTGAGCAGGAACGGATTCGCGGTGGCGCCGGTCTGCGCGCAGGTCGCATGCGTCATCGCGTCGACAGCCGCGCGGTCTGCCGCGGCATTGCGGCTGCTCGTCGTCACGGTGACGTTCTGGGCTTCGCCCGAGGTCGTCATCAGCGCGCGCACGAGCACGGTGACGGGACGCGTGAGCGGCTTCGCGCCATCCGGGTAGACGGCGCGCGGAATGTGGCAGGTCAGCTTGCTGTCCTGCGACGACGACAGCATCGCGCAGCCGGAAAACAGCACGGCGACGGCAGGCAGGATCAGGATGGTCGAGCGAAGAGCCATGGTCGAATATCGTTCTTGAGTACTGTTGCGGACGATTGCCGCGCCGGCTGACAGCGTCCGGCCGCATCGCGTGCAGCGCGTGCATCGCCCCGCGCCGCGGCCATCGGACCGGCGCCCCGTTGCGGCCGCACGACCGATGGTTGCCCGGTCGCGATCCTGCTTGGCAGGTTCCCGGAGATCCGCGGGCAGCGTTCGTGCCGGCAGCCCGCTCCGGGCGGCCATGCATGCGAACGCTTTCGCGCATTGTGCACGCGCCGCCTCGCGCGTGGCGGCGATTTGACAATGGTTGACGCGAATCGCGCCGTATCCGGCCGGCATCCATTCTTCGCGGGAAGCAATCGCCGCACCGTCCCGGGCCGCCATCGCTCCCCTGCTTCACCGCCGTCCGACCGACGCCGGGATTCCCCGCCCGGCGCCGCGCGGCGTCACTCCGAATCGTCTTCCGAGTCGTCGTCGTCCGCGTCGGCCGGGACTTCCCCGTACTTCGCGACCACCGCCGCCTTGAACGCCTTCAGCGCCGGCTGCTGGTCGCACAGCTTGTACAGCAACCCAAGCTGCTGCGGCCAGTCCTTCAACTCCTTCGCGAACACATGCAGGCGCGCAACCGTATCGAGCGCGTCGGCGTCGCGGCCGGCCAGCGCCTGCAGCGCCGCATAGCGGCGCAGCACCGTCTCGCCGGGCAGCAGCGCGATCGCGCGCTCGTGCGCGACGAGCTTGAGCGGCAGGTTGTCCGGCGAAATCGTCAGCAGCGTGGCCGCGCCGTAATCACCCCACGCACCGAACAGCAGCGACGGCGCATCGCGGTACTGCGCGGCCGGATCGCTGCCGTAGTACAGCACTTCCGCGCGCTGGTAGTCGCGCAGCACGGGCACTGCCGCCAGCACGCCGCCGACCGACAGCACTGCGAACAGCCCGAACGCCGCGCGGCCCGGCAGGATACGCAGCGGCTTCACGTCGAGCAGGCCGATCACGAACATCGCCGGCAGCAGGAAGAACATGTATTGCTGCGGATATTCGACGAGCGCATGCATCAGCAGGATGCCGATCAGCGCGAGGCCGAACACGCGCGCGCTCGACTGCGGCGCGCGCACCGCGCGCACGAACCACGTGACGAGCGCGACGACGAGCACGCCGAGGCCGACGAGGCCGGACTTCGCGAGCAGGTCGATGAAGATGTCGTGCGAGTTGTTCGCGATCTCGACACCGCCGAGCGTACGCACGAGCGCGAACTGGTGCGACGGGAATTCGCCCCAGCCGACGCCGAGCAACGGATGCTCGCGGAACATCGCAAGCCCGTACTTCCACAGCGCGAGGCGCGGCGCGATCTGCCCCGCGTCGCGCATCCGGTCGGCCGCCGACTCGGCGAGCCCCAGGTGGAAGTGCACGTTGGCCCAGCGCACCGCGACGTTCACCGCGACGAAGATCGCCGCGAGCGCGACCGGCATCAGCCATGCGCGGCGGTTGCCCGGCGCGCGGCGCGACTCGAGCCAAGCCATCCAGAAACCCGCGACGACCAGCACCGCGACCTGCAGCCACGGGCCGCGCGACACCGTCAGCGCGAGCCCGACCGACAGCACGATCGACAGCGCGAGCCACGCCCAAGCAGCGAGCCGGCGCGTCTGCGCCAGATACAGTGCGCCCGCGAGCGCGAACGCGATGTAGGTCGCCAGGTGGTTCGCCTGCGCCATGTTGCCGTACGGACGACGATCGACCGCGATGTTGTACATCACGACGAACGGCGACACCGAGGATTCGAGATGGAACAACTGCACGATCTGGCTCGCGACCGCGAGCAACCCGCCAAGGATCAACGCACCGGACATCATTCGCGCGGTGGCTTCGGCGAGCCCCTCGCGCGCGAGCGTGTAGCCGGCCTGCATCGCGACCACCGCGGCGGCCAGATAGCCGACCGCCAGCCAGTTCATCGACGGCACCTTCAGCGGCAGCAGCGCGACCTGCGCGATCAGCACCGCCGCAAACCCGAGCGGCGCGACGAACGCGGCCGGCGCGGCGAACGGCTCGGCCGGGCGGCCCGTGCGCGCGAGCAGGACGACGGAGAGCCCCACCAGCAGATACAGCACCAGCGCGGCAAATTCGGAATAGAAGGTCGGAATCGGATACGTGTGATTCGTGATCGAGTACGGCACGATCAGGGCGACAGCCAGCGCAACGAGCGGCAACGAACGGGAAAAAGTAGAAGGCATGAGCGAACCGGATGTCAGCAACCGGCGCACTATACAAAACTTTCCCCGCTCTGTGCGGACCCGTCGCACCGTCACCCGACGCGGCGCGACCGGTGCGACCGGCGGAACCCGCCGGTACGGCGGGCGCCGTGCCGTGCACGTGGCCCCGCACTCGCCGGCATGCCCCCGACCCTACGCGCGGCATTCCGCCGGCGCATATTTCGCGGGCAACGTCGCGGCCTCCGCCGGTAGCGGGCCCGCGCCCGGCGCCGGGAGCGACGACGCAGCCTTGCCGGCGGCAAAGCACTCCCATGCGATCGCACCGGCCTGCATCGTGCCCTTTTTCAGCGGTACGCGCGCGGTCGGCGTATCGGCCTTGTCCGGCGCGGACGGCACCAGGACGAGCATATTCGCGCCCGCCGCGGCGACGCGGGCGGTAAACGCCACCGTGATCTGGCCCGTGTCGCCGTCGATGACGACGGATTCGACGTTGCGGGTGGCGGCCGGCGGGCTGTAGCCGCCGTCGAGGCCCGCGCCGCTCGCGGCATTGTCGGCGACCGCGAGCCGCGCGGACGACGCGAGCGCGAGCCCCTCGCCGACGCGCGAGCGCGCGAGGTAATCCTGGTACGCGGGAATCGCATAGGCCGCGATCACGCCGACGATCGCGAGCACGATCATCAGCTCGATCAGCGTGAAGCCGGCCGGCCGCCAGCGCGGCGCCGGCCGGCGCGCGCGCCGCAGATCGGCGGCGATGCGACGGAACAGGGAAACGGAAAAGGCTTCGAACATGACTGGCTCCGGAAACGAAAAACGCCTGCCGAATCAGGCAGGCGTTTCGATCGTAGCCAGCGGGCCGCGGCCCCGGCAGTCGGCCGGACGGCCAACGTCAATGCGCGTGCGGAACGCCGCGGCGGCGCCGGAGCGCGTAACCCGCGGTGACGACGAACAGCGCGCCGGCGATGCTCGCGCCGTAGATCGCGGCCGGCGTATCGAGTACCGGCCAGCGGTCGCCGACCGGGTCGTGCACCATCAGCCCGCCGGCGATCCAGCCCAGCAGCCCGGCGCCCAGCGCGACGACGACCGGAAAGCGGTCGAGCAGCTTCAGCACCAGCGTGCTGCCCCACACGATGATCGGCACGCTGACGACGAGCCCGAAGATCACCAGCGCCAGCCGGTGCGACGGATCGGCCTGCTCGGCCGCGCCGGCGATCGCGATCACGTTGTCGAGGCTCATCACGGCGTCGGCGATCACGATCGTCTTCACCGCGTCCCACAGCCGGTCGGCCGGCTTCACGTTGTCGTGCGCATCGGCGTCCGGCGCCATCAGCTTGACGCCGATCCACAGCAGCAGCAGGCCGCCGCCGAACTTCAGGAACGGTACGTCGAGCAGCACGACCGCGAACGCGATCAGCGCGACCCGCAGCAGGATCGCGCCGGCCGTGCCCCACACGACGCCGCGCAGCCGCTGGTTGGCGGGCAGGTTGCGGCATGCGAGCGCGATCACGACCGCGTTGTCGCCGCCGAGGAGAATATCGATGATGACGATCTGAAACACCGCGCCCCAGTGGAGCGACGTCAGGAATTCAAGCATGAGCAGTATCGGGTGCGGGGCAACGGCTGTCGAACAGGCGGCCCGGGTCAATGCCGGGACATGCATCGCGCAGCCCGGGGCTTACAAATTCATTGCGCGAGCATAACAAAAAACGCCGGCGAAGCCGGCGTTTTTTGCAGGACGAACCACGCGGAAATTACAGCGCCTTCTTCAGCAGGCGACCCATTTCCGACGGGTTGCGCGTGACGGTGATGCCGCACGCTTCCATGATTTCCAGCTTCGCTTCGGCCGTATCCGCACCGCCCGAGATCAGCGCGCCGGCGTGGCCCATGCGCTTGCCCGGAGGCGCCGTGACGCCCGCGATGAAGCCGACGACCGGCTTCTTCATGTTGTCCTTGATCCACTCGGCGGCATTGGCTTCGTCCGGACCGCCGATTTCGCCGATCATCACGACCGCATCCGTATCCGGATCGTCGTTGAACATCTTCATCACGTCGATGTGCTTCAGACCGTTGATCGGGTCGCCGCCGATACCGACTGCCGACGACTGGCCGAGGCCGAGTGCCGTCAGCTGCGCAACCGCTTCATACGTCAGCGTGCCCGAACGCGACACGACGCCGATGCGGCCCTTGCGGTGGATGTGACCCGGCATGATGCCGATCTTCAGTTCGTCCGGCGTGATCGTGCCCGGGCAGTTCGGCCCGAGCAGCAGCGTCTTGCGGCCTTCGCGACGCATGCGGTCCTTCACTTCGATCATGTCGCGAACCGGAATGCCTTCCGTGATGCAGATCGCGAGATCGAGGTCGGCTTCGACCGCTTCCCAGATCGCAGCAGCAGCGCCTGCCGGCGGAACGTAGATGACCGACACGGTCGCGCCGGTTTCTGCCTTCGCTTCCTTGACGCTCGCGTAGATCGGAATGCCTTCGAAATCTTCGCCGGCCTTCTTCGGGTTCACGCCCGCGACGAATGCTTCGCGGCCGTTTGCGTATTCACGGCAGGCGCGCGTGTGGAATTGACCGGTCTTGCCGGTAATGCCCTGCGTGATGACCTTCGTGTCCTTGTTGATCAGAATCGACATGTATTTTGACCTCTGTTCGATTGGCGTCGCGTGCAAACCGCGCCGCCATACCTATTCATTGAGCGCGCTTACTTGCCTGCGGCAGCCGCGACAACCTTCTGCGCAGCCTCTTCCATGCTGTCAGCCGAGATGATCGGCAGGCCCGAATCGGCCAGCATCTTCTTGCCGAGGTCTTCGTTCGTGCCCTTCATGCGCACGACGAGCGGCACGTTCAGGTTCACGGCCTTCGAACCGGCGATCACGCCTTCCGCGATCACGTCGCAGCGCATGATGCCGCCGAAGATGTTCACGAGGATCGCCTTCAGGTCCGGGTTCTTCAGCATCAGCTTGAACGCTTCGGTGACCTTCTCGGTCGTCGCGCCGCCGCCGACGTCCAGGAAGTTCGCCGGCTCGCCGCCGAACAGCTTGATCGTGTCCATCGTCGCCATCGCGAGGCCTGCGCCGTTCACGAGGCAGCCGATGTTGCCGTCGAGCGAGATGTATGCGAGGTCGAACTTCGACGCTTCGATTTCAGCCGGATCTTCTTCGTCCAGATCGCGGTATGCGACGATTTCCGGGTGACGGAACAGCGCGTTCGAGTCGAAGTTGAACTTCGCGTCGAGTGCGATGACCTTGCCGTCGCCGGAGACGTTCAGCGGGTTGATTTCAGCCAGCGATGCGTCGGTTTCCCAGAATGCCTTGTACAGGCCTTGCAGGATCGCGCGCGCTTGCGGAATCGACGCAGCCGGCACGCCGATCTTCGCGGCGAGGTCGTCGGCTTGTGCGTCGAGCAGGCCCGTCGACGGCTCGACGATGACCTTGTGGATCAGTTCCGGGTGCTTTTCGGCAACTTCCTCGATGTCCATGCCGCCTTCGCTCGAACCCATCAGAACGATCTTCTGCGAGATGCGATCGACGACGAGGCTGACATACAGTTCCTGCTTGATGTCGGCGCCTTCTTCGATCATCAGGCGGTTGACCTTCTGGCCTTCCGGACCGGTCTGGTGCGTGACGAGCTGCATGCCGAGGATCTGGTTCGCGTATTCGCGAACCTGCTCGATCGACTTCGCCACCTTCACGCCGCCGCCCTTGCCACGGCCACCCGCGTGAATCTGAGCCTTCACGACCCAAACCGGGCCGCCGAGCTCTTCTGCCACCTTGACGGCCTCGTCAACCGAGAACGCCGGCTTGCCGCGCGGTACCGCGACTCCGAATTTCCGCAGGATTTCCTTACCCTGGTACTCGTGAATCTTCATGCGTGATTCCCTTCAGTCTGAGAGTTGGATGAAATGTCGCTTAAGACGCTTCTTCGAATGATTTCCGTTCATTCCTTCGTGCTGCCCTCACCGGGCAAGTCCGGCCGGCTCGCGCCATACCAGCGCGGGTAGTACTGCCGCACGACTTCGCCGTCGAACCGCAATGCCCGGCAGCGGCCGAGCTGGAAAGGCGGCTCGACGTGCTCGCCGTCATGGTCCGGCCCTTCGCCGCCCGCTTCGCGCACGTTCCACACGTCACCGGCGAACGCCTGGATCGCTGCCGTCGGCAGCACGGCGCACAGTTCGGTCAGATGGGAACAGCCCGCGACGCCGGCGAGCAGCCGGTTCGCGTTGCGGCGGAAATTGCGGAAGAGGTTGAGCCCGATGAGGGCCCGATAGGCGGGAGGGGCGGATTGACAGTGACTGGGATAGGGAACCCATTCCGAAGACGCTTCGGCGTCGACGACATTGAGGTCACGATCGATGGTCACGCGCAGCCAGAGTTCGTGGATCGGCAGGCCCTGGGGCCGGATGCCCGACGCAAGCGCGACATCGCGCGGCTTGTGGTCGGTCAGGCAGGCTTCGATGTCCCACAAGCCGTCGTCGCGCTCGTAGGCTTCCGCTCGGATTGCGCGTCGATGTCGCAACTGACGGGGCACGGGCTCGGATAGCGGCATGCTGGAGGTTGAGGCCGAAGAGGAAAACCCGTGGATTTTAGCATATTGGGTATTTGAGGCATCCGGCCGCGACGGCGGGTATTCCCGCCTGTCCGGAAACGATTGCATTGCAGCAAAATCGCGCGCAGCGCGCGCGACCGAACCGGTCAGTCGTCGATCGGGAAATCGTCGCCGACCTTCAGCAACTTCACGATGGTCGCGCTCGAAAAGCCGCGCGCGGCAAGGAAGCGCGCCTGCTTCGCACGCTCGGCGGGTGTTTGCGGCAGTGCACCGAATTTCTTGCGCCAGACGGCCTGCGCGCGCGTCCACTCTGTCTCGCGCAACTGCGCATTCACTTCCTCGACGAGGTTATCGCCGACCGCATGGCGCTTCAGTTCGCTGACGATGCGTGCGACGCCGACGCGCGATGCACGGCGATGCACGAGGCTCTCGGCAAAGCGTGCATCGGACAGCCAGCCTTCCTGTTCCAGCGCATCGAGCACCGGCTCGACCGATTCGTCCTCGCCGACGTACGGGGCGAGCTTGCGCGCGAGTTCGGCGCGGCTGTACTCGCGGCGGGACAGATAGCCGAGCGCGCGGCCCTTCAGCGAACGTGGCGGTTTTGATGATTTGCGCCCGGGGGCGCCAGACGGGTCGCCAGAAGCAGCGCCGGCAGAACCGCCGGACGCACGGCGCGTGCGCCGCGGATGCTGGCTGCTGCGCGTATACACATCTTCCTTGATCGGCGCCGCGGCATCGGCCGCGCGCTCGCCCGGGAAGCTGACACCGGACACGCGACGGCGCGACCGGTCGTGCGCGTCGAACGATTCGTCGTCTTCGAACGGATCGTCCGGCGCGGTAATCTCAAACGAAACGAGGGCATCGCCGGATGCCCTCGTCGCGGTGCGGTGCGCGGACTGACTGCCCGCGCCCCGCCGGTTGGCACCCGAGGCTTCGGCTCGCCGGCCGGAGCGACCCGCCGTGTCGGGCGTGTCGCTCGGCTCCGGTTCGCCAGCGTGACCTCGGCGCCCGACCATCACTCTTCTTCGTCCATCGCCTCGGCTTCGTTGTCTGCGCCATCGGGCATCGCGGCAACGCCGAGCGACTCGCGAATGCGGTTTTCGATCTCGCGGGCGATTTCCGGATTCTCGCGCAGGAATTCACGCGCGTTGTCCTTGCCCTGGCCGATCTTCTCGCCGTTGTAGCTGTACCAGGCGCCGGCCTTGTCGACGATCTTCGCCTGCACGCCGAGATCGATGATCTCGCCCTGACGCGAAATGCCTTCGCCGTACAGGATGTCGAAGATCGCTTCGCGGAACGGCGGCGACACCTTGTTCTTGACGACCTTCACGCGGGTTTCGTTGCCGATCACCTCGTCGTTCTTCTTGATCGAGCCGATCCGGCGGATATCGAGACGCACCGACGCATAGAATTTCAGCGCGTTACCGCCCGTCGTGGTTTCCGGGTTGCCGAACATCACGCCGATCTTCATCCGGATCTGGTTGATGAAGATCACGAGGCAGTTCGTGCGCTTGATCGTACCCGTCAGCTTGCGCAGCGCCTGCGACATCAGGCGAGCCTGCAGGCCCGGCAGCGAATCGCCCATCTCGCCTTCGATTTCGGCCTTCGGCACGAGCGCCGCGACCGAGTCGATGACGATCATGTCGATCGAGCCCGAGCGCACCAGCGCGTCGGTGATTTCGAGCGCCTGCTCGCCGGTGTCCGGCTGCGAGATCAGCAGCTCCGGCACGTTCACGCCGAGCTTCGACGCGTATTGGACGTCGAGCGCGTGCTCGGCGTCGATGAAGGCTGCGGTGCCGCCCAGCTTCTGCAGCTCGGCGATGACCTGCAGCGTGAGCGTGGTTTTACCCGACGATTCCGGACCGTAGATCTCGACCACCCGGCCGCGCGGCAGACCGCCGACGCCGAGCGCGATATCGAGACCCAGCGAGCCCGTGGAGACGACCTGGATGTCTTCGGTCGCGTCGCCGTCGCCCATCCGCATGATCGACCCTTTGCCGAACTGCTTCTCGATCTGCGCGAGTGCGGCCGCCAGCGCCTTGCTCTTCTCGGCGGTCATCCCGGAGCCCTTCTTGCTATCTTCCATGAATCGTCCTTTGCTATGATGAGCAGCGTCTGTCAGAGGCGCGCCCGCTTTCAAGCGCTGCCCACGAATGCAGACACTGTATAAAAAAACAGTGTTTTATGCAAGCCCGCAATGCAGGCTGCGTTGTACACGGATAACTTCGGAGACAGCCGCGCCGGCGCGCACGCCCCGCCGGCCATCGGTCAGCAACATGCGAATTCTCATCGCCGAAGACGACAGCATACTCGCGGACGGCCTCACCCGGTCACTCCGCCAATCGGGCTATGCGGTCGATCACGTGAAGAACGGTATCGAGGCCGATACCGCGCTGTCGATGCAGTCCTTCGACCTGCTGATCCTCGATCTCGGGCTGCCCAAGATGTCCGGGCTCGACGTGCTGAAGCGCCTGCGCGCGCGCAATTCCAATCTCCCCGTGCTGATCCTGACCGCCGCCGACAGCGTCGACGAGCGCGTGAAAGGGCTCGACCTCGGCGCGGACGACTACATGGCCAAGCCGTTCGCGCTCAACGAGCTCGAGGCGCGCGTGCGCGCGCTGACCCGGCGCGGCGCGGGCGGCGGCCCGACCGTCGTGCGCCACGGCTCGCTCGCGTTCGACCAGGTCGGCCGCATCGCGTATGCGAACGAGCGCGTGCTCGATCTGTCCGCGCGCGAGCTCGGGCTGCTCGAAGTGCTGCTGCAGCGCATCGGCCGGCTCGTGTCGAAGGAGCAGCTCGTCGACCATCTGTGCGAATGGGGCGAGGAAGTCAGCAACAACGCGATCGAAGTGTACGTGCACCGGCTGCGCAAGAAGATCGAGCCGAGCGGCGTGCGGATTTCCACCGTGCGCGGCCTCGGCTACTGCCTCGAGAAAGTCGCACCCGCGGCGCCGGCCGACGCTGCCGCACCCCAACCCGCGGCGGCCGGCACGCCGCTGCGCTGAACCCGGCCGTCGTCGCGATGGCCACGCCGGCCCATTCCCGCCATCCGACCGGCGAGCCATCGTCCGCCGCCGACGCCGTGCGCGACGCGCGCTACGAGAACCCGTTCGCGCCGCCCGACGAAACCGATACGCCCGAGGCCGCGCGCCCGCGCTCGCTGTTCGGCGAAATCCTCGACTGGATGCTCGCGCCGCTCCTGCTGCTGTGGCCGATGAGCATCGCCGTCACCTATCTCGTCGCCAAAACGATCGCGAACGGCCCGTTCGACCGCGCGCTCGAGACCAACGCGTACGTGCTCGCGCGGCAGATCCATCCGGTCAACGGCGTCGCCGAGCTGACGCTGCCGCAGCAGACGCGCGACTTCCTGCGCGCGGACAACGTCGACAGCGTTTACTTCCAGGTGCTCGGCACGCGCGGCGAGTTGGTCGCGGGCGAGGCCGACATGCCGCTGCCGCGCGACGAGGACCGCCCGCCGCCGGGCGTCGTCGTGTTCCGCGACGACCTGCTGCGCGGCAACGACGTGCGCGTCGCGTATACGACCGTCGCGCTGCCGGCGTCGAGCGACACGCAGCCCGTGCTCGTGCAGGTCGGCGAGACGCTCGACAAGCGCAACGCGCTCGCGAACGACATCATCAAGGGCGTGATCCTGCCGCAGTTCGTGATCCTGCCGCTCGCGATCCTGCTCGTCTGGTTCGGGCTGTCGCGCGGGCTCGCGCCGCTCAACGCGCTGCAGGCGCACATCCGCGCGCGGCGGCCCGACGACCTGTCGCCCGTCGAGGCGCAGCGCGCGCCGCCCGAGATCGAGCCTCTCGTCACGTCGTTCAACGATCTGCTCGCGCGCCTCGAACAGAACATGGCGCTGCAGAAGCGCTTCATCGCCGATGCCGCGCACCAGATGAAGACGCCGCTCGCGGGGCTGCGCACGCAGGCCGAGTTCGCGTTGCGCCATCCCGTGCCGCCCGACGTCCAGCGTTCGCTCGAGCAGATCGCGACGAGCTCCGAGCAGGCCGCCCGGCTCGTCACGCAGCTGCTCGCGCTCGCGCGCGCCGAGAACCGCGCGAGCGGGCTGACCTTCGAGCCGGTCGAGATCGGGGCGCTCGCGCGCCGCACGGTGCGCGACTGGGTGCAGGCCGCGCTCGCGAAGCGCATGGACCTCGGCTACGAAGGCCCGGAGGACGACGCGCCGCTCGACGTCGACGGCAATCCCGTGATGCTGCGCGAGATGCTCGGCAACCTGGTCGACAACGCGATCCGCTACACGCCCGAAGGTGGCCGCATCACCGTGCGCGTGCGGGCCGAGCCCGCGGCGCGGCGCGTGCATCTCGAAGTCGAGGATACGGGCCCCGGCATCCCGGCCGGCGAACGCGAGCGCGTGGTCGAGCGCTTCTACCGGATCCTCGGCCGCGAAGGCGACGGCAGCGGCCTCGGGCTCGCGATCGTGCGCGAGATCGCCGCGCAGCACGGCGGCACGCTGACGCTCGACGATCACGTCTATCAGAGCGCACCGCGCCTCGCGGGCACGCTCGTGCATATCAGCCTGCCGTTGTCGGACACCGCCCCGGATCGATCCTGATACGAGCGGATCCGTACCGCATACCGCCGCATACCGCGCCGCGATCGCATCGAAACCGGCGCTTTACCGCCCTGCTGCGACACGATCGGGGCGCGAAACGGCCGATTCGGCGCGGGTTAACGTGCAGTCGTTTTGCGCCCGCGAGTCAGTGCGCCGTAAGTTTCCGTGCCAATAATCGTCGACAGGCCCGCCCACCCAAGGCGGCCACACATCTATATCAAGGGACTTGGAGACGATTCATGGCAACGTTAGGCGGGCAAATTTCGCACTCGCCGATGACGGGCGAAGAGAAGAAGGTGATCTTCGCGTCGTCGCTCGGCACCGTGTTCGAGTGGTACGACTTTTACCTGGCCGGCTCACTCGCGGCCTACATCAGCAAGAGCTTCTTCTCCGGAGTCAATCCGACCGCGGCATTCATCTTCACGCTGCTCGGCTTCGCGGCCGGCTTCGCCGTGCGTCCGTTCGGCGCGATCGTGTTCGGCCGGCTCGGCGACCTCGTCGGCCGCAAGCACACGTTCCTCGTGACGATCGTGATCATGGGCATCTCGACCTTCGTGGTCGGCTTCCTGCCCGGTTACGCATCGATCGGCATCGCGGCGCCCGTGATCTTCATCGCGATGCGGCTGCTGCAGGGCCTCGCGCTCGGCGGCGAGTACGGCGGCGCGGCGACCTACGTCGCCGAGCATGCGCCGGCGAACCGCCGCGGCTTCTACACCGCGTGGATCCAGACGACCGCAACGCTCGGCCTGTTCCTGTCGCTGCTCGTGATCCTCGGCGTGCGCACGTTCATCGGCGAGGAAGCGTTCGGCAGCTGGGGCTGGCGCGTGCCGTTCGTCGCATCGATCGCGCTGCTCGCTGTGTCGGTGTGGATCCGGCTGCAGCTGAACGAATCGCCGGTGTTCCTGCGCATCAAGGCGGAAGGCAAGACGTCGAAGGCGCCGCTGACCGAAGCGTTCGGCCAGTGGAAGAACCTGAAGCTCGTGATCATCGCGCTCGTCGGCCTGACCGCCGGCCAGGCCGTCGTGTGGTACACGGGCCAGTTCTACGCGCTGTTCTTCCTCACGCAGACGCTGAAGGTCGACGGCGCCAGCGCGAACATCCTGATCGCGATCGCCCTCCTGATCGGCACGCCGTTCTTCCTGTTCTTCGGCTCGCTGTCGGACAAGATCGGCCGCAAGCCGATCATCCTCGCCGGCTGCCTGATCGCGGCGCTCACCTACTTCCCGCTGTTCAAGGCGCTCACGCACTACGCGAACCCGCAGCTCGAACTCGCGACGCAGAAGGCGCCGATCACGGTCCTCGCCGATCCGGCCGCCTGCTCGTTCCAGTTCAATCCGGTGGGCACGTCGAAGTTCACGAACTCGTGCGACATCGCGAAGAGCGCGCTCGCGAAGGCCGGCCTGAACTACGAGAACGTCGCGGCGCCGGCTGGCGCGCCCGCGCAGATCAAGGTCGGCGATACGGTGATCCCCGCGTATGACGGCAAGGCGGCCGACGCGAAGGCGCAGGGCGCGGCGTTCGACAAGACGCTCGCGTCGACGCTGAAGGCGGCCGGCTACCCGGCCAAGGCCGACCCGGCACAGCTCAACTGGCCGATGACGATCGTGATCCTGACGATCCTCGTGATCTACGTGACGATGGTCTACGGCCCGATCGCGGCGATGCTGGTCGAGATGTTCCCGACGCGGATCCGCTATACGTCGATGTCGCTGCCGTATCACATCGGCAACGGCTGGTTCGGCGGCTTCCTGCCGGCGACCGCATTCGCGATCGTCGCGGCGAAGGGCAACATCTACTCGGGGCTCTGGTATCCGATCGTGATCGCGCTGGCCACGTTCGTGATCGGTGTGCTGTTCGTCAAGGAGACGAAGGACTCCAATATCTACGCGCAGGATTGAGGTCGGGCAGCGGGCGGCACCCCGCCCGCTACCCTGCCCGAACGAGCCGCCGGCAACTTTTTTCAGGGAAGATGAAAAAAGGTGTTGACAGCCCGGCGGCACATCAGCATAATTCAATTCTTCGGCGAATTAGCTCAGTCGGTTAGAGCGACGGAATCATAATCCGCAGGTCCGGGGTTCGAATCCCTGATTCGCCACCAAATGCGAAAAGCCGCTGTTCCGCAAGGATCAGCGGCTTTTTTCATTGCGTCATCCGGCGCGTGCGCGGAATTCGCGCGTCGCCTACCCTGCAGGCACGCGCGTCCCTCGCGTTACGCCACCACCGATCCCCGCTCCTCCACGGCCTCCGCCCGCACCTTCCCCCGCCAGTTCTCCCCGCCCTCCAGCGCCGGCGTCGACTCGAACAGCTCCGCGATCCAGTCCGCGAACACGCGCACCTTCTGCGACAGATGCCGGTTGTGCGGATACACGATCGAGATCGGCTTGGGCTTCGGATTGCAATCGGGCAGCACCTCGACCAGCGTGCCGTCGCGCAGGTTCGGCAGCACCATGAACAGCGTCGGCTGGATCATCCCGAACCCTTCGAGCCCGCACGTCACGTACGCATCCGAATCGTTCACGGTGACACTGCCGTTCATCCGCACCTCGACCGGCTTGCCCTCGATCATGAACACCCACGGAATCGCCCGCGCGCCGTGGCTGGCGCGGAAATTCACCGCATGATGGTCGGCCAGGTCGGCGATCTCCTGCGGCTCGCCGTGACGCGCGAGATAGTCGGGCGACGCGCAGGTCACGCGCTTGAGCATGCCGATCCGCCGCGCGACCATCGACGAATCTTCGAGCGGCCCGACCCGGATCATGCAGTCGATGCCCTCCTCGACCGGATCCACGTAGCGGTCCGCCAGGCCGAGGTCGAGCGTGATGTCCGGATAGCGCTGCCGGAAGATCGACAGCGCCGGCAGCACGACGCGCCGCCCGAGCGAACTCGGCATGTGGACGCGCAGCACGCCGCTCGGCTTGCGGTTGCCGGTCTGGAAACTCGCGTCGGCTTCCGCGATCTCCGAGATGATCTTCATGCAGTGCTCGTAATACGCGGCGCCCTCCGGCGTCAGCGACAGCCGGCGCGTCGTCCGGTGCATCAGGCGCACGCCGAGCAGCGCCTCGAGATTCTGGATGATGGTCGTGACCGACGCGCGCGGCATCGCGAGCGTGTCGGCCGCGCGTGTGAAGCTGTTCGCGTCGACCACGCGGGTGAATACTTCCATTGCCTGGATGCGGTCCATGCTGCGCTCCCCTTCGAATCGCCAACAGAACAGGATAGAGCGCGCAACGCGCGCGGCACAAGCCCCCGCTCATTGTTCTCCACACCTGAATAGTCACGGCGTTTCGGACTCGAAAGTGGTCGGGATTCGCGCAGCTCCGAACGTCGACGGCTCCGTCCCCGGTTGCCACGCGCGGCACACTCACCGCGCATCGGCACGTTACCGCACGAACCGCTCGCGATAGCCCTGCGGCGACACGCCGAGCACGCGCACGAAACTGCGCCGCAGCGTCTCTTCCGAACCGAAGCCGCACCGCGTGGCGATCCGCTTGACGGGCCACGCGGTTTCGCCGAGCAAACGCTGCGCGGCCTCGACGCGAATCTGTTCGACCGCGCGCGCGGGCGTGCGGCCGGTGCCCGCGCGGTAGTGCCGCACGAAGCTGCGCTCGCTCATGCTGACGCGCTCGGCGAGCGCCGGCACCGACAGGTCGGCCGTCAGGTGCTCGGCGATCCACGCATGCAGTTCGCCGAAGCGGTCGTCGGTGCGCTGCATCGACAGCATCGCGCTGAACTGCGCCTGCCCGCCCGGCCGCTTCAGGAACACGACGAGTTCGCGCGCGGCATCGAGCGCGATCGCCCGCCCGAGATCCTCCTCGACGAGCGCGAGCGCGAGATCGATGCCGGCCGTCACGCCGGCCGACGTCCACAGCGCGCCTTCGCGGATGAAGATCGGATCGGGCTCGACGCGCACGTTCGGATAGCGCGCGGCGAATTCGTCGCAGCGCGCCCAGTGCGTGACCGCGCGCCGCCCGTCGAGCAGGCCGGCCTCGGCGAGCAGGAACGCGCCGGTGCAGACCGACGCGACACGTCGCGCGCGCTGCGCCTGCTGCCGGACCCAGCGCACCGTGCGCGCATCCCGCGACGCGGCCTGCACGCCCTTGCCGCCGGCCACGATCACCGTGTCGGGCCGCCCGGCCGAGCGCAGCGAATCGGCCATCACGACGAGCCCCGACGACGTCTCGACCGGCCCGGCTTCGGCGGCCACGACGCGCGGCGCATACGGCGCGGGCCGACCGCGCTCCTGCGCGAGTTCGTTGACGGATGCGAACACCTGCAGCGGCCCGGTCACGTCGAGCAACTGCGCACGGGGGAACGCGAGGATCAGGATCGAGCGCGGGGCGGCTGGCATGGCGATTGGCTGAAAACGTGGGCGATCTGGCAATTTCGCCAAACACTACGCGCCTAGAATCGATCTGTCCATCGTGCGCCGGCCGCGGCGCCTCCCCTTCCCTTCGGAGTGTTCGCATGACCCTGCATATAGGCTTTCTCGTGTTTCCGGGCGTCCAGCAACTCGATCTCACCGGCCCGCACGACGTGCTCGCATCGCTGCCCGACGCGGCGGTTCATCTGGTCTGGAAATCGCGCGACACCGTCGCGTCGAGCAGCGGCCTCGCGCTCGCGCCGACCTGCACGTTCGACGACTGCCCGCCGCTCGACGTGATCTGCGTGCCCGGCGGAATCGGGATCAACGCGCTGCTGCTCGATGCCGAAACGATCGCGTTCGTGCAGCAGCGCGCGGCGGCCGCGCGCTACGTGACGTCGGTCTGCACGGGCGCGCTGCTGCTCGGCGTGGCCGGCCTGCTGCGCGGCCGCCGCGCGACGACGCACTGGGCGTTTCACGCGCTGCTCGCGCCGCTCGGTGCGGTGCCCGTGCGCGAACGCGTGGTGCGCGACGGCAACCTGATCACCGGCGGCGGCGTGACGGCCGGCATCGACTTCGCGTTGACGATCGCCGCCGAACTGGTCGGCGACGAAGAGGCGCAGGCGATCCAGCTCGCGCTCGAATATGCGCCCGCGCCGCCGTTCGATGCAGGCTCGCCGGATACCGCGCCGGCGTCGGTCCTGCAGCGCGTGACCGAGCGCTCGGCTGCGGGGCTGGAGAAGCGGAAGCAGACGATCGACGCAGCCTTGCGCGCGATGTCGCGCTGATCCCCGGTACACGGAAACCGGAGCGCGGCCGAGCCGCACGGCCGTGCAGCCTGCCCGCCCTCCGCAACCTTCGCATTCACGGACCGGACCTACCGATGAACATCATCCGCAGCACCGCGTTCACCGCGCAGCGCGCATGGGGCGCGCTGGACATCGCGAACCTGAACGGCATCACGGTCCGCCTGCACTGGACCGATCAGCCGTACCGATGGCACGTGAACGACGGCGAGGAAATCTTTGCGGTGCTCGACGGCCGCGTCGAGATGCGTTACCGCGAAGCAGGCATCGAGCACGCGACGGTGCTCGAAGCAGGAGACATCTTCCATGCGACGGTCGGCACCGAACACGTCGCGCATCCGCTCGGAGAAGCGCGCATTCTGGTGATCGAGACCGAAGGCAGCGTCTGACGACGGGCAGCGCGCCGCGCACGTCGCACGGAGTCGACGGGCATCAGCCCGAGATGGTGCCCGTCCCCTGCGACGGGATCAGCTTCGGCTGCGGCGTGCACAGGCACTGGCACAGGTCGTGTTCGAGCGCGACGACCTTGCCCATCACGGTCATCGTCCGCTCGCCGCCATCGGAGACGATCACGCCCTGGGTCTTGCACGCGGCGCAGAACACCGGCGCGCCGAGATAGGCGAGCTCGCGGCCGTCGAACGACGAATTGGCGATCCCGTCGAGCACGACGCCGCCGTGATCGGTCGTGTCGCCCTTCAGAATGAATTTGCGGCTCATGGTTCGGCTCTCCCTCGGAAACGCCGCGCAGCACGGCGTCGGGCCGCGTGCGGGCAGTCGGTATCCGCCCGTCGGTCGCGGGCGTTTCGCGAGGATATCACCGCGCAGCCGCTGGCCGTCGCGCTGATCAGAACTTGTGGCGCATGCCGATCCGCGCCTGGAACTGCCGGTCGTTCGCGGAGGCGCCGGGGCCGTTGATCGCCGCGACCGCCGCATGCCCCGTCGAGTCGGTGCCCGACGCACGCTGGAACACGGCGCTCACGTAGACGTCGGTGCGCTTCGACAGGAAATAGTCGAGCCCCGCGGCAACCTGGTGATACGTCGCGCCGTCGCGGCCGTCCACGCCGCCGCCGCGCGTGTAGTCGTACGCGATCCCGCCGAACAGGTAAGGCGTGAACTGGTAGCGCACGCTCGCCTCCGCGTTGTTGAACACCGCGTTGCCGGACACGCCACCCGGATTCGGCCCGGACGACAGATCGCCGAGCTGGCGAAACGACGTGTTCGTGTACATCGCGCCGAGCGTCACCGCGCCGATCGCATAGGTGCCGCCCACCGCCGCGACCTGCAGCGTGCGCGCCGACGCATAGCCCGAATACACCGGCGACAGCATGTTGTTGCCCGGCACGCCGCCCACGGTCGGCGCGGGGCTGCCGGTCGTGCCGAAGAACGACACGTTCGGGTTGCGCGCATTCAGGTAGCCGGCCGCCACCGTGAGCGGCCCGCGCGTGTAGCCGGCCGTGGCCGACCACACCTGGTTGCGCGTCGTCGCCCCCGCCACGCCGCCGACCCCGTACATCGCCGCGAAGCGCAACCCGCCGTAGTCGTTGCTGGTGAACTTGATCGCGTTGTTGGTCGAGTTCGCGTTGTTCACGTTGTCGAGGTCGCCGGGGTGCGCGACCATGTAGCCGCCGAACAGCGCGGCGGCCTCGAGCGGGCCGAGGAAGTCGACATTGGTGTCGTACTGCCGCCCGAGCGTGACGGTGCCGAACGGTCCCGACAGCCCGACGAACGCCTTCTTGCCGAAGATCAGCCCGCCCTGCCCGAGCTTGCCGGTGCTCGGATCGAACCCGTTCTCGAGCGTGAAGACCGCCTTCAGCCCGCCGCCGAGATCCTCGCTGCCACGCAGCCCCCAGCGGCTCGCCTGCTGCACGCCGCCCAGCAGCCGCAGCGCGGGCCTGCCGCTTGCCGCGCCGTTCGCGCCGGTCACTGCGACGTTGCTCGAGTAAGTCAGCCCTTCATCGATAATGCCGTACAGCGTGACGCTGCTCTGTGCGTGCGCCGCACCCGCGATCAGCGCGACGCCCGCGCCTGCCAACAGCTGTTGTTTCATCGAGAGATCTCCATTGCGCGGGTCGAATGGCCAAACGCAGGCGTGCGCGCCCCCCCCGCAGGCGCGCGGCCTGCCGGCACGAACCGGAACGGTCCGCTATCAGCCGGGAAAAATGGTCAGCGCAGCGCGTCGGCAACGACGGGCGGCAGCGTCCGGCGACGGCCGGCCGCGACTTCGTACGCATGGCCGAACTGGAGCACGCCCCAGTCGTCGCGATAGCGGCCGACGATCTGCATGCCGATCGGCAAGCCTGTCGCGGAAAAACCGCACGGCACGGACAGGATCGGCGCCTCGGTCGACGACAGCAGCCAGCACACGCGCATCCAGTCGATGTAGGTCGTGTTCGCGATGCCGGCCACGTCGGCGGGCACGCGCAGCGCAGCGTCGAACGGCATCACCTGCGTCGTCGGCAGCACGTAGAACGCATACCGCTGCATGAACGCACGCATCCGGTCGAACAGGCGTGTCTTGCGCACGAACATGCGGCCGAGATCCGCGGCCGAGAGCGACCGATGCAGCCGGTATTCGTCGAGGAGTTCGGGCTTCAGCGCGGCACGCTGCCGTTCGTCGAAGCCGTCGATCAGCGTGCCGATCATCCAGGCACGCTCGATGCGAAATACTTCTTCGGCTTCCGAAAGATCGGGATCGTCGAATTCGACTTCGCAGCCGAGCGACGCGAACACGCGCGCCTGCGCATCGACGGCGCGCCGGATCTCCGGATCGACCGGCACGCCGGGCAAACCGCGCGACATCGCGATGCGCGTGCCGCGGAAATCGCGTTCGAGCGGCTGCGCGAAGCGCGCGCCCGGCTCCGCGATGTCGGTCGCGGTTTCGCCGCTCGGCCCGGCGATCGCGGACAACAGCAGCGCGGTGTCGGCGACATCGCGCGCCATCGGCCCGTCGACGCCGAGCGTCGCCCAGCCGTTCAGGTCCGGCGCGCGCGGCACGCGGCCCGGCGACGGCCGCAGCCCGACCACGCTGTTCCACGCGGCCGGGTTGCGCAGCGAGCCGCCCATGTCGCTGCCGCACGCGAGCGGATTCATCCCGCAGGCGAGCGCCGCGGCAGCGCCGCCGCTGCTGCCGCCCGCGGAACGGGTCAGGTCCCACGGGTTGCGGGTCGCGCCGAACACCGCGTTGAACGTATGCGAGCCGGCGCCGAATTCCGGCGTGTTCGACTTGCCGATCATCAGCGCGCCGGCACTCGCGCAGCGGCGCACGATCAGCGCGTCGTGCTGCGGCACGTGATCGGCGAACAGCGGCGAGCCGAAGGTCGTGCGCACGCCGCGCGTCGCGGTCAGGTCCTTCTGCGACACCGGCAGCCCGTGCAGCGGCCCCAACCATTCGCCGCGCGTCCAGCGCGCGTCGATTTCGCGTGCGCGGGCACGCAGCGCATCGGGATCGACGACGGTGACGAGCGCATTCACGCGCGGGTTGACCGTCGCGATGCGCGCGAGATGCGCATCGAGCAGGTCGCACGCGCTGATCTGCCGGGACTTCAGAAGTTCGAGCATGGTGCGTGCGGGCAGGTCGCACAGGTCGCCGGCTACAACGTCGGCCGGCGACGACGAAAACGAAACGGTGGTGGTCATGGGGCGAATGAAAGAAAAGGAAGATCGGTCAGTCATCCTGAGCGCTTCGGTCAGACGCGAACGCGAGCGCGACGAGCGACAGCACGCCGCAGACGATCACGTACCACGCGGGCGCGGCCGGATTGCCGGTCGCCCCGATCAGCCAGGTGACGATGAACTGCGCGAAGCCGCCGAAGATCGACACGCCACCCGCATACGCGATCGACAGCGCGGTCGCCCGCGTGCTCTTCGGAAACAGCTCAGCGAGGATCACGCCGTTCGCGCCGGCATTGATCGAGTGCAGCGCGGCGAGCAGCATCACGACCACGTAGATCGTCGCGATCGACGGCACCGCGCGGATCAGCCAGAAGCCCGGCAGGATCAGCACGGTCAGCGCCACACGCGTCCACAACGCGACGCGCTTGCTGCCGGTGCGGTCCGACAGCCGTCCGCCGATCGGCGCGGCGACGAACATCACCGCACCGGACAGGATGCCGCACCACAGCGCGGTATCCATCGGCAGGTGCAGCACGCGGATCGCGTACGTCGACATGTAATAGAGGACGATGAAGTGCGCCGCGGTGCCGCCGACCACGAGGCCGAGCGCGGTCAGCACGGCGCCGCCGTCGCGCCGCAGCACGGTGCCGAGCACCGCAGACGAGCGCCGCGCGGCCGCGGCCGGCGCGTGCTGTTCGATCGCGTTGAAGCGCGCGCGCAGATACAGGCCGACCGGCGCAATCAGCACGCCGGCGAGAAACGGCACGCGCCAGCCCCACGATTCGAGCGCGGCGGGCGTGAGGAAATACGACAGCAGGAAGCCGACGAACGAACCGGCCAGCGCCGCGGCCCCCTGGCTCGCGAACTGCCAGCTCGTGTAGTAGCCGCGTTGGCCGGGCGGCGCGCGCTCGGCGAGCAGCGACGTCGACACGCCGACTTCGCCGCCGGCCGAAAAGCCCTGCAGCAACCGGGCGAGCACGACCAGCACGGGCGCCGCGATGCCGATCTGCGCATAGGTCGGCAGAATGCCGATCATCCCGGTGCCGAGTGCCATCGTGACGAGCGTGAGGTTCATCGCCGGCACGCGGCCGAAGCGGTCGGCCACGAGCCCGATCACGACGCCGCCGACCGGCCGCGCGATGAAGCCGACGCCGAACGTCGCGACCGACATCAGCAATTGCTGCTGCGCGGACGCAGCCGGAAAGAACAGTTTGCCGAGCAGCACCGCGAAAAAGCTGAACACGGTGAGATCGAAGAATTCGAGGCCGTTGCCGATCGTGATCGCGACGATCAGCTGGCGATTGGACGGGGATGCGGCAACGTCGCCGACATGCCCGCCGAACATGCTTTCCGCTCGGGGCGCCTTCATGAAGATGAGTCTCCGTACTGGTTATGCGGGTCTGGTGCACGGCCCGTTCGACGGCCTGCGCATGCAGTCTAGGCATTCAAAATACGCAGCCCGGAGCGACATTTTCCGATCGTGATAACGCCCGGTTATCGCGTGCTTTTCGCGCGCCGCTGCGGTGTAGGATGCGAAGGTCGCCACTGCCGCCGCGCCCTGCCACGCCGTGAAACACCACCAGCTCCGGGCGCTTGCCGCCATCGCCGAACACGGCAGCCTGCGCGCCGCCGCGCGCGCGATCCACCTGTCGCAGCCCGCGCTCACAAAGGCGATCCGCGAACTCGAGCAGGACCTCGGCGTGCCGCTCGTCACGCGCAACGCGCGCGGCGCGCAGCTCACGCGCTTCGGGCAGGCCGTCTATGCGCGTGCGCGCCTGATCCTCGCGGAGATGCAGCACGCGCGCGACGACGTGATCCAGCTTTCAGGCGGCAAGGAAGGCGCGCTCGCATGCGCGCTGACGCCGCTGATGTCGCTCGGCTTCCTGCCGGCCGCGCTCGACGCGTTCCGCCAGCGGATGCCGACGATCCGCCTCGACGTGCGCGAAGGCTTTCTCGACACGGCGCTGCCGCGCCTGCGCGACGGCTCGCTCGACTTCGTGATTGCGATCGTCGACGCGACGCGGCTGTCGCCCGAATTCACGTTCCGGCCGCTGCTCGAGTCGGAACTGATCCTGATGACGCGCGCGAGCAATCCGCTGCGCCACTGCACGTCGCTCGCGCAACTGCAGGACGCGCAGTGGGTGCTGAACACCTCACCGGAAAGCATCGGCCGGCTGCTGCAGAACGTGTTCGTCGCGCACGGCTACCGGGCGCCGCAGCCGATCGTCGAATGCACGTCGTTCAGCGCGGCGTTCTCGCTGTCGCTGCACACCGACACCGTGTCGTGCGTGCCGAAGCATTTCATGGAAGTCGACTGGATCCGGGAACGGATGGTCACGATCGACGTGAAGGAGACGATCCCGACTGTGTCGGCCGGCGTGCTGACGCGCCGCGACGCGCTCAACACGGTCGCGTGCGACTACCTGATCCACTGCTTCGTCGAGGCCGTGCGGCGGCACGATCCCGCGAAGCTGCTGTGGCGATAGCGACGCGTCTGATTCGATTCGGTCTGCATTGATCATATCGATCGTCTTTATACGAAAACTTTTCACTTATTTTCGTACAATTACTAAATACAGACCGATAAAATTGGTTTATATCGAGCGGAATACGAAAATAAATCCACAAAACCCGCATCCTTCCTTCGCCCAACCGCTTATTCTGAAACCAATTCAGCACCCTATCAACACATCATTTCATAATACTTATTCGTTAAAACGAGTCGCTCAAGTCCAATCATCGAAGAATAAAATTCAATAAACCAATTCCTGTTCTTCGATAAAAAAATGGACGAATTCCTGCCAATGCGGCTGTTCATCAAGGTCGCCGAACTCCACAGTTTCGCGCGCGCGGCGACGGAACTGAACATCTCCAACTCGTCGGCCACGCGCCTCGTGATGGGCATCGAGGACCGGCTCGGCGCACGCCTGCTGAACCGCACGACGCGCAGCCTGTCGCTGACCGACGCCGGTCATCTGTACCTCGCCCAGATCCGTCACGTGATCGAGGAAATCGACCGCGTCGAGGAAACGATCGCGTCGATGCACCACGAGCCGATCGGGTCGCTGAAGATCGCCGCGCCGGTGATGTTCGGCATGCACGTGCTCGCCCCTGCGATCGACGCGTTCAAGGCGCAGCATCCGGCCATCGTGCCGGAGGTCACGATGGTGGACCGCCATGTCGACCTCGTGTCGGAGGGCTTCGACGTCGGGTTGCTGCTGTCGCAGCACATCGGCAACAACACGCTGGTGAAACGCCCGCTCACGCGCCTGAAGCGGATCGTCTGCGCGGCGCCGTCGTATGTCGAACGGCACGGTGCGCCGGCCCATCCTCACGACCTGGCATCCCACGCGTGCCTCGCGTTCCATGCCGACTTCGCGGGCGAGCATCTGTCGTTCGACCCGGGTTCCGCGTGTGTCACCGTGCGCCCGAACAAGTCCGCGTCGTCGAACAACATCGGGCTGATCCGCAACTGGGCGCTCGCGGGCATGGGCATTGCAGTGCTGCCGGACTTCCTCGCCGCACCGGAGCTCGCCGCCGGCCGGCTGCGCGAACTGCTCGCCGACTATCGGCTCGAGGAACTCGAGATGAACGTCGTGTACCCGAGCCGGCGCCATTTTCCCCGCAAGGCGCGGCTTTTCATCGATCACCTGATCGATCATTTCGCTAGGTGAATGAAAGGCTGTAATCGCGCACCATTTTCACCGGCGCCGGCGACGCCGTACGACCAGCGCCTCGGCTATTCGATGCTTGCCGCGTTCCAGCAGCATCTGCTCGCACGCGGCTTCGTCATCGGCAAGCAGGCGCGCGATTCGGGCGTGCGACTAGCTGATCCACTGCTTCGTCGAGGCCGTGCGGCGGCACGATCCCGCGAAGCTGCCTTGGCGATAGCGACGTGCTCAGACGAACAGCGCGACGCATAGCGCGGCGCCGCACAGATACGTGCCGAGCGCGCCGATGAAACGCAGGGGATTCGGCCTGGCCATCGTCGGCCACGCGAGCAATCCGATCACGAGCAGGCAGCGGCACGCGGTTGCCGCGACGATCAACGAGACGATCGCGCGCGACGGGTCGTGTGCGCCGAAATAGAGAAACAGCACCGCGAGAAACGGTGCGTATTCAGCCGTGTTGCCATGCGCGCGCACGATCTTGTGCAATCCGTCGGTCGGATCGGACGCACACCCGGAACCGGTGGTATGCCGGAAGCGCGTGACGGACACGACCAGGCCGAGCCCGAACAGCATCAACCCCAGGATCGCCGTGCAAACGAGCGCGACGGGATGAATCGACATGGAACCCCCGGCGAAAACGGACATGCGTCGCATATCCGGCGATCGTACCTGCGGCCCGTGCATCCGGCTATCACGGAAACTCGTAGCCTCGTCGCGCATCGCGCCATGACTTCGGCAATACGATCGGACCCGATTTGTCGCGATTTCGCATTGCACAAGGCCGGTGCGTAAAAACGATCGGCGCGATCGGCACGGCCACCCTCCGTCGCCCTTGACACACGCAGACACGCGGGCGGAACGCGCAAACGTTACTTCACGGCGACACGCGCCACCGCACCGCACCGCAGGCCGGTTCCCGCATGTCACAGGCATGCGCGTTGCGTCGACGCATCTCGGTAGTGAACCACCCTTGGCAGCCCGCTGCGGAGGACTACACTAATCCTTAATGGGGTGCGGCCGGAGCCTGCGCCTTCAGGGAGACGCCGCCATGAATCGGCCGCTGAATCGCATCCTGCCGCGCGTGACCGGGAGTGCATCGGTCTGGACGTGGATCAAGTGGTCCTTGCTCGCCGCGCTGGTGATCGCGGCGGCGATCGTTGCGCGGCTCGTGATGACCGAGTTCGAGACGTCGCGCCTGCAGGCGCGCTACCTGTCCGAGCTCACCCGCGACATCGGCTACACCGTCGAGGCGGGCGCGAGCGATCACATCCGCTTCCCCGTCAACGGGCCGTACGACCAGCGCCTCGGCTATTCGATGCTTCCCGCGTTCCAGCAGCATCTGCTCGCGCGCGGCTTCGTCATCGGCAAGCAGGCGCGCGATTCGGAACGGATGCTGTCGCTCGCCGATCGCGGCCTGTTCCTGCCTTATGAAGAGAAAGACCAGGCCGGGCTGATGCTGTTCGACTCGACCGGCTCGCCGCTGTTCGCGACCGTGTTCCCGCAACGCGTGTATGCCGACTTCGACACGGTGCCGCGCGTGCTCGCCGATTCGCTGCTGTTCATCGAGGATCGCTACCTGCTCGACGCGAACCAGCCGAACCGCAACCCGGCAATCGACTGGGGGCGCTTCGGCCGCGCGCTCGCCGACCAGGCGCTGCACGTCGTCAACCGTCATCAGGCACGCCCGGGCGGCAGCACGCTCGCGACGCAGATCGAGAAGTTCCGCCATTCGCCGGACGGCCGCACCGCGACGCCGCCGGAGAAACTGCGGCAGATCGCGTCCGCGTCGATCCTCGCCTACATGAACGGCCCGCAGACGATGCTCGCGCGCCGCGCGATCGTCGTGCGCTACCTGAACTCGGTACCGCTCGCCGCGCGGCCGCACGTGGGTGAAATCACCGGCATCGGCGACGGTCTCGCCGCGTGGTACGGCCGCGACTTCAACGACGTGAACCGCATCCTGTCCGCGCCGACGACCGGCGACAACGTCGACGCACAGGGCAAGACCTTCCGCGAAGTGCTGTCGCTGATCATCGCGCAGCGCGCGCCGTCGTACTTCCTGAATCGCGGCTATCCGGCGCTGCAGAAGCTGACCGACAGCTACCTGCGGCTCCTGTCGAGCGGCGGCGTGATCTCGCCCGCGCTGCGCGATGCGGCGCTTGCCGCGCAGATCGAGCGCAGCGAGCCGCCGGCCGCCGCGCACGTGCAGTCGTTCGTGTCGCGCAAGGCCGTGTCCTCCGCGCGCGCATCGCTGCTGTCGGCACTCGGGATCAGCGACCTGTACCAGCTCGACCAGCTCGACCTGGAAGCCACCAGCACGCTCGACAACGGCGTGCAGCAGGCGGTCGCCGAACGGCTCGCGAAGGCGTCGACCCGCGACGGCGCGCAGGCCGCCGGCCTGTACGGCTTCGAGATGCTCGCGCCGAAGGACGACCCGTCGCACCTCACGTACAGCTTCACGCTGTACGAGCATCGCAACGGCGCGAACATGCTGCGCGTGCAGACCGACAGCGTGAACCAGCCGTTCGACGTGAACCGCGGCGGCCGCATCAACCTCGGCTCGACCGCGAAGCTGCGCACGCTGATCACCTACCTGCAGATCGTCTCCGACCTGCATGCGCGCTACGGCAACCTGTCGAACGCGCAACTCGCGAAGGTGAAGCCCGACCCGCTCGACGGGCTGTCGCACTGGGCGCTCGACTACCTGTCGCATACGCGCGACCGCTCGCTGCAGGCGATGCTCGACGCGTCGGTCGAACGCAAGTACTCGGCGAGCCCCGACGTGTTCTACACGGGCGGCGGCGCGCAGGTGTTCTCGAACTTCGAGAAGTCGGACAACGGCCGCATCCTGACGCTGCATACGGCGTTCGAGCACTCGGTCAACCTCGTGTTCGTGCGGCTGATGCGCGACATCGTCCATTACGAGATGCTGCAGGCAGCCGGCCCGTCGTCGTCGTGGCTCGACGATCCGGCGCAGCGCAAGCATTACCTCGAGCAGTTCGTCGACGGCGAAAGCCAGGTCTACGTGAAGCGCTACTACACGCGCTACGCGGGCAAGGCACCCGACGACGCGCTCGCGCTGCTGCTGCAGAACGTGCGCAAGTCGCCGCCGAAGATCGCGACGGTGCTGCGCAGCGTCGCACCGAACGAATCGCTCGCGTGGTTCGATGCGCAGATGCGCACGCAGCTGAAAGGCACGCCGGCCGCGACGCTGTCGGACGACGATCTCGCCGCGCTCTACGCGAAGTACGCGATCGACCGCTTCAACCTCAACGATCGCGGCTATATCGCGAGCGTCCACCCGCTCGCGCTGTGGACGCTCAACTACCTGCGCGCCCACCCGAACGCGTCGCTCGCCGAGGTCCGGCGCAACAGCCGCGATGCGCGCTTCTACACGTACTCGTGGCTGTACAAGACGCGCTACCACGCGACCCAGGACCGGCGCATCCGCCGCATGGTCGAGCTGCGCGCGTATGCGGAAATCACGAAGGCGTGGCGCGCGCTCGGCTACCCGTTCGCGGAAGTCACGCCGTCGTACGCGGCCGCGATCGGCGCATCGGGCGACCAGCCCGACGCGCTCGCGAAACTGATCGGCCTGATCGCGACCGGCGGCCGGAAGGCGCCGACCGAGACGATCACGCGCCTCGACTTCGCAAAGGGCACGCCGTACGAAACGCGCTTCGTGCGCGCGGCCGCGCAGCCGCAGCCGATGCTGTCGCCGGAAATCGTCAACGTGGTGCGCACGCTGCTGCGCGACGTCGTGCTGAACGGCACGGCGCGGCGCCTGTCGGGCGGCTTCATGCTGCCCGACGGCAAGACGCTGCAGGTCTACGGCAAGACCGGGACGGGCGACCAGCGCTTCAATGTCTACGCGCGCGGCGCGCGGCTGATCGAGTCGCGCAAGGTCAATCGCAGCGGCACGTTCGTGTTCGTGCTCGGCGACCGCTTCTTCGGCGTGCTGACGGCGACCGCGCACGAGCCTTACGCGGCGCGCTACGACTTCACGAGCGCGATGGCCGTGCAGTTGCTGAAGTCGATGGCGCCGGCGCTCGCGCCCCTGATCGAACGCCCGGCCGAGGCCGGCACGCGTACGACGGGCCCCGCGCCGCAGGCGGAAACGCCGGCGCCGCAGGTCGAGCCGTCCTGACGGCGGCCCGCGCGCTCATGCAACGACGCGCCGCTCAGTGCGAGCGGCCGTCGTAGTGCGTGACGGGCAGCGCATCGAAATCGACATCCTCGAGGCATCGCACGTTGATCGCGGCCATCTCGGTGCCGTTCGGATGGGTCCCCTCGCCGAACGTGTGAATCCCGCAGCGCTTGCAGAAGCGATGGCGGATCACGTGCTTGTTGAACATGTAGGTGGCGAGATTGTCGTCGGGCGTGAGGAGCGTCATGTGATCGCGCGGCACGAACCACATCAGCGCGCCCTTGCGCCGGCAGATCGAGCAGTTGCAGGCCATCACGCCCTGCAGGTCGCCTTCCACCTCGAACTTCACGTCACCGCAATGACAGCTTCCGTGATAAAGCATGGTCGTCTCCCGGGGCGGCCCGTGCGCGTCGACGGCGCCCCGGCGGAACACCGTTGGCCGGGCCGGCTCAAGCGAATACGGTAGCGCGCACCCGCGTCGCGCGCAATGCGCGGCGGCGAACCGGTGGTGCGGCCGCGCCGCCCGGCGGGCCTGCTCGCGAAATATCCGGCGTCGACGCAACGCGTGCCGAAGCCGGGCGGCTGCGCGAACCACTGACGGCCCGCACCGCCCTCCCCGTCACGACATCTCGATGCGCGCGCGCGTCACCGCGAGCAGCGACGCCATCGCGCGGCGCGCGCCGTCCTCGTCGCGCACGCGGATCGCGTCGCTGACGGCCGTATGCTCGGCGAGCGACGCGTTGAACACGTGCGCCCGGCGCGCGTTCAGATGCAGTTGCGCTTCCAGCGTGCGGTCGATCAGCGCGCCGAGCGGCACCAGCAGTTCGTTGCCGCCGGCCTCCAGCACGCTCAGGTGAAAACGCAGGTCCGCACGCACCCATTCGTCGACGTTGCGCGCGGCGGCCATCGCGCGCGCCGCGCCATCGATCGCGTCGAACGCTTCGGGCGTATGCGTGCGAGCAGCCAGCGCGGCCGCATGCGGCTCGATCATCTCGCGCATCTCCTGCAGCTTCAGCGCGAACGCGAGCGGCGGCGCGACGCGCGCGTACCAGTCGAGCAGGTCGGCGTCGAGCAGGTTCCATGCGCGGCGCGGCCGCACGCGCGTGCCGACCTTCGGCCGCGATTCGACCAGTCCCTTCGACGTCAGCGTGCGCAGCGCCTCGCGCAGCACCGTGCGGCTCACGCCGAACATCGCCATCAGGTCCGGCTCGCGCGGCAGCAGCGATTCGGGCGGATAGTCGCCGCGCAGGATCGCCGTCGCCAGCCGGAAGGCCGTCTGTCCATGCAGGTCGCGTTGAATGATCGTTCTCCGTTGGACGGGCACGCCTCGGCTGCCCACTATCTGCACAATAGTGCTATTAATACTATTTTTTAACGGGCTACGCTAGGATAATCGTCACGTACTCGACCGGCGCCGCGTCCGCACGTCCGCGCCGGTCCACCCTGGAGACAAGCGACATGAAAATCACCCGCCTCGAAACCTTCGTCGTCCCGCCGCGCTGGCTGTTCCTCAAGATCGAGACCGACGAAGGGATCGTCGGCTGGGGCGAGCCGATCGTCGAGGGCCGCGCACACACCGTCGAGGCCGCGGTGCAGGAACTCGCCGACTACCTGGTCGGCCGCGACCCGCTGCTGATCGAGGATCACTGGCAGGTGATGTACCGCGCCGGTTTCTACCGCGGCGGCCCGATCATGATGAGCGCGATCGCGGGCGTCGACCAGGCGTTGTGGGACATCAAGGGCAAGCATCACGGCGTGCCCGTGCATGCGCTGCTCGGCGGCCAGGTGCGCGAGCGCATCAAGGTGTATTCGTGGATCGGCGGCGACCGGCCGAGCGACGTCGCGAACAATGCGCGCGCAGTGGTCGAGCGCGGCTTCAAGGCGGTGAAGATGAACGGCTCCGAAGAGCTGCAGATCGTCGACACCTACGACAAGGTCGAGCAGGTGATCGCGAACGTCTCGGCCGTGCGCGACGCGGTCGGCCCGCACGTCGGGATCGGCGTCGACTTCCACGGCCGCGTGCACAAGCCGATGGCGAAGGTGCTCGCGAAGGAGCTCGATCCGTACAAGCTGATGTTCATCGAGGAGCCGGTGCTGTCGGAGAACGCCGAGGCGCTGCGCGACATCGTCAACCAGACCAACACGCCGATCGCGCTCGGTGAGCGGCTCTACTCGCGCTGGGACTTCAAGCACATCCTCGCGGGCGGCTACGTCGACATCATCCAGCCCGATGCGTCGCACGCGGGCGGCATCACCGAGTGCCGCAAGATCGCGACACTCGCGGAAAGCTACGACGTCGCGCTCGCGCTGCACTGCCCGCTCGGCCCGATCGCGCTGGCCGCATGCCTGCAGCTCGATGCGGTCAGCTACAACGCGTTCATCCAGGAACAGAGCCTCGGCATCCACTACAACCAGGGCAACGACCTGCTCGACTACCTGCGCAACCCCGAGGTGTTCCGCTACGAGGACGGCTTCGTCGCGATCCCGCAGGGCCCGGGGCTCGGCATCGATGTCAACGAGGAGAAGGTGCGCGAGATGGCGAAGACGGGCCACCGCTGGCGCAACCCGGTGTGGCGCCACGCGGACGGCAGCGTCGCCGAGTGGTGATGCCGTGGTGAGATGAGATGCGTTGCGCGGCGGACATGCCGCGCATCGGCTTCGAGACGGCCGCCCGACAGGCGGCCGTTCTTGCATCCGCAGCACGCGGCGCGCGGGCACCCGGCCCTGCGCCGCGCCGACCCGGCCGTCAGCCGAGCGCCGCGAACCCCGGCACGCAGGACGCCAGCACGGCGGCCGCGACGAACACGCCGATCATCGTCAGCGCCTCGAGATGCAGGATGTTGCGGAACGTGTGCGCATCCTCGGTCGACGCGGTACGGCGCAGGCGCGGCAGCGCGGAGAAGCGGTTCAACCCGCCGAGCACGAGCGCGAGCGCGACGAGCAGCAGCTTGAGCAGCAGCACGCGCCCCCACGTGCTGCCGTCGAGCGGCGCGAGCGAGCCGCCGAGCCCGCGCAGCGCATTGAGCACGCCCGTGCCGAGCACGAACACGACCGCGATCACCGACGTACGCGACAGGTGCTGGCCGATCCGGATCAGCGCACCGCGCGCGACCGACGAGCCGAGCACCGGCAGCACCGCGAGCCCGCCCGCGAGCACGAGGCCGCCCCACACCGCGGTGGCGAGCAGGTGCAGCGTCTGCACGCCGACCGCCGCGGACAGCGCGCCCGTGTCGGCCGCATGGCCGAGCGACGCCTTGCCGCCCGCGACCACGATCACCGCGAGCCACAGCACCGCGTGCGCGACCGGGCCATCCGGCTTCGCCAGCGCGACGATCGCGAGCACCACGGCGCCGGCGAACGCGACGCTCCACGCGAAGCCCGCGTGGGTCTGCGTGAGCATGACGGGAATCGCGGCGAACGCGCCGCCGAGCCCCGCGCCGCTCATCGACGCGGCTTCGTACACCAGCCAGCCGAGATCGGCGAGCACGAGCGCGAGCGCCGCCGCGACCAGCGAATGTTGCGCGCGCAGCCATGCGGGATGCGACGGCGCGACGACCGGCCGCGCGCCATCCTTGCCGAGCCACGCCTTGAGCAGCGCCGAGCCGACCGCCATCGCGAACGTCGCGTCCATCAATGCCGCCAGCGCGACCTGCCCGATCCACAAGCTGTCGATCCTCATCGCGCGCGCCCTCCCGGGAACGGCCGGCCGGCGGCGCGGCGGCAAGTGGAACGACAGCGGGAAGACGGCAACGGCACGGTAAGGAACGTCATCGATGAATCCGGAAACGGGAGAAATGACTGGATCTGCGGCGGAGGCGGCGCCGCGCGACCCGCGAGTGTACGGTCTTCGATGGTCAAAGCGCACGCCGGTTCACACGACTCGTGCAGATAGCGCGTCAAATTGTCGCAAGTCGCAAACAGGCAGGAACCGATGACCTTTTGCCAAATAGCCGTCATTACCCATCGATGATAGAATGCCGCGTCGCAGCAGCCCGGCTGTCCTGCCGTCCATGCGCCGAGCCGATCGTAGCCCGGACAAGGTCCCCGACGAATAAACATGGAGTCTCGTGTGTCTTCAAGACGCCTCTTCCGTCCGATGCTCGCCGTTCTGTTGATCGGTGGCGCGGGCCTTATGAGCGCTGCCCAAGCGCAGACCAAGCCCACGGAGCAAGCGCACGCCCAGCAGGCGCCGCTCAAGGCACCCGATACGATGGCCGAGCGTGTGCGCGGCTGTACCGCATGTCACGGCGTTCACGGCCAGGGCACGGACAACGACTATTTCCCGCGGCTTGCCGGCAAGCCGGCAGAGTACCTGTACAACCAGCTCGTCAACTTCCGTGATGGCCGGCGCAAGTACCCGCCGATGAACTATCTGCTGACCTACCTGAACGACGATTACCTGAAGGAAATCGCCGAGCACTTCTCGGCCGAGCGTCCGCCGTACCCGACGCCGGCCAAGCCGACGCTGCCGGCTGCCACGCTCGCGCGCGGCAAGCAGCTCGTCACGCAAGGCGATCCGTCGCGCAAGCTGCCGGCCTGCGTGGCCTGCCACGGCGCAGGGCTGACCGGCATGCAGCCGGCGATCCCGGGCCTCGTCGGCCTGCACGCCGATTACCTGAGCGCACAGCTCGGCGCATGGCGCTCGGGCAACCGCCACGCGAAGGCACCGGATTGCATGCACGACATCGCCGCGAAGCTTTCCGACGAAGACGTGACGGCCGTGACCGCATGGCTCGCCGCGCAACCGGCGCCCGCCAACCCCGTGCCGGCACCGGCGCGTTCGATGAAGACTCCGCTCGCCTGCGGCAGCGAACCGCAATAAGGCAAGGGAGACAGACACAATGAAACGCAAGTCCCTGTTTGCACTCTCGGCTGTCGCGATCGTCGCGGCCGCCGCCCTCGTGCCGGTCCTGTGGCCGGGCAACGACACGCTGCACGGCGCTGCCGCCGTCGCGGCCACGCCGGCCGACCAGGCCGCGCTGATCAAGAAGGGCGAATACCTCGCGCGCGTCGGCGACTGTATCGCGTGCCACACCGTGCGCGGCGGCAAGTCGTTCGCGGGCGGCCTGCCGATGGCGACGCCGTTCGGCACGATGTACACGCCGAACATCACGCCGGACGACAAGGACGGCATCGGCAAGTGGACGTCGGACGACTTCTACCGCGCGATGCACACCGGCCGTTCGAAGGACGGCAGCCTGCTCTACCCGGGCTTCCCGTTCGCGAGCTACACGAAGGTCACGCGCTCCGATTCGGACGCGATCTACGCGTACCTGCGTTCGGTCGCGCCGGTGTCGGTGCCGAGCCGTCCGCACGAACTGAAGTTCCCGTTCAACAACCGTAACCTGCTGATCGGCTGGCGCACGCTGTTCTTCAAGGAAGGCGAGTACAAGCCGGATCCGACCAAGTCGGTCGAATGGAACCGCGGCGCGTACCTCGTCGAAGGCCTCGGCCACTGCTCGATGTGCCACACGTCGATCAACATGATGGGCGGCCCGGTGAGCTCGGCAGCCTTCGCGGGCGGCCTGATCCCGCTGCAGAACTGGTATGCGCCGTCGCTGACGAACGACAAGGAACTCGGCCTCGGCGACTGGCACGTGGAGGAACTGTCCAACCTGCTGCAGGCCGGCGTGTCGAACCAGGGCGCGGTATTCGGCCCGATGGCCGACGTCGTGCACAACAGCCTCCAGTACATGAGCGACGAAGATACGCGCGCGATGTCGACGTACCTGAAGTCGATCCCGCAGAAGGCTGAAGCGCCGAAGAACATGCAGTACGAGCCGTCGAAGCAGTTCGGCAACACGCTGTTCGACCAGGGCAAGAAGATCTACGCGGACAACTGCGCGACCTGCCACGCTGCAACCGGCGCGGGCAAGCCGCCGGCATATCCGCCGCTCGCGGGCAACCATTCGATCGTGATGGAATCGGCAGTCAACCCGATCCGCATGGTGCTGAACGGTGGCTATCCGCCGAGCACGTTCAAGAATCCGCGTCCGTACGGGATGCCGCCGTTCGCACAGTCGCTGTCGAACCAGGAAGTCGCGGCAGTCGTCACGTATATCCGGATGTCGTGGGGCAACAACGGTACGCCGATCTCGCCGCAACAGGTGAGCGACCTGCGTTCCGCGCCCCTTTGCTTTTTTGCGACGCCGTTCCCCGCGCTGGCCGCGCGAGGCGTCGCCGATCATAAAACTGAAGAGTGGTAACTATGTCTTTCGAATCTCTCGGCTTGGCCGAACCGCTCGTCAAGGCGGTCAACGAGCTCGGCTACACGTCGCCGACGCCCATCCAGCAGCAGGCGATCCCGGCCGTCCTCGGCGGCGGCGACCTGCTCGCCGGCGCGCAGACCGGCACCGGCAAGACCGCCGGCTTCACGCTGCCGATCCTGCAGCGCCTGCACACCTTCTACGCCGAGCATCGCGGCGCGAAGCGCGCGGTGCGTGCGCTGATCCTCACGCCGACGCGCGAACTCGCCGCCCAGGTCGAGGAAAGCGTGCGCGCGTACAGCAAGTACCTGAAGCTGCGCTCGACCGTGATGTTCGGCGGCGTCAGCATCAATCCGCAGATCGATGCGCTCAAGCGCGGCGTCGACATCGTCGTCGCGACGCCGGGGCGTCTGCTCGACCACATGCAGCAGAAGACGATCGACCTGTCGGATCTCGACATCCTCGTGCTCGACGAAGCCGACCGGATGCTCGACATGGGCTTCATCCACGACATCAAGCGCGTGCTCGCGAAGCTGCCGCCGCAGCGCCAGAACCTGCTGTTCTCGGCGACCTTCTCCGACGAGATCAAGTCGCTCGCCGACAACCTGCTCGATTCGCCGGCGCTGATCGAAGTCGCGCGCCGCAACACCACCGCGGAAAGCGTCGCGCAGAAGATCCACCCGGTCGACCGCGATCGCAAGCGCGAGCTGCTCACGCACCTGATCCGCGAACACAACTGGTTCCAGGTGCTCGTGTTCACGCGCACCAAGCACGGCGCGAACCGGCTCGCCGAGCAGCTGACGAAGGACGGCATCAGCGCGATGGCGATCCACGGCAACAAGAGCCAGTCGGCCCGCACGCGCGCGCTCGCGGAATTCAAGAACAGCACGCTGCAGGTGCTGGTCGCAACCGACATCGCCGCGCGCGGGATCGACATCGACCAGTTGCCGCACGTCGTCAACTTCGACCTGCCGAACGTGCCGGAAGATTACGTGCACCGGATCGGCCGCACGGGCCGTGCAGGCGCGACCGGCGAAGCCGTGTCGCTCGTGTGCGTCGACGAGAAGCAGCTGCTGCGCGACATCGAGCGGCTGATCAAGCGCGAGATTCCGCAGGAAGTGATCGCGGGCTTCGAACCCGATCCGACCGCGAAGCCGGAGCCGATCCAGCAGCGCCGCGGCCAGCAGCCGCGCGGCGGTAACGGTGGTGGTGGTGGTGGTGGTGGTGGTGGTGGTGGTGGTGGTGGCGGCGGCGGCGGCAATCGCCAGCCGCGTGCCGGCGGCTCAGGCCAGCCGGGCGCGAAGCGTGACGGCAACGCACAGCCGAAGGCCGCGAAGGCGGCCAAGCCGCGCACGGCCGGCGGCGCGAGCGGCAACGCCAGCGGCGGCGGTCGTCCGTCCGGCGGCGGCAACGGCGCGCGTCCCGCAAGCGGCAATGCCGCGCACCCGAACCGCAACCGTTCGTCCCGCAGCGGCCAGCGCGGTCACTGAAGCCGCGCGGCCGCGCGCCGCAGGTGCTCGACCTGGCGCTGCCCGCGCGCGAGCACCTCGGCGCGCGCCTCCCCTTCCAGCGCAAACGTGACGCCGGTCGCGAGACGCGCATAGCCGACCCGCTGCGCATCGCCGTGCGCGATCGTCGCAGCGAATCCGGCCAGTCCGCCGAAGTCCCCTTCGAGCGGCTCGATCCTCAGTTGTGCCTGAAAGAACGCGCCGTCCGCGACGAGCGTCAACGCGGCCTCGCGCCGTTGCGTCACCGCGCGCGCCGCGCGCGATTGCGGCCAGAGCGCGAGCAGCAGCGTATGCGCGTCGCGCGCGTGGATCTCGCCGACGCTGAGCAGCGTCGTGCGCAACTGGCCGTCGTCGGTCGCGACGATCAGCGATGCGGCGAAGTCGGCATGGCGTTCGAGCGCGGTGCCGTCGAACAGCGAAACGACGGCCGGCGGCCACGCGTCGAACGTCCATTGTTCGAGCGCGTGGCGATGGGAATCGGTCATGATGGCGGCCCCGGCGAAAAGCAGATGATGATGGCGCAGCATACGCGCGCCGGACCGCGCGGTGACGATCAGCGCATGAACACGTGCCGCGTGATCTTCGTCAGCGGATAGTGGACGCTCGGCTGGATCTTTGCGGGCAGGTCGAGCGGCTTGAGCAGCATCTTCACGCACATGTCGGCCGACAGGTTGCGCCGCACGAGCGAGCTGATGCGCGCGGCACGCTCGCGGTTGTATTGATTGTCGCCGACGCGATCCGGGTAGCGGATCGCGAACACGTGGCGCAGCGCGATCTCGGAATCCTCGTTCTTGATTTCCATCACGCGGCGCATCAGCGCGCCGAGCACCGCGAGACGGCCGTTGCCTTCGAGCTTGTTGTACTTCTTGAAGAACTTGAAGAAGTGCTTGTAGTGACGCACTTCGTCCGAGCGGATGTTGTCGGTGATTTCCTTCAGCACCGGCTCGTCCGAGCATTCGTTGATCGCGCGATAGAGCGTGGCCGTGCCCGTCTCGACGACGCAGCGCGCGACCATCTCGAGCGCGCGGGTCTTCTCGAACGCGTCGACCGAGCAGGTCTTCGAATACTCGGCGAAGAAATTCGCGAACGCGGTGTCCCAGTCGAACTCCGGCCATACGTGCGCGATATACGCCTTCAGCGCGCGCCCGTGCTGCAGTTCCTCGTGCTCCCACGCATTGTTGAGCCACGCGGACACTTCCGGATCGTCGTTGAAGAACTCACTCAGGTTGCTCGTGTAGAGATCCGAGCCGCTTTCGATGAACGACGACGCGCACAGCAACAGCAGCAGATCCTCGTTCGCGGCGGCGCGCTGACGATCGATCCGGTTCAGGTCGATGTCCTCGATACGCCACGGCATGACATGCGTCGTTTCAGTAGGCATGGTGGTGCGCTCCCAGTCGTCGCGCGGCCGGCCGGCCCATCTCTTCGCACAGGCCCGGCGTGCCCGCAGGCGACGTTTTGCTTGCATTTATTAGTGGATTGGTCCGGCCGAACCATGCTGGCATCTTAGCCGGACTTTTATGTTCGTGCTTCAAAGCACTGACCATGCCCGCCGCGCGCAGTTCCGCCGCGCATGGTGCGGTTCGTTAGATGAGTTGTTCGAACCGGTTGCGCGCGTGCGACGGCATGCGTGGCATCCAGGCAAAACGGGCGGCCATCCGGCCGCCCGTCGAGCGCAAGACTGGGAAGCGTTCCGTCAGAAACCGGCCGCAAGACCGTCGCGACGGCTGTCGCTCGCGGCCACGTAGCCGCGGTCGGGATCGTCGCGATCGAGACGCCACACGAACTGACCCGAACCGAAATCCATGTAAGGATCGTCGATCGACTTGATCGTATGGCCGCGCGCGGCGAGCCCGTCGACCGTCTCGCGCTTCATCGTCGACTCGACATCGAGCGTGAAGTCGCGATTGACCTTCCAGCGCGGCGCGTCGCAGGCGGCCTGCGGCTGCTGCCCGTAGCCGAGCATGCGCACGACGGTCTGCAGGTGGCCCTGCGGCTGCATGTCGCCGCCCATCACGCCGAAGCTCATCACGGCCTCGCTGCGGCCGTCGACTTCCTCGGTAACGAACGCGGGGATGATCGTATGGAACGGCCGCTTGCCGCCTGCGACGACGTTCGGCGACGCCGGGTCCATCGAGAAGCCGTGCCCGCGGTTCTGCAAGGCAATGCCGGTACCGGGCACGACGAGCCCCGAACCGAAGCCCATGTAGTTCGACTGAATGAAGCTCACCATCATCCCGCGTTCGTCCGCCGCGGACAGGTAGATCGTGCCGCCCGAATGCGGGCGGCCGGCAGCGAAGTGCGTCGCGCGCGCGCGATCGATCAGCTTCGCGCGTTCCGCGAGATACGCATCGTCGAGCATCTGCGCGGGCGTCACGTCCATCGCGCGCGGATCGGCGACGTAGCGATAGACGTCCGCGAACGCGAGCTTCATCGCCTCGATCTGCAGGTGCTGCGAGTCGACCGAATCGACCGGCCATTCGCTCAGGCCCGCCCGCTCGGCGATCCCGAGCGCGATCAGCGCGGCGATGCCCTGCCCGTTCGGCGGGATCTCGTGAATCGTATGACGGCCGAAGCGCTGGCCGATCGGCTCGACCCATTCCGGCCGGTACGCGCGCAGGTCGGCTTCGGTCAGCGCGCCGCCGCCTTCGCGCGCGAACGCCGCGAGCTGCGCGGCGAGCGCGCCCTCGTAGAACGCGCGCGGGCCGTCCTTCGCGAGCGTGCGCAGCGTCTGCGCGTGGCCCGGCAGGCACATGCGCTCGCCGACGCGCGGCGCACGCCCGCGCGGCATGAAGGTGTCGGCGAAACCCGGCAGTCCCTGCAGCTCGGGCACCGCGGCCGCCCATTTGTGCGCGACGATCGGCGACACCGCATAGCCGCGCTCGGCGATCTCGATCGCCGGTTCGAGCAGGTCCGCGAACGGCAGCGAACCGAACTTCGCATGCAGCGCTTCCCAGCCCGCGATCACGCCCGGCACCGTGACGGTGTCCCAGCCGCGCGTCGGCTTGTTCGCGATGCCGTGCGCGTCCTCGCCGTGGCGCTTGCGGAAATAGTCGGGATTCCACGCGGCCGGGGCGACGCCCGACGCATTCAGCCCGGACAGCCGCCCGCCGTCCCACACGAGCGCGAACGCATCGCCGCCGAGCCCGCACGACACGGGCTCGACCACCGTAATCGCGGCCGCGGCGGCCAGCGCCGCATCGACGGCATTGCCGCCCTTCCACAGCATCCGCAGCCCGGCCTGCGCGGCGAGCGGGTGCGACGTCGACACGACGTTGCGCGCGAACACCGGGATGCGGGTCGTCGGATACGGGTTGTGCCAGTTGAAGCCAGTCATCGGTTCCACCTCGTCGAAAGCTGAATGAACGCGCCGGACGCACGACCGGCGTGCGCGGACAGTCCGCCATTGCAGCGCGATCCGCGCGATCGCACAAATTCATTTGTCACATGAATCCATGTACTTTCCGCATGAATCCCGGGCGGTGATACGCCGGAGGCCGGTCGAACGCCCTTCCCGCCCTTACAATACCCGCTCCGCCTCACGATCCGACCGCCGAGCCATGACCCGAGATCCCCGCCTCACCCTCAACGCGCGCCAGCAGGAACTGCTCGAATGGGTGCAGCGCGACGGCTTCGTGACCGTCGACGATCTCGCCGCGCACTTCGCGGTCACGCCGCAGACGATCCGCCGCGACGTGAACTGGCTCGCCGACCTGAACCTGCTGCGCCGCTACCACGGCGGCGCGAGCCTGCCGACCAGCTCGGAGAACGTGTCGTACACCGCGCGCCAGCGGATGTTCCACGACGAGAAGCGGCGCATCGCGGCGCTCGCCGCGTCGCACATCCCCGACCAGGCATCGCTGTTCATCAATCTCGGCACCACGACCGAGGAAGTTGCGCGCGCACTGAATCGTCATCACGGGCTGCACGTGATCACGAACAACCTGAACGTCGCGTCGATGATGAGCGGCTACCCCGACTGCGAGGTGCTGATCACGGGCGGCATCGTGCGGCCGTGGGACAAGGGCATCGTCGGCGAACTCGCGATCGACTTCATCCGCCAGTTCAAGGTCGACTACGCGATCATCGGCACGTCGGCGATCGAGGCCGACGGCACGCTGCGCGACTTCGACACGCGCGAGGTGCGCGTGGCCGAGGCGATCATGCAGCATGCGCGCACGGTCTACCTCGTCGCCGATCATTCGAAGGTCGGCCGCCCGGCGCTGGTGCGCCAGGGCCATCTGAGCCAGGTTCATGCACTCTTCACCGACAAGCCGCTGCCGCCGGAGATGGCCGACGCGGTGGCGAACGCGGGCACCCAGGTGTACGTCGCGGAATGACCCCGCGGAATGACCCGCGCGATGCTGCACCGCACCTGAAACTTCAAGTGAAATCAAGAAGTTGGCGCGCCCGCTGAACCGCTAGCGGTTTGCGTGCCTGTCAAACTGAAAATTAACGGGGCACGATTTGTCGTTGCCCGCGCGCTCGACTAGACTCCAGTTCCCCGGCCCGTTCGCCCGATCCGCCCGTGCCAAGGCGTGTGCGAATCCCAAGGCCGGCGAATACAGCTTTCCCCCCAAGCCATACCCCGCCGGGTATCGCGCAGCGGCGTTTGCGCCGGCTGCGCGGGCAAACCGATTGCCATGGAGAGAACGATGCTGAGTCCGCATGAATTCGCCACGCTACTGCTTGTGAAGGATGCCCCCGATCACGGAGACATGGATCGCGATGAACTCGACGCGCTGCTCGAACAGCAGCTCGTGCGGCTGGAAGGGCTGGGATCGGGACGCAAATACTGCGTGACCGAAACCGGCGACGCCGCGTTGCGATCCATCAAATGCCGCTATTCCTGAAGTCCCGCTGTTCCTGACCTGAGCGCGCCGGCCGGATTTCCGGCCGCGCCGCTTTTCCTGCGCTTTTCCCGCGCGTTTCTCGTTTTCCCGCCTCCCGCAGCGTTCCGGCGTCAGCCGCCGCGCAGCGTCGGATCGACCGCGGCCCGCCAGCTGACGGCCTGCGCGCGTGCGCCGTTGAAATACGCGACCCATCCGGCGCGCCCCGCCGCGTCGGGCGCCGCATAGTGCGCCGAAAGTTCGTTTACGAACGCGCAATAGTTCGCCTGCGTCAGCCCGCGATACCGTTTCGCCACATACGCGTCGTACAGCGTCGAATAGACCGGCTGCGCGTCCGCGCCCCAGTCGTGCGCGGTGCCGCCGCACGACGTCTGCAGGTCGACGAACGACGGCGCCCGCCAGTTGCCGGCAAGCGGCGGCGTGCCGGCGCTGCACCCTGCCAGAACGACGGCGCACGCGCCGGCCCACATCCCAATACGCATGATTCACCTCGCGAAACGGTCGATTGCGCCAGTATCGTCCGGGATCGCGCCACGCGCTACTGGCCCCGCTTTTTCGAACTTTACTTTTTCGATTTCGTTCGTTAAATTTCGAATTCGAACATTTCATGTTCGCCCATTTCCATCAGACGATAAGGACAGCAGGTGACCCAACCGAATCGCTACGATCTGCTCGTCGTCGGCGGCGGCATCAACGGCGCGGGCATCGCGCGCGATGCGGCCGGCCGCGGCCTGTCGGTCCTGCTCTGCGAGCAGGACGACCTCGCGTCGCACACGTCGTCGTCCAGCACGAAGCTGATTCACGGCGGCCTGCGCTACCTCGAATACAACGAATTCGGACTCGTCCGCAAAGCGCTGCAGGAGCGTGAGACGCTGCTGCGCGCGGCGCCGCACATCATGTGGCCGCTGCGCTTCGTGATGCCGCACATGCCGAACCTGCGGCCGGCCTGGCTGATCCGCATCGGCCTGTTCCTCTACGATCACCTCGCGAAGCGCGAACTGCTGCCCGGCTCGCGCGGCATCGACATGCGCCGCCATGCGGCCGGCGCGCCGCTGATCGACTCGATCAAGCGCGGCTTCGTGTATTCGGACGGCTGGGTCGACGACGCGCGCCTTGTCGTGCTGAACGCGCTCGATGCGAAGGAGCGCGGCGCCGAGATCCTCACGCGCACGAAGCTCGTGTCGGCGGAACGCCGCGGCGACGAATGGGAAGCGCGGCTGCGGCACGCGGACGGCTCGATCCGCGTCGTGCATGCGCGCGCGGTCGCGAACGCGGCCGGCCCGTGGGTCGGCGAAGTGCTGCACGGCGCGCTCGGCCGCGGCGCGCAGCACAGCGTGCGGCTCGTGAAGGGCAGCCACATCATCACGCGGCGCCTGTTCGATCACGACCACGCATACATCTTCCAGAACCCGGACAAGCGGATCATCTTCGCGATTCCGTACGAGCACGACTTCACGCTGATCGGCACGACCGACGTCGAATACACGAACGATCCCGCGAAGGTCGCGATCGATCGCGACGAGACGCAGTATCTGTGCGATTCGATCAACCGCTACTTCAAGCGCAAGATCTCGCCGGCCGACGTGCACTGGACCTATTCGGGCGTGCGCCCGCTGCTCGAGGACGAAAACGCGGCGAACGCGTCGGCCGTCACGCGCGACTATCGCCTCGAGCTGGACGACGGCGCCGGCGCGCCACTGCTGTCGGTGTTCGGCGGCAAGATCACGACGTTCCGCAAGCTCGCGGAGGAAGCCGCCGACCTGCTGTGCCGCGCGCTCGGCCGCGACGCGAAAACCTGGACGGCCGGCGCGCCGCTGCCGGGCGGCGACATCGCGAACGCGAAGTTCGACGTGTTCGCCGACGCATTCGCGAAACGCCATCCGTGGCTGCCCGCCGCGCTTGCCCGCCGCTATACGCGCGCGTACGGCACGCGCGCGGAACGCGTGGTCGACGGCGCGACGTCGCTCGCCGACCTCGGCCCCGAGATCGCACCGGGCATCCACGACGCCGAACTGCGCTACCTGCGCGACGTCGAATGGGCGACCTGCGCGCAGGACGTGCTGTGGCGCCGCTCGAAGCTCGGCCTGCACGTCGCGCCGGGCACGCTCGACGCGGTGACGGCCGCGGTCGAAGCGTGGTTCGCCGCCGCGCACGCGCCGCACGCGTGATTCGTTTGCAGTTGCAGTTGCCTGACCGACGTTGATTCACCGACGCGCCGCGTAACATGCGGCGCGCATCACAACTACGCCAATCCACGGATGGAGATGAGAGACATGCAGGATCAGTACATCCTCGCGCTTGACCAGGGCACAACGAGCTCCCGCGCGATGCTGTTCGATCGCCAGGGCAACATCGTTTCGATCGCCCAGAAGGAATTCGAACAGATCTACCCGCAACCCGGCTGGGTCGAGCACGACCCGCAGGAAATCTGGTCGACGCAGGCGGGTGTCGCCGCCGAAGCCGTCACGCGCACCGGCCTGAACGGCACGTCGATCGCCGCGATCGGCATCACCAACCAACGCGAGACGACGATCGTCTGGGATCGCGAGACGGGCCAGCCCGTCTACAACGCGATCGTGTGGCAGGACCGCCGCACCGCCGACTTCTGCGATTCGCTGAAAGCACAGGGCCTCGAGGCGAAGGTGCGCGCGAAGACCGGCCTGCCGATCGACTCGTACTTCTCCGCGACCAAGATCCGCTGGATCCTCGACAACGTGCCGGGCGCGCGCGACAAGGCGCGCCAGGGCAAGCTCGCATTCGGCACCGTCGACAGCTGGCTCGTGTGGAACTTCACGAAGCACGAGCTGCACGTGACCGACGTGACGAACGCGTCGCGCACGATGCTGTTCAACATCCACACGCGCGAGTGGGACAGCGAGCTGCTCGAACTGCTCGACATCCCGCGCAGCATGCTGCCGGAAGTGAAGGCGTCGTCGGAAATCTACGGCCACACGAAGACCACGGTGTTCGCGTCGAAGATCCCGCTCGCGGGCATCGCCGGCGACCAGCACGCGGCACTGTTCGGCCAGATGTGCACGACGTCGGGCATGGTGAAGAACACCTACGGCACCGGCTGCTTCCTGATGATGAACACCGGCGACAAGCCGATCGAGTCGAAGAACAACCTCGTCACGACGATCGCATGGCAGATCGGCGACGACGTGCAGTACGCGCTCGAAGGCAGCATCTTCATCGCGGGCGCGGTCGTGCAGTGGCTGCGCGACGGTGTCGGCATCATCAAGACGGCCGCCGAGATCGAAGCGCTCGCCGCGAGCGTGCCGCATACCGACGGCGTCTATCTCGTGCCGGCGTTCGCGGGCCTCGGCGCGCCGCACTGGAACGCACGGGCGCGCGGTTCGGTATTCGGCGTCACGCGCGGCACGACCTCCGCGCACCTCGCACGCGCGGCGCTCGACGCGATCGCGTACCAGTCGCTCGACGTGCTGGCCGCGATGGAAGCCGATTCTGGCATCAGCATCGGCGAGCTGCGCGTCGACGGCGGCGCGAGCGCGAACGACCTGCTGATGCAGTTCCAGGCCGACCTGCTCGGCGTCGACGCGGTGCGTCCGCAGATCACCGAGACGACCGCGCTCGGCGCGGCCTACCTGGCGGGCCTCGCGATCGGCTACTGGAAGAACCTCGACGAAGTGCGCAGCCAGTGGCAGCTCGATCGCCGCTTCTCGCCGTCGATGCCGAAGGAGCAGGTCGAGCGCTGCATGGCCGGCTGGCAACGCGCGGTGCGCGCCGCGAAGGCGTGGGCCGACGACGCGCAGTAAGCACCGCGGCAGCAATCACAAGAAATCCGAACGAAATACAACAACACCGGCGGACCGCGCAACGCGCGAGTCCGCCGCGACCTACGAGAGACAAACATGTCACCTTATATTGCAGAATTCATCGGCACCGCCATTCTCGTGCTGCTCGGCAACGGCGCGGTCGCCAACGTGCTGCTGGCGAAGACCAAGGGCAAGGGCGCGGACCTGATCGTGATCGTGATGGGCTGGGCGATGGCCGTGTTCGTCGCCGTCTACGTGACCGCATCGTTCAGCGGCGCGCACCTGAACCCGATCGTCACGATCAGCCTCGCGCTCGCGGGCAAGTTCGCGTGGTCGAAGGTCGGCGGCTACATCCTCGCGCAGATGCTCGGCGGGATGGCCGGCGCCTTGCTCGTGTGGCTCGCGTATCGCCAGCACTTCGCGAAGGAAGTCGATGCGGACCTGAAGCTCGCGGTATTCTGCACGGCGCCCGCGATCCGCAGCACCACGCACAATGTGCTGACCGAAGCGATCTGCACGTTCGTGCTGATCCTCGGCGTGCTGTATCTCGCGTCGCCGCAGGTCGGCCTCGGCGCGCTCGACGCGCTGCCGGTCGGCCTGCTCGTGCTCGGCATCGGCATCTCGCTCGGCGGGCCGACCGGTTATGCGATGAGCCCGGCGCGCGACCTGTCGCCGCGCCTGATGCATGCGCTGCTGCCGATCCCCGGCAAGCGCGACAGCGACTGGCGCTATGCGTGGGTGCCGGTGATCGGCCCGCTGCTCGGCGGCGCCGCGGCGGCCGGCCTGTATCTGCGCCTGCACGCGATGGCCTGAGCGCGGGTTTGTTCATTCGGGCTCGGGTTCGAGCCCGAGTCCGAGTCCGAGTCCGAGTCCGAGTCCGAGTCCGAGTCCGAGTCCGAGTCCGAGTCCGAGCCCGAGCCCGAGCGCGCGGCAGCGACTGCCGCGCGCCTCCCCTTCTCCTTCGCCCGGCGCCGCTAGCGATCGCCCGCGGCCGACACCAGCGACTTCAGCTTCACGCCCGCATCCGCGACCGCTTCCGGCGTCACGCCGATCCCGCGCTCGACCAGCAGGCGCGCGACGCGCATCTCCTTCACGAACCCCGACGCACGACCGAAGCCGCTCGCCGCGACGAGCCTTGCGCCGGCATCGAAGTGGAAATGGATTTCCGCATCGTCGCCGAGCTCGCGCGCGACCGTGCGCACACCGAGCGCCGGTTCGCCGGCCACCTGCAGCTGCGCGTCGTATTGATCGGACCAGATCCACGGCATCTCGCGATACGGTTCGTCGGCGCCGAGCATGTTGCGTGCGGCGACGCGCGCCTGCGTTTCCGCGCCGTGCCAGGTTTCCTGACGCACGAGCCGCCCTGACGCCCCGCTCGGGAACACCGCGACATCGCCGGCCGCGTAGATGCCGCGTGCCGAGGTCTCGAGCCGCGCGTTCACGACGATCCCGCGTTCGACGACGAGACCCGCGTCGCGTGCCAGTTCGTCGGCCGGTTCGATCCCGATGCCGGCCACCACCGTATCGGCGAGCAGCGCGTCGCCGTCGTCGAGCACGACGGCCAGCGCGCCGTCCGGCGTGCGCTCGATCGCGACGGGCCGGCGGTTCAGGCCGATCGCGACGCCCCGCGCCACATGCAGCGCATGCACGCGTGCCGCGATCGGCTCCGGCACCGCACGCCCGAGCAGGCGCGGTGCCGCGTCGAGCACGGTCACGCGACAGCCGCGCAACCGCGCCGACGCAGCGACCTCCAGACCGATGAAGCCGCCGCCGATCAGCACGACGCGCGCGTCGGGCACGAGCCGCGCACCGAGTGCCGCCGCGTCGTCGAGCGTGCGCAACGCGAATACGCCGTCGCGCTCCGCGCCCGGAATCGCGAGGCGGCGCGCACGGCCGCCGGTCGCGAGCAGCAGCGCTTCGCAAGCGAAGCCGCGGCCATCCGACACATGAACCTCGCGCGCCACCGGATCGATCCGCTCGACCGTCGCGACAATCGGCTCGATGCCGTCCGCGCGCCACGCATCCGGATCGCGCAGTCCGCATTGCGCGGCGCTGCGCTCGCCGGTCAGCACGCCCTTCGACAACGGCGGCCGCTCGTACGGCAAGTGCGCCTCCGCGCCGATCAGTACGATGCGCCCGCGCCAGCCGCCCTCGCGCAACACCTGCGCCGCCCGGCCGCCCGCATGGCCCGCGCCGACGATCGCCATCACCCGGTCGTTCGCCATCGCGTTACACCTCGATCAGGATGCGGCCGTCCTCGACCTTCGCGCGGTAGGTGCTCAGCTTCTCGCAGGCGGGCGCCGACAGTGCCCGGCCGTCGCGCACGTCGAAGCGCCCGTTGTGCTTCGGGCATTCGATCACGTGATCGATCACGAGCCCGTCCGCGAGATGCACGTGCTCGTGCGTGCACAGCCCGTCGCTCGCATACACGTTCCCGTCGATCCGGTAGATCGCGTATGTGCGGCCGTCGTGGTCGAAGCGCGCGACGTCTTCGTCGTCGATGTCGTCGAGGGCGCCGGTGTCGATCCATTGCGTCATGATGCGTGTCTCCTTCGTTGGAATGTTCGATGCGTTGTCATGCGCGCGCCGCGTCGGGCACCGGCCGCACGACGTAATACGACGGGTCGCGTGTCTGCCGGACGAGCGCCGGCACGATCTCCGCATACGCGGCCAGCGTGCTGCGGTACGGCGGCGGCATGTCGGCTTTCACTGCTTCATGCAGCTGCGGCAGCGCGTGGAACGGCACCATCGGGAACATGTGGTGTTCGACGTGATAGTTCATGTTCCAGTACAGGAAGCGGAACACCGGATTCATCCTCACGGTCCGGCAGTTACGCCGGTGATCGAGCACGTTCTCCGGCATGCCCGCGTGCTGCGTGAGACCGAAGTACAGGTACAGCCACGCGCCGTACAGGCTCGGCAAGCCGATGTAGAGCAGCGGCAGGATCGTGTGCCAGTACAACGCCGCACCGATCACGCACGCATAAACGGTCAGATGAATCCGCACTTCGCGCACGGCCTTCGGCCACTCCGATTCGGGCACGTAGGTGCGCTCCTCGGCGTCGAGCCGGCCGGCGAACGCGAGCACGATCATCTTGCGCAGTTCGCTCGCGACGTGCTTCAGCGCCACCACGTTCAGCATGAGCCCGAGCCAGTCGGTCGGCTTCGGCGCGGCGATTTCCGGATCGCGGCCGACGACCAGCGTGTCGGTGTGATGGCGCGCGTGGCTCCAGCGCCAGACCGTCGCGCGGCGGAACACCTGGAACGACGCGACCTGGTACAGCACGTCGTTCATCCAGCGCGTGCGGAACGCGGTGCCGTGTCCGCACTCGTGCCAGCGCGAGTCGGCCGGGCTGCAGTAGAGCGTGCCGTACACGAAGAACGCGGGGATCGCCCACGCGGAGTGCGCGCGCCATGCGAACCACGCGAGCACGCCGCTCGCGACGATCGCCGCGTACCAGATCAGCGTGTCGCGGATCGCGCGCGCATCGTCGCGCTGCATCAGCTGCTTCATCAGCGGCCGCGGCACCGGGCACCGGTACCAATCGGCATTGACGAGGCCCGCGGCCCGCGCACGCTCGCCGGCACCGCCGATCATTCGGTATTCCTGACGGCGCGCCGCCGCGTTGCGGTCGTGCGCCTGGTCGTCCGTATGGGTCACGCGTGTCTCCTGATCGTTCGTTTGCGGGAAGCGCGGCGCGCGCTTCGCATGCATTCAAAATTAGGCGACGGCCATGACCCGCTCAATCGAAACGTTGACGAAATTTCGCCATCGCTTTAGCGTTCCGGACAGCGCCACACCCCGCTGGCGACGACGGGCAAACACGGAGACGACCATGGCCGACCCCACCGGTCCGCGCTGGCGCAAGCGCACCGCGCGCTTCGACGAGATCGCGGCGCTCGCCGGGGTCAGCACGACCACCGTCGACCGCGTGCTGAACGAGCGCGGCAGCGTGTCCGCGCAGGCACGCGAGCGCGTGGTCGCGGCCGCGCGCCAGCTCGGCGTGCCGCGCCAGTTGCCCGACACGCGGCACGGGCTGCTTCACGTCGACGTGCTGCTGCCCGACACCGACGCACCGTTCTTCCGGCGGCTGCAGCAGGCGGTGCAACGCTCGCTGCAGATGCTCGACCGGCGCGTGGTCGTGCACCGGACCATCCTGCCCGCCGCGGACGACGAGCGCGCGGCCGCGCTGATCGAACGGCCCGCGTACCGGCGCGCGGCGCTGATCGTCACCGCGCGCGACACGCCGCGCGTGCGCGACGCACTGGCCGGCGCGATCGCGCGCGGCGAGACCGTCGTCACGATGGTCACCGACATCGGCGGCGTCGGCCGCGTGCACTACGCGGGCATCGACAACTACCGTGCCGGACGCACGGCCGGCTACTACATCGGCCGCCTCGCGGCACATCCCGGCCGCGTGCTGCTGCTGGCCGGACGCATGGGCTACCGCGCGCACGCCGACCGGATGGCCGGCTGCATCGACCAGTTGCGGGAAGCCTTTCCCGACCTCCGCTGCGACGACGCGCCGATCGAAACGCTCGACCAGGACGACCGCTGCTACCGCGCGGTGACGAACGCGCTGCACGCGCACGACGACATCGTCGGGATCTACAACAGCGGCGCGGGCTCGGCCGGCATCGAGGCCGCGCTGCGCAAGGCGGGCGCGGCCGGGCGCGTCGTCTGGATCGGCCACGAGATGATCGACCTGCACCGCACCTACATCGAGGCCGGTTCGATGGACATCGCGATCGACCAGGATCCGGACGGCCAGGCGATTTCCGCGCTGCAGCACGTGCTGCACGCGTGCGGGATCGTCGAACAGCCGCCGCCGGGCGACCCGGTCGAATTCCGCGTGTTCTGCTCGGCCAACGTGCGCACCAGCGCGTACCTGCCGGCCTGACGCCCGCCGCGCATCGCGCGGACGCGCGCCGCAAAAAATCGACCGCCGCATGGGCGATTTTTCGTCAACGTTTGTCATGCAGCCCGCTCGGCACGTCCGTACATTTGGCAGCCATCCAGAACCGGAACGGACGGAGACGATGGCTGAAGCGATCCTCATCGGCGTGAACCTCGACGGCGTGCTCGAACACGACGGCCTGCCGCTGCCCACGCCTGCCGAGCGGTTCCGGATGATCGCGGGCGCCGGTGTGTTCGACTACGTCGAGAAGAACCCGGTGCACGGCGAGGACCTGTCGCCGTACTTCGCGCTCGTCGACCGGCATGCGCTGCCGATCCGCGTGATCGGCGGCATCTGGTGCGCCGGCCGCGACGAAGCGCACGTCGTCGAGATCGTCGACGCCGGTGCGCGGTTCGGCAGCACGGTACTCAATTGCCAGCTGTATGCGCATCATGCGGACGGCCATCCGCTGTCGGACCGCGAAGTCGCCGACTTCTACCTGTGCGCATACGAACGCGGCGAGCCGGTTGGCTGCCTGCCGAGCCTCGAAGTGCACGTCGACATGTGGAGCGAGGATTTCCGGCGGATCGCGCGCGTCGCGCAATGCGTCGAGCAAACAGGCGTGCCGTTCCGGATCACGCTCGACCATTCGCACCTGCTGTTCAAGCTCGGCAATCGTCCCGAACTCGATGCGTCGGGCCTGCGCGAGCCGGTCGAGCGCGTGCGGCAGCTGCTCGACCCGGCCTCGCCGTCGGCCGTCTATGCCGACTGGATCGCACGCGGCTGGGTCCGCCACGCGCATGCGCGCAGCGTGATTCCGAACAATCCGGAGAACCGCTGGATGCGCCGCGCGGACGGACGGCCCGGCCGCGGGATCCAGTACCCGTTCGTCGAGCCGGCGCCGGGCGCGTATCACGGCGAATGGCGCGCGGCGCCGCTCGACACGTGGAAGACGGCGCTGCGGCGCCTGCTGCAGTGGCAGGTTCATGCGCGGCCGACACCGCTCGAGCAGATCAGCTGCGAGTTCATCCCGTTTCCGGACTACGGCGGCGGCGCCCGCTATTCGATCTTCGACAACAACGTCGCGTGCGCGCAATGGCTGCGCGCCACGTGGCACGCGCTCGCCGCGGAACCGGCGGATGTGCCGGCCGGCACCGGCGCACGCAGCTTCACCTGATTCGCCCCGCCCCACTCGACACCTGAGGACCGAACGATGACGCAACCCGCCTTTCACTTTTCGCTGAACCGGATGAGCGCGCCGCGCCTGCCGCTCGACCGCTATGTCGCGCTGTGCCGGCGGCTCGGCATCGACTCGATCGAGATCCGCAACGATCTCGACGGCGTCGAGATCACCAACGGCACGCCGGCTTCGGCCGTGCGCGCGACGGCCGAAGCCGGCGGCGTAACGATCCTGACGATCAACGCGCTGCAGCGCTTCGACCAATGGAACGCCGAGCGCGCGGACGAAGCGACCGTGCTCGCCGACTACGCCGCGCAATGCGGCGCACGCGCGCTGGTGCTGTGCCCGACCAACAGCCGCGGCGACACGCGCGAGCCCGCCGTGCGGCATGCCGATCTCGTGACGGCGCTGAAGGCGCTCGAGCCGATCCTCGACGCGCGCGGCCTGCTCGGCTTCATCGAGCCGCTCGGCTTCGAGGAATGCGCGCTGCGCCGCAAGTCGGACGCGGTGAAGGGCATCTACGCCGCGGCCGGCGAGCAGGTATTCCGGCTCGTGCACGACACGTTCCACCATCACCTTTCGGGCGAGGACATCTTCTTCCCGAACCTGACGGGCCTCGTGCACATCTCGGGCGTCGAGGAAAGCGACCTGCCGGTCGACCGGATGCGCGACGGCCATCGCGTGCTGGTCGGCGGCGCCGACCGGCTCGGCAACGTCCGGCAGTTGCGCGAGCTGCTCGCGCGCGGCTATCGCGGGGCATTCTCGTTCGAGCCGTTCGCGAACGAAATCGCGCAAGCCGACGACATCGAAGACCGGCTGCGCGCCAGCATCGATCACATCCGCGACGCGCTGGCGGCTCGCTGAGCGTCGCGGCGGCGGCGCACGCCGCCGTGGCAATCGCCGCGCGTCGCGCATTCTGCCGCGCACGAAACGGCATGCGATGCGGCACACGACGAGACATACGCGCGAGATACGCGCGACACGACGCAGGCAAGCAGGCAATCCACAACAAAACGACGACAGGTCTGGAGACGACATGAAACGAATTGCGCCAACCGCACTCATCTGCTCAGGATTCCTCTGTTATTCGAGCGCTTTCGCTCAAACGTCAGTCACGCTATACGGCGTCGCCGACGCGGGCCTCGACTACGTGAGCCAGGTGCAGGCCGGCAACGGCACCACCGCGTCGCGGCTGCGCGCGCAAAGCAGCGACTGGGGCGCGAGCCGGTTCGGGCTGCTCGGCCAGGAAGACATCGGCGGCGGCTATCGCGTGATCTTCAACCTCGAATCGGGCATCAACCTGATGTCGGGCATCGCGGGCGACGGCAACGACCGCCTGTTCAGCCGCAAGGCGCTCGTCGGCGTGCGCAACGACCGGCTCGGCACGCTGACGTTCGGCCGCAACCTGTTCATCGCGAACGATCAATGGGACATGGATCCGCTGCTGCAGCAAGCCTATTCCGCGACCGCGCTGGTGCGCAGCCGCAACGTGCCGATCACCAGCAACAACGTCGAATACCGGTCGCCATCCTGGAACGGCTTCAGCGTGCACGCGCAGTACGCGCTCGGCAACCAGGCAGGCGGCTTCAATCTCGGCGCGGCGAACGAGTATGGCCGCAGCGACGGCATTCAGCTCACGTACCGCAACGACTTCGTGATGCTGCGCGCGATGTACGACGAGCTGCGCGACGCGAACGGCCGGATGAGCAACGTGTTCACGAGCTCGCGCGAGGTCTTCGCGGGCGCGAACCTCTATTGGCGCGCGCTGACGTTGCAGGCCGCATACACGCACCTGAACGCGCCCGACACGCCCGCCGGCCTCGCGCGCAATGCCGATCACTACTGGATCGGCGCGCAGTATCGCGTGACGCCCGCGCTGTCGCTGGGCGGCGCCGCGTACTACGTGCACGTCGGCTCGGGCGCCGGCGACGCGACGCACGACCCGTCTGGCCACGCGTCGATGTTCGCGCTCGGCGGCGCGTACAGCCTGTCGAAGCGCACGCTGCTCTACGCAACCGCCGCGCACGTGCGCAACGCGAGCGGCTCGAATTTCTCGGTCGCGAACAACAACCCCGGCACGGACAACGACAACCTCGCGAATCCGCTGCCGGGCCGTTCGCAGACCGGTGTGAACATCGGCATCAATCACTCGTTCTGACGAGCGGGACGGTGCGCGGCCGACGTGAGCCGCAGCGTCGCCGCACAACGGAATCAACAGGAGAAAGGAGCACACCATGATCGAATTCGCCTTGTTCGGTGCGGGAAGAATCGGGAAGATCCACGCGGCGAATCTGGCGCGCCACCCGGGCGCGAAACTCAAGTACGTGGTCGACCACCATGCGCCATCGGCCGAGGCACTCGCGCAGGCACACGGCGCGCAGGTCGCCGACCTCGAACGCGCGCTCGGCGACCCGTCCGTGCAGGCCGTCGTGATCGCATCGAGCACCGATACGCACGCGGACCTGATCGTCGCGGCGGCGAACGCGGGCAAGGCCGTGTTCTGCGAGAAGCCGGTCGACCTGAGCGTCACACGCTCGCGCGAATGCGCGGAGGTCGTGCGCCGCCGCGGCGTCACCTGCATGCTCGGCTTCCAGCGCCGCTTCGATCCGACCTTCGCCGCGCTGAAGGCGCGCGTCGAGCGCGGCGAGATCGGCACCCCGGAAATGCTGGTCGTCACGAGCCGCGACCCCGGCGCGCCGCCCGTCGACTACCTCCGCAGCTCGGGCGGCATCTTCAAGGACATGCTGATCCACGACTTCGACGTGTTCCGCTGGATCCTCGGCGACGAAGCGCAGACGCTGCACGCGACCGGCAGTTGCCTGACCGACCCGGCCGTGCGCGAGGCCGGCGACATCGATTCGACCGCCGTGACGATCCGCACACGGCGCGGCCTGCTGTGCCAGATCAACACGTCGCGCCGCGCGGCTTACGGCTACGACCAGCGCTTCGAGCTGCTCGGCAGCAACGGGATGCTGCAGGCCGGCAACGTGCGGCCGACCGAAGTGACCGCATGGTCGGCGAACGGCATCGCCACCGACGTGCCGGAGCCGTTCTTCCTCGAGCGCTATCGGCACGCGTACGCGGCCGAGATCGCGCACTTCGTCGACGCGCTGCGCGACGGCACGCCGGTCAGGACGACGATCGACGACGGGCTCGCCGCGCTCGAGCTGGCGGAAGCCGCGATGACGTCGTGGCAGACGGGGCGCGTGGTCGAGGTGTGACGCACGCGACGGCGGCCGGCGGCAGCACGCCGCCGCCGTGCGGCGGGTGCCGGGCCGGATCCGCTACGCCGGATCGGCCCGGCCGCAGCGGCAGCGGCAGCGCGCCGAACCGCGCACGGCGCAGCCGCGAAAGCACGTATCATGGCGGCATGATCGGCGTCGCCGACACCCCGCTTCTTCACCATCATGCTCGATCACCTTATCTGCGACTGCGACGGCGTGCTCGTCGACAGCGAAGTCATCGCCGACCGCGTGTTGCTCGAAACGCTGTCCGCCACCTTCCCGCACCTCGATTTCGAAGCCGCCGCGAAGTCCGCGTTCGGCCAGCAGACGTCGCGCTTTCTCGCGGGGCTCGAAGCGCATTTCGGCATCCGGATGCCGGACAACTTCATCGAGACCGTCGAGCGCAACATCGAAACCGGTCTCGCGCAATCGCTCGCGCCGATCACCGGCGTGCGCGACGCGTTGCTGAAGGTCGGCCTGCCGGCCGCGGTGGTGTCGAACAGCCGGCTCGTGCGCGTGCGCAGCTCGCTGAAGCGCGCGTCGCTCACCGAAATCTTCGGCGAGCGCGTGTTCAGCTCCGAGCAGGTCGCGCGGCCGAAGCCCTACCCCGACGTGTACCTGCATGCGGCGCGCACGCTCGGCGTCGCGCCGGCGCGCTGCATCGTCGTCGAGGACAGCGTGTCGGGCCTGAACGCCGCGCGCGCGGCGGGCATGAAGACGATCGCGTTCGTCGGCGCGAGCCACATCCCCGACAACTACGCGGACGCGCTGCGCGCGATGGGCATCACGCGGATCATGCGCAGGATGGATGAACTGCCGGCGCTCGTCGCGGCCGGCCTGCGCGGCGAATTTGGCGACGTGCAGTCCTGACGGACGGCCGCGCCGGAGCGACATGACCGGCGTGCGGCTCGCTGCGCACGCCGTACCGCGGGCGCCACGGTGCGCCCGCCACGCCGGCCGTCAGGCCGGCTCGCAGCAGCGCTCGCGCGCTGCCGCCAGCGCTTCGCGGAATTCGACGAGTTCCGCGATCGTCAGCATCGGCAGCCCGTGCTGCTGCGCGAAACGCTCGACGTCGTCGCCGCGCGTCATCGTGCCGTCGGGATTCATCAGCTCGCACAGCACGCCCGCCGGCTTCAGCCCCGCGAGGATCGACAGGTCGACCGTGCCTTCGGTGTGGCCGCGGCGCGCCAGCACGCCGCCCGGTTGCGCGCGCAGCGGAAACACGTGGCCGGGGCGCACGATGTCGTACGGCTTCGCATCGTCGGCGATCGCCGCGCGGATCGTCGTCACGCGGTCGGCCGCGGACACGCCGGTATGCACGCCTTCGCGCGCCTCGATCGACACGGTGAACGCGGTGCCGTTGCGGCTCTCGTTGGTCTGCACCATCGGCGGCAGCTCGAGCGCGCGGACCTTGTCGTCGGTCAGGCACAGGCACACGATGCCGCTGCACTCGCGGATCAGCAGCGCCATCGTCTCGGGCGTGATGCGTTCGGCGGCGACGATCAGGTCGGCCTCGTTTTCACGGTCGTGATCGTCCTGCAACACGACCGCGCGGCCCGCGCGCAACGCGTCGAGCGCGGCGGCGATGCGCGGCGGCACCGGTTCGGAATCCAGCAACGGGAGATCGGCAAAGGCGTCGGCAGGTGCCGACGAAACGGACTTGAAGGACATGTGAAACGCTCCTCGCGATTACGATTTGGGCGAAAAACGTTTCAGGGCATTGCAAACAGACAGAACGACAACCCGCTTCGCACGGATGGCAAAGCGGCCCTGACGGACATGACTATCTGCACATCTTCTCTCATCCGGACTATGACCGTCGGCTCTGGCATTCGACCAGATCTGCTGACCCCGCGCGGATGCGCGGGCGCTCGCGGGCTCGCCGGCTTTCGCCAGCCTACCGCCGGTGGGGAATTTCGCCCCGCCCTGAAGACGCACTGATTACCGGCCAGGGGATCTCCCCGTGGCACGGCGGGCCAAGCATACATCAGCTGCGCGCACCGCGCAGCGAACCACACCTAAAACCTTACTGACGACGTCGTCTAACGGCATCATCCGAATGGCCGACACCGGGCCTGCGCGCGCGCCGATGGAACCGGCGCCGGCCCGGCGACCCGCCCGCGCGGTCAGCCGGCCGCGTGCGCGGCGTCGGGCACGAGCCAGCGCGGCGGCACCTCGGGGCTCACCGTCACGCGGAACGCGCGCGCCTCACTGTCGCCGGGATTGCGCAGGCTGTACGGCTGGTCGGCGTCGAACACGATCGCGTCGCCGGTCGCGAGCAGCTGGCGGCGATCGTGCACGCTGACTTCGAGCGTGCCCTCGCTGACGACCAGGTTGACCGTCGTGCCGGGCGCGCGGCGCGTGCCGGGCTCCGTGTGCAGCGGCGCGATCCGCAGCTCGTGGAACTCGGCCGCGGCCGGCTCGCCTTCCGGGTACAGCGCGCGCGCCGAGAAGCGGCCGTTCGAGCTGACGACGCGCGCCGCGCGCTCGGCTGCCAGATGTTCGAAGCCGTTCACCGCATGACGACGCAGGAATGCGGCGACCGATACCTTGAGCGCCGCGGCGATCTTGCAGAGCACCTTGATCGACGGCACGCTGCGCGCGGATTCGATCTGCGCGAGCATCGCGCGCGACACGCCGGACAGCCGCGCGAGCGCATCGAGCGACAGCTGCCGCTCGGCGCGCAGGCGCGCAAGGTTCACGCCGACGACCTGCTCGAGGACGTCGAGCGACGCGGACGTCCGCGCGTCGACGGCATTGCCGGATTCGAAGGAAGACACGTCGCGCACCAGCGCCAGGGGTGAAGACATAGCATGGCCTCCGGGCCGCCGCGCGGCCCTGCGAATGGGGTAAGCCGGAATCGGAATCGGGTTGCGCCACGATCGGCGCGTATCGAGACGCTATCACCCGGCCCCGACCCGGCAAACGAAGTTATCTTCACACCGTTATCAGCATCGCGGAGGATTGCGTTTCTCGCGAACCTTTTCCTGTCGCTATGGCGCCGGCACACCGCCACTCGATGCGCGGGTCAATGCGCCGCTCGATGCGCCGGCCAATGCGCCGGTCAATGCGCGGCCGGCGCGGCGCTGCGCGCCGGCGCGCGCGCATCGAGCCGCATCGCGAGCCACGTGACGACGAGCACCGCGAACGTCACCGCGACGGCGACCCACGGCAGCGCGTCGAGCGCGAAGCCGTGCCCCAGCGCGAGGCCGCCGAGCCACGCGCCGGCCGCATTGCCGACGTTGAACGCGCCGATGTTCAGCGTCGACGCGAGATGCGGCGCGCTCGCGGCCTTCTCGACGACGCGCGCCTGCAGCGGCGGCACCGTCGCGAACGCGGCGATCCCCCAGACGAACACGGTCACCGCGGCCGCGACCGGCAGGTGGCTCGTCTTCGCGAACACGGCCATCACGGCCATCAGCGCGACCAGGATCGCGATCAGCGACGGCATCAGCGCGCGATCGGCGAGCTTGCCGCCGAGCGTGTTGCCGACCGTCAGCCCCGCGCCGAACAGCACGAGGATCAACGCGACCGCGCGCGGCGAATAACCGGTGACGGTTTCGAGGATCGGCGCGATATACGTGAACACGACGAACACGCCGCCGAAGCCGAGCACGGTCATCAGCAGCGCGAGCCAGACCTGCGGCTCCTTCAGCACGCGCACTTCGTGGCCGAGGCCGACGGGCCCGCTGTCGTGGCGGTTCGGCACCAGCAGCGCGACGCCGCCGAGCGACAGCACGCCGAGCGCGGCGACGATCCAGAACGACGCGCGCCAGCCGAGCAGCTGGCCGACGAACGTGCCGAACGGCACGCCGAGCACGTTCGACAGCGTGAGGCCCGTGAACATCAGCGCGATCGCGCTCGCGCGCTTGTCGGCCGGCACGAGCGATGCGGCGACCACGGCGCCGATCCCGAAGAACGAGCCGTGCGCGAACGACGTGACGACACGCGCGACCATCAGCATCGCGTAGCCGGACGCGGTCGCGCACAGCACGTTGCCGACGATGAAGATCGCCATCAGCAGCTGCAGCGCGGCCTTGCGCGGCATGCGGCTCGTCAGCACCGCGAGCAGCGGCGCGCCAACCGCGACGCCGAGCGCGTAGCCGGTGACGAGCAGGCCGGCCGACGGCAACGACACGGCGAGGTCGTGCGCGACTTCGGGCAACAGGCCCATGATGATGAATTCGGTGGTGCCGATGGCGAAGGCGCTGATCGCGAGCGCCAGGAGCGGAATGGGCATGACGTTCTCCGAGAGGGCGGCGGACGCGGCGCCCGGTCGGTGCCGCACCGCACAAAAGGCGGGATCTGCGCGCATTGTCCCGAATACGCCTATCTTTGATAATTGGCGTGGCATTTGAACCATTTTCAAAAATTTCTGGAAAATCCGATGGATCGACTGGGCGACATCCGGCTGTTCGTCGAGGCGGCCGAACTGGGCAGCCTGTCCGCGGCCGGGCGCAAGCTGAACCTCACGCCGGCCGCCGCGAGCGCGCGCCTCGCGAAGCTCGAGGCGAAGGTCGCGACGCGGCTGTTCGAGCGCTCCACGCGGCAGCTGCGGCTCACCGACGAAGGCCGGCTCTACCTGAACTGCTGCCGGCAGGCGCTGCAGGCGCTCGACGACGCGCATGCGCTGCTGCAGGAAGGCCGCAACGTGGTGGCCGGCAAGGTGCGGCTGTCGTCGACGTCCGATTTCGGCCGCAACCAGCTGCTCGACTGGCTCGACGAATTCACCACGCTGCATCCGGGCGTCACGTTCTCGCTGACGGCGTCCGATTCGTCGTCGAACCTGTGGCAGGACGAGATCGACCTCGCGATCCGCTTCGCCGCCCCGCCCGACGGCGCGCTGATCGCGCGTCGGCTCGCCGCGAACCGGCGCGTGCTGTGCGCGGCGCCGTCGTTCGTCGAGCGCCACGGCGTGCCGGCCGACCCGCATGATCTGGCCCGATTTCCCTGCAACGTGATCACGATCGCGTCGTGCCCGATGAACACGTGGCGCTTCACGCGCGGCGACGAGGTGCAGACCCACACGGTGCCGGTGTCGACCGCGTTCGAGACCAACGACGGCGGCTTGACCCGCGAATGGACGCTGCGCGGCCACGGCATCGCGCTGAAGTCGCTGTGGGACATCGCCGACGACGTGCGCGCCGGCCGGCTGCGCGTGCTGCTGCCCGACTGGCGCCATCAGGACGCGCCGCTGCATGCGATCTATCACAGCAAGCGCTACATGGCGCCGCGCGTGCGCGTGCTGCTCGACTTCCTCGCCGAACGCTTCGCGCGCGAGGAAGCGGCGCTCGACGACCTGCTGAACGCGTGCCGCTGACGCCTGCCGCACCGCCATATCAGGGTCGGAATGCAACGAAAGGCGTCGCGCGGCCGCAACCCGCCGCCCGCCCGGGACGGCGCGTAAAGCTATAATGGAAGGCTTTCCCGACGGCTTTTCACGCGCTCACGCGTTGCGCGACAGGCTCGCTCGACGCGCGCTGCGCGCCCCGGTCCGCCACGCGGCACCGGCACGCGCCGCTGCATCGGCAGCAGCCGTCCCGATTCACCCTTGACGACGCCCCCAGGTCAACCACTGCGAACGGCGAATCCCCATGACCAAGAAAGTTTACGTAAAGACCTTCGGCTGCCAGATGAACGAGTACGACTCGGACAAGATGGTGGACGTGCTCAATGCGGCCGAAGGCCTCGAAAAGACCGATACCCCGGAAGACGCGGACATCATCCTGTTCAACACGTGCTCGGTGCGCGAGAAGGCGCAGGAAAAGGTGTTCTCCGATCTCGGCCGCGTGCGCGAGCTGAAGGAAGCGAAGCCGGGCCTGCTGATCGGCGTCGGCGGCTGCGTCGCCAGCCAGGAAGGCGCGTCGATCGTGTCGCGCGCCCCGTACGTCGACCTCGTGTTCGGCCCGCAAACCTTGCACCGCCTGCCGCAGATGATCGACGCGCGCCGCGAGAGCGGCCGCGCGCAGGTCGACATCTCGTTCCCCGAGATCGAGAAGTTCGACCACCTGCCGCCCGCGCGCGTCGAGGGGCCGAGCGCGTTCGTGTCGATCATGGAAGGCTGCTCGAAGTACTGCAGCTACTGCGTCGTGCCGTACACGCGCGGCGATGAAGTGTCGCGCCCGCTCGACGACGTGCTGACCGAAGTGGCCGGCCTCGCCGACCAGGGCGTGCGCGAAGTCACGCTGCTCGGCCAGAACGTGAACGCCTACCGCGGTGCGCTGGCGGCCGGCTCGTCCGAAATCGCCGATTTCGCGACGCTGATCGAATACGTCGCCGACATCCCCGGCATCGAGCGGATCCGCTACACGACGTCGCACCCGAAGGAATTCACGCAGCGCCTGATCGACACCTACGCGAAGGTGCCGAAGCTCGTGAGCCACCTGCACCTGCCGGTCCAGCACGGCTCCGACCGCATCCTGATGGCGATGAAGCGCGGCTACACGGTGCTCGAATACAAGTCGGTGATCCGCAAGCTGCGCGCGATCCGCCTGGACCTGTCGCTGTCGACCGACATGATCGTCGGCTTCCCCGGCGAGACCGAAGAGGATTTCGACAAGATGATGGCGCTCGTGCACGAGATGAGCTACGACACCAGTTTCTCGTTCATCTACAGCCCGCGCCCCGGCACGCCGGCCGCGAACCTGCACGACGACACGCCGCGCGAGGTCAAGCTCAAACGCCTGCAACATCTGCAGGCGACCATCGAGGAAAACGTCGCGCGCATCAGCCAGTCGATGGTCGGGAAGGTCGAGCGGATCCTCGTCGAGGGCCCGTCGCGCAAGGACCCGAACGAACTGTCGGGCCGCACCGAGAACAACCGGGTCGTGAATTTCCCGGCGCCGCTCGCGTCGCACCCGCGCCTGATCGGCCAGATGATCGACGTGAAGATCAACCATGCGTACCCGCATTCGCTGCGCGGCGAGCTGCTGCTCGTGAGCGACGACGCGAGCGCGGCCACCCACTGACCGACTGACGTTCCACAGGAGCCCGACGCTACTTTGAAGACCGTCCAAGCACTGGAATTCACCGCGCCGCGCGACGACAACGCGCGCCTCGCCAACCTCTGCGGCCCGCTCGACGAGAACCTGCGGCAGATCGAACAGGCACTCGACGTCACGCTCGCGCGGCGCGGCCACCGGATCACGATCCGCGGCCGCGGCGCGAAGCTCGCGCTCGCGGCACTCGAGAACTTCTACAACCGCGCGCGCGATCCGCTGTCGGTCGACGATATCCAGCTCGCGCTGGTCGAAGTGCGCCACACGTCCGGCAACGGCCGCCAGGACACGCTCGACGTGCGCTTTCGCGGCGACCCGGACCATCCGTTCGACGAGCCCGTCGTGCAGCTCGACGCGGAAATGCCGGACGAAGAACCCGCGCCGAAGCTCTACACGCGGCGCGCCGACCTGCGCGGCCGCACGCCCGCGCAGCGCGAATACCTGAAGCAGATCCTGCAGCACGACGTGACGTTCGGCATCGGGCCGGCCGGCACCGGCAAGACCTACCTCGCGGTCGCGTGCGCGGTCGACGCGCTCGAGCGCGACCAGGTCAAGCGGATCGTGCTGACGCGCCCGGCCGTCGAGGCCGGCGAGCGGCTCGGCTTCCTGCCGGGCGATCTCGCGCAGAAGGTCGACCCGTATCTGCGGCCGCTGTACGACGCGCTGTACGACCTGCTCGGCTTCGACAAGACCGCGAAGATGTTCGAGCGCCAGATGATCGAGATCGCGCCGCTCGCGTACATGCGCGGCCGCACGCTGAACCACGCGTTCATCATCCTCGACGAGGCGCAGAACACGACGCCCGAGCAGATGAAGATGTTCCTCACGCGGATCGGTTTCGGCTCGAAGGCCGTCGTCACCGGCGACACGAGCCAGGTCGACCTGCCGCGCGGGCACAAGAGCGGGCTCGTCGAGGCGCAGCAGGTGCTCGGCGGCGTGCGCGGCATCGCGCTCACGCGCTTCACGAGCGCCGACGTCGTGCGCCATCCGCTCGTCGCGCGCATCGTCGAGGCGTACGACGACTTCCACGCGCAGCACCAGGACGCGTAGGAAGCCGGCTGCGCCCACGCGCCACACCGGCCGACGGCCCGGCCCGCCCGACGGCGCGCCGGGCATTTTTTCGCCCGCGCGCGGCCGGTTCGAATTCGGGCGCGATCGGCCGTTTGGTGTATCCTCAACGCGTTCCAATCGCCGCACCCGTCATGAAATCTTCCCGTTCTCGCAAGTCCGGGCGCGACCAGTCCGCCGCGCCCGATTCCCCCCGTCTTTCGCTGTTCGATGCGAAGGGCAAGGCCCGGACCGTCAACGCGCAAGGGCTTCGAATCGACTTCCCGGACGGCCGCAGCCTGATGTTCGACCTGTCGGGCAGCTCGGGCGAGGCGGCCGTCGCGATCGTCGCGCAGCACAACGACCCGGCGATGCGCGCGAAGCTCGCGCTGCAGCCCGAGCACTACGACAGCGTGACGCTGCACGTGGGTGCCGAACCCGCGCCGCGCGACGAGGAAATCGCGGAAATGGCGGACGAGCTGCGCGAGCTGGAGCTCGACCTGTCCGTGCAGTACGGTGACGAGATCACCGCCGACATCCGCAAGACGCTGCCGAAGCGCAAGCTGATCGCCGAATGGATCGAGCCGGCGCTGTTCGCGAGCGCGCAGCTCACCGTGCGCTTCGTCGGCGACGAAGAAGGCCAAACGCTGAACGCCGGCTACCGCCACAAGGACTACCCGACCAACGTGCTGACCTTCGCGTACGACCCGGCGCCCGACGGCACGGTGATCGGCGACCTCGTGCTGTGCTGCCCGGTCGTCGAGAAGGAAGCGCACGAACAGGGCAAGCCGCTCATGGCCCACTACGCGCACCTGCTGGTGCACGGCGCGCTGCACGCGCAGGGCTACGATCACGAGACGAGCGACGAGGACGCCGCCGCAATGGAAGCGCTCGAAGTCGACATCCTCGCGAAGCTGGGCTTCCCGAACCCGTACCAGTAAGCATCGTCCGCACCATGCACCACCCCGCGCTGCTGCCGCCCGCCTACCCGCCGTCGATCGGCGAGGGACGGCTGCTGACGGAAGACGAGCTCGCGGCATCGCTCGCGCACACGATGCGCGACTGGGACGGCCGGCAGGATCTCTGGCTGTTCGGCTATGGCTCGCTGATCTGGAACCCCGGGCTGCCGACCGTCGCCGCCGTGCGCGGCAAGGTGCACGGCTACCATCGCGGGCTCTACCTGTGGTCGCGCGTGAACCGAGGCACGCCCGAACGTCCGGGCCTCGTGCTCGCGCTCGATCGCGGCGGCTCGTGCTCGGGCATCGCGTTCCGGCTCGCGGGCCCGACCGCGCAGCCGCATCTCGAGACGTTGTGGAAACGCGAGATGCCGATGGGGTCGTACCGGCCCGCGTGGCTGCCGTGCTCGCTCGAGACCGGCGAACGCGTGAACGCGCTCGCATTCGTGATGCGCCGCGACGTGCCCACTTACACCGGCAAGCTGACCGACCCCGTCGTGAAGGAAGTATTCAGCTGCGCGGCCGGCCGCTACGGCACGACGCTCGACTACGTGAGCCGCACCGTGGACGCGCTGCGCGCGAGCGGCATCCCCGACCGCGCGCTGGAAGGGCTGCTCGCGCGATGCCGGTGATGCCCGACCGGCCGGCGTGCGCCCCACCGGCGGCCGCCCCCGTGCATTCGAAGGAGAATCCGCGCCCATGAACCCGTCACGCAGATCGCGCGTCATGCTGGCCGCGCTGCTCGTCGCCACGAGCGTCGCGCTGTCCGGCTGCGGCATGTTCGGTTGCGGCGGCGCCGCGACCAACGGCGCGGCCGCCGGCGGCTGTTCCGCCGGCATGCGCTTCTGAGGGTCCGGGCGCCCGCCCGGCCCGCCCTGCACGCGACGAAATGCCGCTGACGCCGACCGGCCGGCCGGTCGCCCCCGCTTTTTTGCCACCGCTGCCCGGCCGCCCCTTTCTGAGATAGGATGGATACATAGGACGGCGTCGCGCCCGGCGCGGCCGTTCCCGAGCGGGGCTCGCGCGCGCCGCCTGCCCCCGGCCGGACGGCCGGTGTGACACGGCCGCGCCATGCCCTTGGTGTATCCTTGCCTACTCCGTGACCGCGCGCCCCGGCATGACCCGGGCGCACCACCATGAACGATTCGTATCCCAGTCGTAAGCTCACCGACAAACCGCAAGAAAAGCGCTCGCTGCTCGAGCGCCTGACCGACTTCATCTCGCCCGAGCCGGAATCCCGGTCCGAGCTGCTGGAAATCCTCCAGGACGCCCACGAACGCAACCTGATCGACGCCGATTCGCTGTCGATGATCGAAGGCGTGTTCCAGGTGTCCGACCTGTGCGCCCGCGACATCATGGTGCCGCGCGCGCAGATGGACGCGATCAACATCGCCGACAAGCCTGAAGACTTCATCCCGTTCGTCCTCGAGAAAGCGCACTCGCGCTACCCCGTGTACGAGGAGAACCGCGACAACGTGATCGGCGTGCTGCTCGCGAAAGACCTGCTGCGCTTCTATGCCGAAGAGGAATTCGACGTGCGCGGGATGCTGCGCCCCGCCGTGTTCATTCCCGAATCGAAGCGCCTGAACGTGCTGCTGCACGACTTCCGCGTGAACCGCAACCACCTCGCGATCGTCGTCGACGAATACGGCGGCGTCGCGGGCCTGATCACGATCGAGGACGTGCTCGAACAGATCGTCGGCGACATCGAGGACGAATACGACTTCGACGAGGAAGCCGGCAACATCATCTCGGGGCCGGACGGCCGCTTCCGCGTGCGCGCGCTCACCGAGATCGAACAGTTCAACGAGGCGTTCGGCACCGACTTCCCCGACGACGAGGTCGACACGATCGGCGGGCTGATCACCCATCACTTCGGCCGCGTGCCGCACCGCGGCGAGAAGCTGCAGCTCGGCAACCTCGTGTTCGAGATCCAGCGCGGCGATGCGCGCCAGGTCCACGTGCTGCTGGTGCGCCGCACCCCCCTCGCGAGCCGCCGCGCCGAAACCTCGCACGAGGACTGACCGTCTCGCGCCGGTCGCGTCTCCCTCAACCGCTCGCCCTCTTTCGCTTCACATGGACGATCCGATCCCGTCCCGCCCGGCTGGCGGTCTTCTCGCGCCGGCACCCGGCCGCACGCTGCCGCGCTGGCACTATCCGGCCGCGCTGCTCGCCGGCGCGGCCAATACGCTCAGCTTCGCACCGACCCCGCACGGCGGCTGGCTGCAGCTCGTCGTATTCGTCTGGTTTTTCGCGCAGCTGACGCGCACGTCGAGCTGGCGCGGTGCCGCCCTCACCGGCGGCGCGTTCGGCTTCGGCAACTTCATCAGCGGCATCTGGTGGCTCTACATCAGCATGCACGTGTACGGCGAGATGGCCGCGCCGCTCGCGGGCGGCGCGCTGGTGCTGTTCTCGCTGTACCTGTCGCTGTATCCGGCGTTCTCGGCGGGGCTCTGGTCGTTCTGCGCGGGCCATGCGTGGCATCGCCGCGAACCCGATCCGCGGCCGTTCTCGCCGACCTGGCACGGCGCGTTCGCGTTCGCGAGCGCATGGGCGCTCGGCGAATGGCTGCGCGGCACCGTGTTGACCGGCTTTCCGTGGCTCGCGAGCGGCTATCCGCAGGTCGACGGCCCGTTCGCGGGCTTCGCGCCGGTCGTCGGCGTGTACGGGATCGCGTGGGTGCTCGCGCTGTTCGCCGCACTGGCCGTGCAGGCGCTCGTCGCCGCGCGCCGGTCGCCCGCATCCGAACGCGGCGCCGCCGGCAACGCGCGCGTGCGCATCGCCGCGCCGGCCGGCATCGCCGTCGCGCTCGTCGCGGCCGGCATCGCGCTGTCGCAGGCCGCGTGGACCGTGCCCGCGAACGCGCCGCTCACGGTGCGGCTGCTGCAGGGCAACGTGAAGCAGGACATCAAGTTCGAGCAAGAAGGCATCGACGCGGCGATCAAGATGTACACGCAGATGATCGTCGAGAAGCCGGCCGACCTGATCGTCACGCCGGAGACCGCGATCGCGGTGATGATCCAGGAGCTGCCCGAACCGTTCGCCGTCGCGATCCGCAAGTTCAGCGACACGACCGGCTCGGCCGTGCTGTTCGGCGCGGTCGGCGCATCGGTCACGCCGGACGGCCACTACGTCGACTACACGAACAGCCTGTACGGCGTGACGCCGCACTCGCGCGACATCTATCACTACGACAAGCACCATCTCGTGCCCTTCGGCGAGTTCATCCCGTGGGGCTTCCGATGGTTCGTCGACCTGATGAAGATGCCGCTCGGCGACTTCGCGCGCGGCGCGCCGGTGCAGAAGCCGTTCCTCGTGCACAACCAGCCGGTGATGGCCGACATCTGCTACGAAGACTTGTTCGGCGAGGAAATCGCCGCGACGATCCGCGACAATCCGCAGCCGCCCGGCGTGCTCGTCAACGTGACGAACCTCGCGTGGTTCGGCGACACGATCGCGCTCGACCAGCACCTGCAGATCGCGCGGATGCGCGCGCTCGAAACGGGCCGGCCGATGCTGCGCTCGACCAACACCGGGATGACCGCCGCGATCGACGCGCGCGGCCGCGTGCTCGGCCAGCTCAAGCCGTTTACGATCGGCTCGCTCGACGTACGGATCGAAGGCACGAGCGGCTTCACGCCGTACGTGACGAGCGGCAACAACATCGTGCTCGCGGTGTCGCTGGTGCTGCTCGCGTTCGGCTTCACGTTCGGGCCGGGCCTGCGCCGCCGCAACGGCGCGCAGGCCGGCGGCGGCCGGAACGCCTGACGCATCGGGCGGCCGGCGCGCGCGGCGCGGCGGCCGCCGATGCGGCATGCGGACCGCCCCGCCCGCCGACGTCCGGCGCATGAGGCTGCGTCCGCACGACACCCCGGCAAGTCGCGTGCCGGAAGCAACGACGCGCGACGTCGCGCCGGCCAGCCGTTCAGGCCGGCCGCTGCGCGTCCGCGGCCAGGCCGCGCAGATCCCGCCCGAGCGCTTCCATCACCGGCGCCCATGCGCCGAACGTCGGCTGCCGGTACAGCGTCGCGGTCGGATACCACGGGCTGTCGGCGCGCTCGAGCAGCCATGGCCAGTGCGGATTCACGTCGAGCAGCACCCAGGTGCGTGCGCCGAGCGCGCCCGACAGGTGCGCGACCGACGTGCACACCGTGATCACCAGATCCAGCGCGCCGATGAACGCGGCCGTATCGTCGAAACTCTCGAGTTCGCCGGTGAAGTCCTCGATCGCGAAACCGGCCGCGCGCGCCGCGGCGACATCCGCGTCCGCGCCCGGCTGCAGCGAGTAAAACGCGACGCCGTCGACACCGCGCAACGCATCGGCATAGCGCTCGAGCCCGACGCGCCGCAACGGATTGCGCTGGTGCCCCGCGCTGCCCGTCCACACGAGCCCGACCTTCAGCCGGCCGTCGCCCGCGAGCCGCGCACGCCATGCGTCGCGCGCGCGCGGATCGGCATGCAGGTACGGCACCGCCGCGCCGAGCGTCGACGTCTCCATCCCGAGCATCAACGGCAGGCCGATCAGCGGCACTTCGTAGTCGAACGCCGGCAGCGCGTCGACGCCGCCGCCCGCGCTGAACGCATCCGCGTGGGCGCCGAGGCTGCGCCGCATCAGCGTGCCCACCTGCGGAAACGTGTTCCACGCAAGCCGGCCGCCCTCGCGGTGCACGCGCTCGGCGAGCGGCGCGACGAAGCGCGCGAACTGCAGCACGTCGCCGAGCCCCTGCTCGCCCCAGACGAGCAGCGTCTTGCCCGCGAGCGGCTCGCCCTGCCAGCGCGGGCCGGGCAGCACCGGCCGGCGGCCGCGCAGCTCGCCGGCGCCGTCCCAGCGCGCCTCGTGGCCGCGCCAGCCGGCCGCATGGTTGCCGCGCACGAGCTGGATGATCGCGAGGTTGAAACGGAACGACGCGTCGTCGGGCGCCAGCTCGCACGCGCGCGCCGCGTAGCGTTCGGCGTCGTCCCAGCGCTGCGCCTCCTTCATCGCCATCGCGATGTTGTTCAGCGCGAGCGCATTGTCGGGCACGATCTCCGCGAGCCGCGCCGCGCACGCGAGCGCGCCGTCGAGGTCCTGCGTCGCGAGCCGCGCGACGACCAGGTTGATCCACGCCTGCACGTCGTGCGGGTCGGCCGCCACGGCCGCGTCGAGCAGCGCGATTTCTTCGTTGCGGTCGCCGCCCGACAGCCGCAACGCGATCGCCAGGTTGTTGCGCAGCGATGGCCAGCCCGGATCGAGCGCATAGGCGGCGCGGTACGACGCGACGGCGTCGGCGTGACGCCCGAGCATCTGCAGCGCGTAGCCATGATTGAAACGGGCGCCGGCACCCGGATGCACGCGCAGCGCGCATTCGGCCAGCGCGAGCGCGTCGGCGCTACGCTGCCGTGCGACGAGCGCCGCGGTAAGCTGCGCGAGCGCGGCCATGTCGACGGCGTGCAGATGGCCGGCGGCGGCGAGCCAGAGCGCATGCGCGTCGCGCTTGCCGCGCGCGTGCGCGTCGGCGGCCTGCCCGAGCAGCGCAAGCAGCGGCGGCATCAGCGGAATGAGGAGGTCGTTCGAATCGTCCATGCGGTCCGGAGTGGGCAATCGGTCGCGCGGCAGGCGTCGCGCGCGCCGCAATACGCGCATCTTAACGCCCGCGCAAAGCGGCGCGGCAGGCGGTGCGAGCAGCGCATCGCGACACCGCGCGCGAGCGCACCGCGCGCATCGACAACCCGCGCACAGGCCGCGCACGGCTCGCCCGGAACACCGCCGACGCCTCCTTCGTCCGCGTTCCGGCCGCATCCGGCCGCCGATCCGGTAAAATTGCACGTTTCAGCACACTAACAAGCCGCGCCGCCGCGCGAGCCGACCCTCCGGGCCCCGCCCGGAGCGCCGCCCGCAACGGAGCGCCAGCGCCACGAAGGCTCTTCATGCTTACGTTTCAGCAAATCATCCTGACGCTGCAGTCCTACTGGGACAAGCAGGGTTGCGCCCTGCTCCAGCCCATCGACATGGAAGTCGGCGCGGGCACGTCGCACGTCCACACGTTCCTGCGCGCGGTCGGCCCCGAGCCGTGGCGCGCCGCCTACGTGCAGCCGTCGCGCCGCCCGAAGGACGGCCGCTACGGCGAGAACCCGAACCGGCTGCAGCATTACTACCAGTACCAGGTCGTGCTCAAGCCGGCGCCGGAAAACATCCTCGACCTGTATCTCGGTTCGCTGGAAGCGCTCGGCTTCGACCTGAAGCAGAACGACGTGCGCTTCGTCGAGGACGACTGGGAGAACCCGACGCTCGGCGCGTGGGGCCTCGGCTGGGAAGTGTGGCTGAACGGCATGGAAGTCACGCAGTTCACGTATTTCCAGCAGGTCGGCGGCCTCGACTGCAAGCCCGTGCTCGGCGAAATCACCTACGGCCTCGAGCGCCTCGCGATGTACCTGCAGAAGGTCGAGAACGTGTACGACCTCGTGTGGACCGAATGGGAAGAGCACGGCCCGAACGGCCCCGAGCTGCGCCGCCTGTCGTACGGCGACGTCTACCACCAGAACGAGGTCGAGCAGTCGACCTACAACTTCGAGCACGCGAACGTCGATCTGCTGTTCACGTTCTTCAACAGCTACGAAGCGGAAGCGAAGAAGATGATCGACGCGCAGCTCGCGCTGCCCGCGTACGAGCTCGTGCTGAAGGCCGGCCACACGTTCAACCTGCTCGACGCGCGCGGCGCGATCTCGGTGACGGAGCGCGCGGCGTACATCGGCCGCATCCGCGCGCTGTCGCGTCTCGTCGCGCAGGCTTACTACGACTCGCGCGAGAAGCTCGGCTTCCCGATGCTCGGCAACCCGCCGGGCGTGCCGGGCCTCACCACCGATGCCCAGGACGCCGCCCAGCCGGCATGGGCGCCGCCGCTCAAGGTCGAACGCAAGATCGATCAGGACTGACGAGACGAGATTCAATCCACACATGACGCACAATCATCCCGCCCCCCTGCTCGTCGAACTGCTGACCGAAGAGCTGCCGCCGAAGGCCCTCGCGCGCCTCGGCGACGCATTCGCCGAAGGCCTCGCGCAACGCCTCGCGGCACGCGACCTCGTCGAAGGCGAACTCGTATTCGAACGCTACGCCACGCCGCGCCGCCTCGCGGTCGTCGTGCAGAACGTGCGCGCCGTCGCGCCTGAAAAGCAGGTCCGCGAAAAGGTCCTGCCGGTGTCCGTCGCGCTCGACGCGGAAGGCCGGCCGACCGCTCCGCTCGCGAAGAAGCTCGCGGCGCTCGGCCATCCGAACCTGTCGATCGCCGATCTCGAGCGCGCGCAGGACGGCAAGGCCGAAGCGTTCTTCGTCAACTATTCGGCGGCCGGCGCGACGCTCGCCGACGGGCTGCAGGCCGCGCTCGACGAAACGCTCGAGAAGCTGCCGATCCCGAAGGTGATGACCTACCAGCGCCCGGACGGCTCCGACGTGAAGTTCGTGCGTCCGGTGCACCGCCTGACCGTGCTGCACGACGACCGCATCGTGCCCGTCACCGCGTTCGGCGTCGATGCCGGCGACACCACGCTCGGCCACCGCTTCCTGTCCGACGGCCTCGTCGCGATCCAGCATGCGCGCGCGTATGCCGACACGCTGCGCGACAAGGGCCGCGTGATCGCGCACTTCGCCGATCGCCGCGAAACGATCCGCACGCAGCTGAACGAACACGCGAACGGCGACACGGTCGTGATGCCCGAGTCGCTGCTCGACGAAGTGACGTCGCTGGTCGAATGGCCGGTCGTCTATCCGTGCCGCTTCGAGGACGAATTCCTGCAGGTTCCGCAGGAATGCCTGATCCTCACGATGCAGACGAACCAGAAGTACTTCGCGCTCACCGACGTCGCCGGCAAGCTGCGCTCGCGCTTCCTGATCGTATCGAACATCGAGACGAAGATGCCGGGCGAGATCATCGAAGGCAACGAGCGCGTCGTGCGCCCGCGCCTCGCCGACGCGAAGTTCTTCTTCGAGCAGGACAAGAAGAAGCCGCTGGCCGAGCGCGTGCCGCTGCTCGCGAACGTCGTCTATCACAACAAGCTCGGTTCGGCGCTCGCACGCGTCGAGCGCCTCGAGGCGCTCGCCGGCGAGATCGCGCCCGCGATCGGTGCCGACGCCGCGCACGCGAAGCGCGCCGCGCGCCTCGCGAAGGCCGACCTGCTGACCGACATGGTCGGCGAGTTCCCGGAACTGCAGGGCACGATGGGCACGTACTACGCGCGCCACGACGGTGAGCCCGACGACGTCGCGCTCGCGTGCGCCGAGCATTACCAGCCGCGCTTCTCCGGCGACGCGCTGCCGACCACGCCGGTGTCCACCGCTGTCGCGCTGGCCGACAAGCTCGAGACGATCGTCGGCATCTGGGGCATCGGCCTCGCGCCGACCGGCGAGAAGGATCCGTTCGCGCTGCGCCGTCACGCGCTCGGCGTGCTGCGCCTGCTGCTCGAGAAACAGCTGCCGCTCGATCTCGTGTCGCTGCTGCGCACGGCCCATGCGCGCTTCGAGGGCGTGCCGGGCGTCGCCGAATCGACCGACGCGATCTTCGCGTTCTTCATCGACCGCCTGCGCGGCCTCTTGCGCGAGCGCGGCTACTCGGCCGGCGAAGTCGACGCGGTGCTGAGCCTGAACCCGACGCGCGTCGACGATCTCGTCGCGCGCCTCGACGCGGTGCGCGAATTCACGCGCCTCGCGGAAGCCGAAGCGCTCGCGGCCGCGAACAAGCGGATCTCGAACATCCTGAAGAAGTCGGAAGGCGGCGCGACCGGCACGGTGCAGCCGACGCTGCTCGTCGAGGCCGCCGAGAAGGCGCTGCACGAGCAGCTCGCGGCCGTGACGCCGCACGTGCAGTCGCAGCTCGAGGCGCGTGCGTACACGGGCGCGCTGTCGGCGCTCGCCGCGCTGCGCGCGCCGGTCGACACGTTCTTCAACGACGTGATGGTCAACGCCGAGGATCCCGCGCTGCGCGCGAACCGTCTCGCGCTGCTGTCCGCGCTGCATCAGCAGATGAACTGCGTCGCCGACATCTCGAAGCTCGCCGCATAAAGGCCGAACGATGCCGACCAGCCCCAACCGCAAGCTCGTCGTCCTCGACCGGGACGGCGTGATCAACGTCGATTCGGACGCGTTCATCAAGACGCCCGACGAGTGGATCGCGCTGCCCGGCAGCCTCGAGGCGATCGCACGACTCAACCACGCCGGCTATCGCGTGGTCGTCGCGACCAACCAGTCCGGCATCGGTCGCGGGCTGTTCGACATGGCCACGCTCAATGCGATGCATCTGAAGATGCATCGCGCGGCGGCCGCGGTCGGCGCGCGCATCGACGCGGTGTTCTTCTGCCCGCATACGTCGGAAGACCACTGCGACTGCCGCAAGCCGAAACCCGGCATGATGCAGATGATCGCCGAGCGCTTCGAGATCGATCCCGGTCACACGCCGGCCGTCGGCGATTCGCTGCGCGACCTGGAGGCCGGCGTCGCGGTCGGCTTCCGGCCGCACCTCGTGCTGACCGGCAAGGGCAAGAAGACGCTCGCCGCGGGCAACCTGCCGGACGGCACGCAGGTCCATGACGACCTGCGCGCGTTCGCACTCGACTTCCTTTCACACGAACACGAGTGATGCGGCCGCCGCGCGCATCCTCCCTACTGTCAGACCCACGCCGATGCGCTTCGTCCGCTCCCTGCTGCTGCTGATCTACTTCATCCTGTACACGGTGCCGTACGCCACCACGTGCTTCATCGCCTTTCCGTTCATGCGTCCCGACGCGCGCTACTGGATGGCGGCCGGCTGGTGCAAGTCCACGCTGTGGGTCGTGCGCTGGCTGAACGGCATCCGCTACCGGATCGAAGGCTACGAGAACCTGCCCGACGGCCCGGCCGTGCTGCTGTCGAAGCACCAGTCCGCGTGGGAGACGCTCGCGTTTCCGGCGCTGATGCCGAAGCCGCTCTGCTACGTGTTCAAGCGCGAGCTGCTGTACGTGCCGTTCTTCGGCTGGGCGCTCGGGCTGCTGCACATGGTCAACATCAACCGCAAGGAAGGCAAGAATGCCTTCGTGTCGGTGATCCGCCAGGGCAAGAAGCGCCTGTCGGAAGGCGCGTGGATGATCATGTTCCCGGAAGGCACGCGCACGCCGGTCGGCAAGCAGGGCAAGTACAAGACGGGCGGCGCGCGCTTCGCGATCGAAACCGGCGCGCCGGTCGTGCCGATCGCGCACAATGCAGGTCGGGTGTGGCCGCGCAATTCGTTCACGAAGTTCCCGGGCGTCGTCACCGTGTCGATCGGCAAGCCGATTCCGGTCGAAGGCAAGACGCCCGACGTATTGAACTCGCAGGTCGAAGCATGGATCGAAGCGGAAATGCGCCGCATCGATCCCGATGCGTATCGCCAGCCGGGCAATGCCGGCACGCGCGATGCCGCGCGCGTCTGAATCACCCGGATTGCAGCCGTTGCGTACGACAAAACGAAGCGAACTGATGAAAAAGCGTCCGCGGCCACGGCCTGCCATCGTGGCACTCGATCATCGCCAGATGGACCTGCCGCTCTTCGACGGGCCGGCAGTGGCATCGCCCGCACCGTCGGCGCCCGCCGCGCCGCCCTCGCCGCCTGAAGCGGCTGCAGCTCCCGCGGCGCCCACGGCGCCGCTCGATCCGGGCCCCGCACCCGATCGCTCCCGCGTCCGCACGTTCGCACTCGACAGCCGCGTGCTCGAATATCGGTTGAAGCGCTCCGCGCGCCGCACGATCGGCTTCACGATCGACGGCAGCGGGCTGTCGATCACCGCACCGCGCTGGGTCACGCTCGCCGACATCGAAGCGGCGATCGCCGAGAAGCAGCGCTGGATCTTCGCGAAGCTCACGGAGTGGAAGACCCGCACCGAGCAGCGCGCGCTGCCGCAGATCGACTGGCGCGACGGCGCGCAACTCCCGTATCTCGGCAAGACGATCACGATCGCGCTCGGCGCGGGCGCCGTCGCATTCGACGCCGATGCGCAACGGCTGTCGCTGCCGCTGCCCGTGCAAGCCGACATGCAGCAGATCAAGGATCGCGTGCAGGGCTGGCTGCAGGGTGAAGCAAAGCGGATCTTCGGCGAACGCCTGGTGGTCTACGCGGAACGGCTCGGCGTCACGTATTCGATGGTTGCGCTGTCGTCGGCGGCGACGCGCTGGGGCAGCTGCTCGAGCGACGGCAAGATCCGGCTGAACTGGCGGCTGATTCACTTCCCGATGTCGATCATCGACTACGTCGTTGCGCACGAGCTGTCGCACCTGCGCGAAATGAACCACAGCCCGGCCTTCTGGCAGACCGTCGAATCGATCTTCCCGGAATTCCGCGAAGCGCGGCACACGCTCAAGCACCATCCGCCCGAGCTGCTGCCGTCGCTTTGACGCGATCGGCCGCACCGAAAATACAAACGGGCGATGCGGATTCCTCCACATCGCCCGTTTTTCTTGCCCGCGACGCACATCGTGCGCCGCGCGTCCGGCGCTCAGTGCGCCTTCTTCTGAATAAACTCGATCTTGTAGCCGTCCGGATCCTCGACGAACGCGATCACGGTCGTGCCGTGCTTCATCGGGCCGGCTTCGCGGGTCACCTTGCCGCCTTGCGCCTTGATCTTGTCGCAGGCCGCGTAGGCATCGTCGACTTCCACCGCCAGATGGCCGAAACCGTTGCCGAGATCGTAGGACGGCGTATCCCAGTTGTGGGTCAGCTCGAGCACGGTGCCCGTGCTTTCCGCTTCGTAGCCGACGAACGCGAGCGTGAACTTGCCTTCCGGATAATCCTCGCGACGCAGCAGCTTCATGCCGAGCAATTCGGTGTAGAACTTGATCGAGCGGTCGAGATCGCCGACTCGCAGCATCGTATGCAGCAAACGCATGTGTTGTACTCCTGTGGGGACTTTCCAGAAGCGGAAATTCTACCGGAGTCAGGTAAATCCCGCCGCCGGCGCCCCGTCCGCCGCCGGCCGATACCCAAGCATCTGCACGGCGAGCCCGAAGCCCGTGCGGCGGTGAAAATCACCGCGCCCGACGGCCCCCGGCAAGTCCATCGATCGGGTAACATCCTCCCACTTCGCACCAAAAACGGGCATGCCGCCCGCAGCTTGAACGCGACCACCGCCTCATTCCAGCCGCACAGCCTGCCGTGAGAAATCGCCGATTCGAGCGCGCCGTCCGCGCCGTCCGTCCGCCGCTGCCCATGTCTTTGCCCAAGTCTCTGCCCATGTCTCTGCCCATGTCCCAGCCCGCTTCCCGCCGCATCGGCGAGGTCCGCCGATGACCGCGCTCGCCGGCACGCCCGTGCGCCGCGCGCTCGACACGCGCGCGGTCGGCGTGATGCTGCTGCTGTGCGCGATCTGGGGCTTCCAGCAGGTCGCGATCAAGAGCACCAACGCAGCGATCCCGCCGATGTTCCAGGCCGGGCTGCGCTCGGTGATCGCCGCGCTGCTGCTGTGGGGCTGGGCTCGCTCGCGCGGCACGCCGCTGTTCCGCGCGGACGGCACGCTCGGCGCGGGCATCGCGGCCGGTGCGCTGTTCGCCGGCGAGTTCATCTGCGTGTTCTTCGGGCTCACGCTGACGAGCGCGTCGCACATGGCGATCTTCCTGTACACCGCGCCGTGCTTCACGGCGCTCGGCCTGCACCTGTTCGCGCCGGGCGAACGGCTGCAGCGCGCCCAGTGGGCCGGCGTCGGCCTCGCGTTCGCCGGCATCGCGCTCGCGTTCGCGGACGGCTTCCTGACGCCGCGCGCGCCCGGCGCATCGGTGCTGGCCGGCCTCGCTGGCGACGCGCTCGGGACCCTCGGCGGCGCGATGTGGGCCGCGACGACGGTCGTCGTGCGCTCGACGTCGCTCGCGCGGGCCAGCGCGAGCAAGACGCTGTTCTACCAGCTCGCGGTGTCGGCCGTCGTGCTGGTCGCGCTCGCCGCGCTGCTCGGCCAGATGTCGTTCGCGCACGTCACACCGATCGCGCTCGCGAGCCTCGCGTACCAGTCGGTGATCGTCGCGTTCGTCAGCTATCTGTCGTGGTTCTGGCTGCTGACGCGCTACAGCGCGTCGCGGCTGTCGGTGTTCACGTTCCTGTCGCCGCTGTTCGGCGTCGCGTTCGGCGTGCTGCTGCTCGGCGAATCGGTCGGCTGGCGCTTCATGTCGGCGGCCGCGCTGGTGCTGACGGGGATCGCGCTCGTCAACGCGCCGCCGCGCCGGCGCGCGTAACGCGACGCGGACGCGGTCCGGCAGCGACGAAAGCGGCGCGAAAAAAAAGCTGCCCGCTCAGGGCAGCTTCGTCGATCTTGTTCGGACGGGCGCCAGGTGCGACGCCCGCATGCCGCTACTCCGCGGCCTTGCGCACCGCTGCAAGCGCCTGCGCGACGCCGACATATTCGGCCACGCTGACATCCTCCGCGCGTCGCGCGAGATCGAAGCCGAGCCCGTCGAAATCGATCGTCTCGCGATAGTCGCCGAGCGTATTGCGCAGCATCTTGCGGCGCTGCGAGAACGCGGCGGTGACGACTTCGCCGAGCAGCACGGGATCGACGTCCGGCAGTTCGTGCGGCTCGTACGGAATCATCCGGACGATCGCCGAATCGACCTTCGGCGGCGGCTGGAACGATTCCGGCGGCACGTCGAGCATCTTCTCCATCACGTAGCGGTACTGCAGCATCACCGACAGTCGCGAAAACGCCTTCGTGCCCGGCTCCGCGACCATCCGTTCGACGACTTCGTTCTGCAGCATGAAATGCTGGTCGATGACCGCGTCGGCGAACGTCATCAGGTGAAACAGCAGCGGGCTGGAAATGTTGTACGGCAGGTTGCCGACGATCCGCAGCGACGGCTTGTCGCCGGGTGCCGCGAGCGAGCGGAAGTCGAACGCGAGCGCGTCGCCCGCGTGCAACTCCAGCAGCGCGCCGAAGCGCTGCTGCAGGCGCCCGATCAGGTCGCGGTCGAGCTCGACCGCATGCAGCGGCGACTCGGGCGTCGCGAGACGCGCGATCAGCGGCTCGGTCAGCGCGCCGAGGCCGGGGCCGATCTCGACCATCCGCTGGCCGCGCGCGGGGCCGATCGTCGCGACGATCGAGTCGATCACGCCGTGATCGACGAGGAAGTTCTGCCCGAAGCGCTTGCGCGCGAAGTGGCCTTGGTGCTGTCTGCTGTTCGACATCGACTGAGAAAAACGAAAAATACGACGAATGAGGTCAGGCTCGGGCGCGTCAGGCCGCGCGGCGATGGCGCGCCATCGTGACGGCCGTGCCGAGCGCGGCAACCATGCTGCCCGGATCCGCTCGGCCCGTGCCGGCCAGATCCAGCGCCGTGCCGTGATCGACCGACGTGCGGATGATCGGCAGCCCGAGCGTGACGTTGATGCCCTCGCCGAAGGTCGCATACTTCAGCACGGGCAAGCCCTGATCGTGGAACATCGCGAGCACGCAATCGGCATCCTCCAGATGGCGCGGCTGGAACAGCGTGTCGGCCGGATACGGGCCGCGCGCATCGATGCCCTGCGCTTGTGCTCGCGCGAGCGCCGGCGAGATCACGTCGATCTCCTCGCGCCCGAGATAGCCGTTCTCACCCGCGTGCGGGTTCAGCCCCGTTACGAGGATGCGCGGCGCCGCGAGACCGAAGTCGCGCCGCAGGTCGCGATCGATGATCGCCAGCGTCTCGACGAGCCCGTCGATCGTCAGCGCGGCCGACACGTCCTTCAGCGGCAGGTGCGTGGTCGCGAGCGCGACGCGCAGCGGCCGCTCGCCCGTGCCTGCCAGCATCATCACGACGCGCGGCGTGCGCGTGCGTTCCGCAAGGTATTCGGTATGGCCGGTAAACGGCACGCCGGCATCGTTGATCGTGCTCTTCTGCAGCGGTGCGGTGACGATCGCGTCGAACCGGCCCGCCACCGCGCCGTCGATCGCGGCATCGAGCAGCCCGAGCACGTAGCGGCCGTTGGCCGCGTCGAGCTTGCCCGCCTGCGCGGGCACGGCGAGCGGATGATGCTCGACCGACACCGGCCCGCCGCCGGCGAGCACCGCCCGGTCGGCACCGACGGCCGCCGCGCGTGCGTCGAGCAGCGCGGCGTCGCCGAGCACGGTGAAATGCGCGCCGGGCCAGCGCCGCGCGGCATCCTGCAACGCCTGCACGGTCAACTCCGGGCCGACACCCGCGGGTTCGCCGGTCGTGATCGCGATCTGCAGCGCGGATGCCGTCATGCGAAGCTCGCTCAGTTCGCCGGGCCGACGCCGCCGATCTTGTACTGCACGTACGACGAATCGCGCAGTTCACGCAGCCAGTCGGCGTACGCCTGCTCGGCCTTGCGCTGGCCGATCGCCTGGCGCGCGATATCCATCTGCTGCTGCACCGAGCCTTCCGCCTCGCGGCGCTCGACCACCTGGATCAGGTGGTAGCCGTACTCGGTACGAATCGGCTGGCTGATCTGGCCGGCCTGCAGGTTGTTCATCGCGCGCTCGAATTCCGGCACGGTCTCGCCCGGGCTGATCCAGCCGAGATCGCCGCCCTGCGACGCCGAACCGTCCTGCGAGTAGGTGCGCGCGAACTTCTCGAAATCGCCGCCGGTCTCGACCTGCTTGCGGATGTCCTGCAGCTGCTGGCGCGCCTGGCCTTCCGACTTGCCTTCGCCGACGCGCAGCAGGATGTGGCGCACGTGCGTCTGGACGATCTTCGGTGCCGCGGCGGTCGCACCCTGGCTCTGGCGGCGGTCGACGAGACGCACGATCTCGAAGCCGTCCGGCACGCGGATCAGCGTCGGGTTGACCTGGCCGGGGCGGAGCTTCGACGCGGCTTCGACGACGTCGGCCGGCAGCGCGCCCGGCGCCTTGAAGCCGAGGTCGCCGCCCTTCTTCGCGTCGTTCGCTTCCGAGTTGTTCTTCGCGAGCTTCTCGAAATCGGCGCCCGACGTGGCCTGCTGCAGCAGCGCGTCGGCCTTCTTCTGTGCGGCTTCGATGTCGGCTTGCGGCGCGTTGGTCGGCGCCTTGATGAAGATGTGCTGGAAGCGCAGGTCCTGCTGCTGCGATGCGCTCGGCCCGCGCTGGCTCGCGATGTAGTTCGCGACCTCGGCGTCCGATACGGTGATCTTGCCGTCGACCTCGCGCTCGCGCAGCTTCGACAGCATCAGCTCGGTGCGGGCGTCGCTCGTGAACACGCTCCAGGGCACGCCTTGCGCCACGATCCGCGCGCGATACTGGTCGAGCGTCATCCCGTTCGCCTGCGCGAGGCGCTGCAGCGTGGACTGCACGGTCGCGTCGTCGACGCGGATCCCGTCGTCCTTGGCCTTCTGCACCTGGATGCGTTCGAGCACCATCTGGTTCAGCACTTGCGCGTTCAACTGGTCGGCCGGCGGCACGGGTGCGTTCTGCTGCTGCAGCCGGCGCGCGATCAGGCCGACGCGCTGCTCGAGTTCGCGACCGGTGATCACGTCGTTGTTGACGACCGCGACGACTTCGTCGGCGAGCTGTGCGCCATGCGAACCGAGCGCCTGCGCCGCGGCCGGCGCGGCGGCGAGCAGCGCGGCGGACGCGGCGAGGCTGGACACGACTGCCGCGAAACGAAGGGTTTTCTTCATTGCCACTGATACTCCATTGAAATCGTGCTGACCGGTGCAGACAAGCCGGCGTTACTCGTAGTTGCTGAAGCGGGACATCGGCGGCGGCGCGGACGGCAGCGGCGTGTAGCCCGGCACCCCGGCGCGGAATGCGGCCACGAGACCGTTGTCGACGCTCGACAGCCCCTTCAACGTCAGCTGCATCATGAAGCGCGTCGACGAATTCTGCTGCCCCGACGTGTTCACGCCGTTCGCGTACCGCTGGACCCCGACCCCGAGCGCCCAGCAATCCGCGTCGTATTGTAAGCCGAGCAGACCGTCGACGACCCGGTCGGCGGCCAGGTCGTAGTTGAAGCGGCCGATCGCATACAGGCGGCGCGTGAGCGGCCATTGCGCGGACACCAGGAACTGGTTGATCGGCTGGTTGTCGAGCGTCGTGTTCGCACGCGTATAGCGGTAGCCGACGTTGATCACGCGGCGCTCGCCCGGGCTGTAACCGAAACCGATGCTCGACTTCACGAGCTGGTTGTTGTTCTGGTTGTACTGGAACGCCGTCTCCGACATGAAGCCGGAGCCGAGTTTCAGCGCGGCGCCGACGATCAGGTCGGAGTGGCGCGCCAGCACGGCGCTCTGGCCGGAATTCAGCGTGACGCGCTGGTCGGCGAAATAGTACTGCTGCGCGACCACGAAGCGCGCGCGTTCGTCGCCGGTGCGCGGATCGATGAAGCGCGACGTCAGGCCGGCCGTGATCCGGTTCGCATCCGCGATCCGGTCGTTGCCGACGAACGTGTTCGGCTGGTAGATCTCCGCGAGGCCGAAGTCCGATTCCGCGGTGTCGAACAGCGGTGCGTTCGACTGGTCGCGATACGGCGTGTACACGTAGTACAGGCGCGGCTCGAGAGTCTGGATGAAGTCCTGGCCGAACAGGCGCACCGAGCGGTCGAAGATCAGGCCCGAGTCGAAGCTCACGGTCGGGATCGACTCGGTGAAGTGCTTCGGGCTGTTCGGCGTGCTCGACGACAGGTGGTTCAGGTCGTACGACGCGAAGTGGTACTGGACCTTCGGCACGGCGAAGTAGCCGGGGCCGTACACACCGTACGCGATATACGGGTTGAAGACGATCCGGTCGCCTTCGGTCATGTCGGCGGTCGTGATGCGGAACCGCGAATAGTCGGCTTCCGCGCCGAAGTCGAAGCCGCCGACGTTGTACTTCGTGTACTTCACGTTCAACTGCGGCTCGCGGCTGTACGGCGCGATCGACGGCGGCAGCGTCTGCCAGTGCTGGTAGCGCGCGAGCACCGACCACGGGCCGTTGTTGTACGTGAGGCCGGCTTCCTGCTGGTACAGCGTCTGCGTCCCGTTGATGAACTGGTTCATCGACCCAAGGTCTTCGGGATACGTGTTGTCCGAGACCTTGTTGTAGTAGACGTAGCCGCCGAAACCGCCGCCGAAGTTCTGCTGGTGCTGCCAGTAGATCGCGTAGCGGTCGCGGTGCGCGAGCCGGTCACCCGGCAGGTAATTGGCCGTAAACGTGCCCGAATACGACGGCGACAGGTAGCGGAACGTCGCTTCGGTCTGCACGCCGCGCCGCGAGATGATGCGCGGCGTGATCGTCAGGTCGCGGTTCGGCGCGATGTTGAAGTAGTACGGCAGCGACAGCTCGAACCCGTTGTTCGAGTTCATCGAGAACGTCGGCGGCAAGAGGCCGCTGCGCCGCTCGCCCGACAGCGGGAACGTCATCCACGGGCTCGCGAAGATCGGCACGCCCTGGAAGAACAGCACGCCGTTGCGCGCGGTGCCTTCGTCGGCGCCCGTATCGAAGTCGAAGCGGCTGCCCTTGATGTACCACGCGGGGTTCGTCGAGCACTGGCACGCGGTGTAGGTGCCGTTGATGAACACCGAGCGCTCGCTGTCGAGCAGGTCGACACGCTCCGCGCTGCCGGACCCGCCCGTCACGTTGAAGTGGTACTTCGGCGCCGTCATGAAGCCCTGGTTCGCCTCGACCTTCAGATGCGCCTCGGGGCCCGCGAACGACGTGCCGCCGTTGACCACCTTGACCTGGCCGTACGCGTCGGCCATGTCGGTATCCTGATCGTAGTGGAGCGCGTCGGCCTTCACGACCGCGTCGCCGCGGCGCAGCTCGGCCGAGCCCTTCGCGGCGAGGTCCTGATCGGCCGTGCCGCTCGTATGGTCGGCAATCACGAAGGTGGCCGGCTTCGCGCCGTCCTTCAGCGGATGATCCTCGAGCTGCGGGGCGAGCCGCAGGTCCCACGGCGAGTCGAGCGGCTGCGGCTGCGCGGCCGCGCCCGACAGCTGCGCGTACGACACGGCCGGCACGAGGCCGGGCACGGCCAGGAGCGCGAGCGCGAGCCGCCGTTTGCGCGGCGCCCCGTCACCGGGGAAGACATTCGGGAATAGCGGTTTGGGCGGCATCTATCGTTTGGCGAATCGCCCCTTGTCAACCGCAGCTGCACGGCACATTCGCGCGCGGCGGGCCGCACCGTCGCACCGCGACTGCGGCTGAGCGCAAACCGGGGAGGCGATCGGGCGGACGGCGCGACAGGCGGCGGGCCTGCACGGCGGAAGCTGACGCGGGGCGCGTCAAAAAAGTCGTGGGGTATTATATGGCAAGACGTTCCCCCCTCCGCCGAGTTTCATGACGCCCCCATCCGCCGCATCCCAGCCCGACGCCCGCCTCGAAGCCCTGACCGCGTGGCTGCGCCCGCTCGCCGAGCGCTTCGCCCTCGACCTGACGACCCTCGCGCCCGCGTCGTCGGACGCCAGTTTCCGCCGCTATTTCCGTGTCACGTCGGCCGCGAGCCCCGGCGGCTCGCTGATCGCGGTCGACGCGCCGCCGCCCGAGAAGTGCCGCGAATTCGTCCAGGTCGCGCAGCTGCTCGCCGCGGCCGGCGACCACGTGCCGGACGTGCTGGCCCACGATTTCGACGCCGGCTTCATGCTCGTGACCGACCTCGGCCGCACGTCGTACATCTCGGTGCTCGATCCGGCCGACCCGGTCGCCGCGCGGCCGCTGATGCGCGATGCGCTCGACGCACTGATCCGCTTCCAGCTGAGCTCGAAGCCCGACGTGCTGCCGCCGTTCGACGAGGCGTTCCTGCGCCGCGAGATGGAGTTGCTGCCCGAATGGTTCGTCGGCCGGCACCTCGGCAAGCCTGTCACCGATGCGATGCGCGGCACACTCGACCGTACCTTCGCGCTGCTGGTCGCGAGCGCTCATGCGCAGCCGCAGGGCTTCATGCTGCGCGATTTCATGCCGCGCAACCTGATGGTGTGCGAGCCGAACCCGGGCGTGCTCGACTTCCAGGACGCCGTGTACGGGCCGCTGACGTACGACGTCGTGTCGCTGTTGCGCGACGCGTTCATCAGCTGGGACGAGGAGTTCGAGCTCGACTGCTTCGCGTACTACTGGGAAAAGGCGAAGAAGGCCGGCCTGCCGGTCGATCCGGACTTCGGTGAGTTCTACCGCCAGCTCGAATGGATGGGGCTGCAGCGCCACATCAAGATCCTCGGCCTGTTCGCGCGCATCAACTACCGCGACGGCAAGCCGCACTACCTGAACGACCTGCCGCGCTTCCTGAATTACGCGCGCAAGGTCGCGCTGCGCTACCGCCCGCTCGTGCCGTTCGCGAAGCTGCTCGACGAGCTCGAGGGCAAGGGCGCGGCCGACGTCGGCTATACGTTCTGACCGCCCACACCGCCCTCACCTTCAGCCGAACATGAGCTCTACCCTGACCACGGCGATGATCTTCGCCGCCGGCCGCGGCGACCGGATGCGCCCGCTGACCGACACCCGCCCGAAACCGCTGCTCGAAGCCGGCGGCAAGCCGCTGATCGTCTGGCAGATCGAGGCGCTCGCGCGTGCGGGCATCGAGACGATCGTGATCAACCACGCGTGGCTCGGCGACCAGCTCGAGGCGACGCTCGGCGACGGTTCGCACTGGGGCGTGCGGCTCGCGTATTCGGCCGAAGGCGACGCGCTGGAAACCGCCGGCGGGATCGCGCAGGCGCTGCCGCTGCTTGAGCGCGACGGCCGGCCGACGGTGTTCGCGGCGGTCGCGGGCGACGTGTACTGTGCGTTCGACTACCGGACGCTCGCGCCGCGCGCCGCGCAGATGGCCGCGCTCGACGCGCCCGCGATGCATCTCGTGATGGTGCCGAACCCGCCGTTCCATCCGGACGGCGATTTCGTGCTCCGCGACGACGGCCGGCTGGCGCTCGCCGGCGCGCCGCGCGTCACGTTCGGCAGCATCGGCGTGTACGACACGCGGATGTTCCGCGACATCGTGCCCGGCACGCACCGGCCGCTCACACCCTACTTCAAGGCGACCATCGAGGCCGGCCGCGCGAGCGGCGAATTGTATGAAGGAATCTGGGAGAACGTCGGCACGCCTGCGCAGCTCGGCGAACTCGACGCGCGGCTGCGCGCCGCCGCGGGCTGATCGTTTCGCGGCTGACCGCGCCGGGCCACCCGGCGCGGCAGCCACGCTCACGCGGCCTCGGCCGCTTCCCCGCCCGCCGCCGCGCGCTGCTGCTGCAGCGCCCACATCTGCGCATACAGCCCGTCCGCGCGCACGAGTTCGTCGTGCGTGCCGCGCTCGACGATCCGCCCGTGGTCCATCACGAGAATCTGCTGCGCGTGCACGACCGTCGACAGCCGGTGCGCGATCACGAGCGTCGTACGGTGCCGCGCGATCTGGTCGAGCTCGTGCTGGATCGCGCGCTCCGAGCGCGAATCGAGCGCCGACGTCGCCTCGTCGAACAGCAGCACCGGCGGATCCTTCAGCAGCGTGCGCGCGATCGCGACGCGCTGCTTCTCGCCGCCCGACAGTTTCAGCCCGCGCTCGCCGACCGGCGTGTCATAGCCCTTCGGCAAGGTCTCGATGAAGTCGTGGATGTGCGCGGCGCGCGCGGCCGCGATCACTTCGTCGCGGCTCGCGGTCGGCCGGCCGTACGCGATGTTGTAGTAGATCGAGTCGTTGAACAGCACGGTGTCCTGCGGCACGATCCCGATCGACGCGCGCAGCGAGTCCTGCGTGACGTCGCGAATGTCCTGGCCGTCGATCCGGATCGCGCCGCCCGCCTGCCGGTCGAGATCGTAGAAGCGGAACAGCAGCCGCGACAGCGTCGACTTGCCGGACCCGCTGTGGCCGACCACCGCGGTCGTCGTGCCCGCGTCGATCGTAAACGTCACGTCGTGCAGGATCTGCCGCGACGCTTCGTACGAGAAGTTCACGTGCTCGAAGCGCACCTGCGCGCCGGCCACCGCAAGCGGCCGCGCGTCGGGCGCATCCGCGACTTCCTTCGCGGCTGACAGCAACCCGAACATCCGGTCCATGTCGGTGAGGCTCTGCTTCAGCTCGCGATACACGACGCCGAGAAAATTCAGCGGAATGTAGAGCTGCAGCATGAACGTGTTGATCAGCACGAGATCGCCGAGCGTCAGCTTGCCGGCCAGCACGCCCTGCGTCGCGCGCCACAGGATGAACACGAGCCCGGTGCCGATGATCGCCTGCTGGCCGAAGTTCAGCACCGACAGCGAGTTCTGCGAACGGATCGCGGCCTTGCGGTAACGCTTCAGGTTCTCGTCGTAGCGCTGCGCCTCCCACTCCTCGTTGCCGAAGTACTTCACCGTCTCGTAGTTGATCAGCGAATCGATCGCCCGCGAGTTCGCGCGCGAATCGAGCTCGTTCATCGTGCGGCGAAAGTGCGTGCGCCAGTTGGTGACCTTCACGGTGAACACGATGTACGTGACCAGCGCCGCGAACGTCACGTACGCGTAGTACGCCTCGTACTTGACCACGAAGAAGCCGAGCACGAGCCCGACCTCGACGAGCGTCGGCAGGATGCTGTACAGCGAATAGGAAATCAGTTGCTGGATGCCGCGCGTGCCGCGCTCGATGTCGCGCGACATGCCGCCCGTCTGGCGTTCGAGATGGAAGCGCAGCGACAGCCCGTGCAGATGCCGGAACACCTGCAGCGCGAGCTGGCGCACCGCGCTCTCGGTGACCTTCGAGAACAGGATCTCGCGCAGCTCGGTGAAGAGCGACGTGGACAGCCGCACGAGCGCATAGGCGACGACCAGCAAACCGACGCCGCCCGCGAGCACGATGCCGGCCGACTGCTCCGCACGGCCGAGCGCGGTGAGCTGCTGCACGGCGGACAGGTGATCGACGATGCGCTTCATCACGACCGGCACGCCGAGGTTCGCGACCTTCGCGCCGATCAGGCAGCCGAGCGCGAGCGCGACGCGCCATTTGTAGGTGGCCAGGTACGGCAGCAGCGACCGGATGGTCTGCCAGTCGTTGCGGGGCCCGGTCGGAGCCGGCGCGGGCTCGCCGGAAGCGGAATATCGGCGCATGGGGATCAGGATCGGCGGCGGTGCCGGCCGCGTGCCGCGGCGGCCGACTCGCCCGCTTTCTCGTACAATTTGCGAACGTTGTATTGTCGCAGAAGCCGCTACGCGCCGCTGCCGGCGCCCTCGCCGGCCGGCCTGCGCGCGGCGGTGCATTTATTACAGGATGAAAGCCCCCGTCATGACCGATTCGACCCTCGAACTCCCGCAAAAACAGCCCGCGCTGCGCGTCGTCCCGCAACCGCACGACGCGAACGTCCACGGCGACGTGTTCGGCGGCTGGATCATGTCGCAGGTCGACATCGCCGGCTCGATCCCCGCGAGCCAGCGCGCGAACGGCCGCGTCGCGACGGTCGCGGTCAATTCGTTCGTATTCAAGCAGCCGGTGTTCGTCGGCGACCTGCTGAGCTTCTACGCCACCATCATGCGCACCGGCAACACGTCGATCACGGTCGACGTCGAGGTATACGCGCAGCGCATGCGCCTGATGGGCGAAATCGTGAAGGTCACCGAAGCGACGCTCACCTACGTCGCGACCGGCCCCGACCGCAAGCCGCGTCAGCTGCCGCCGCTGTAACGACGCATGCGCGCCGCGCGGCGGCGCCGCATGCGGCCCGTCAGTGCGTGGCCGTCAGCCCGAACTCCCGCATCGCGGGCACGAAGTCGTGATTGAGCTTCGGCTTGCGCGACAGCTTCACCAGCACGTAGCGCTGGAACGGCGCGAGCCGCTGCCACTGCGCGAGCGCGGGTGCCGGCAGCCCGGCCAGCGCGCTCTGCTGCACGAGCGCGTCCGGCACCGTGTCGGTCGCGCGCCAGCTCGGCTGCTCGTCCGGCTGAAACCACGACGGTTCGAGGTCGGCATGCGTGCGCAGCATTTCGAACAGCGCGTGATCGAAATTGGGCTCGATCGCGGTATCGTCGTCGGCCGGAAAGCGCGCGAGCAGCTTGCGGTCCTCGAGCGGCAGCAGTTGCCACTGCTCCAGTGAAATCCGCAGACCGAAACGGTCGAGATTGAAACGCACGATCATCGGGATGTACGTGAGGTTTTCCGATGAATCGTGTTCGAAATTGAATAGCAGCGGAGCGTCGCTGAGTCCCATGGTCGTTACCTGAGTGGCGGATGCCGGCGCGGCCGGCCTGCCTGAGGTATTTTAGAACCTCTGCGCGCGAGCGGCGGACCCGATCGCCGCCGCCCCTGCCTCGAATCAACGGGAGTGCTCGTGAATCCGACTGAAACAGAAGAGCCGCGCGGCGCGATCGAGCTGTCCGTGCGCCGCACGCGCGGCGGCGCCGTCGAAACCGCGCACGACTACGTCGGCCAGGAATGGCCGGTCGCGCTGGTCTTCAACGGCATCTCGCACGCGGTGATGATGTGCACGCCGCGCGACCTCGAGGCGTTCGCGGTCGGCTTCGCGATCTCGGAAGGGATCGTCGCGCGCGGCAGCGACATCAAGGACATCGAGGTGATCCTGCACGCCGACGCGCCGCTGCCGCACGCGGAGGTGCATCTGGAAGTCGTCCAGCAGGCGTTCGCCGCGCTGAAGGACCGGCGCCGCGCGCTTGCGGGGCGTACCGGCTGCGGCGTGTGCGGGATCGAAAGCATCGACCTGCTCGACCTCGCGCCCGAGCGGGTGCCCGACACCGGCTTTCTCGCGCGCCTCGCGCCCGACGCGCTCGCGCGCGCGGCCCACGGGCTGCCGGCGCACCAGGCGCTCACGCAGCTCACCGGCGGCCTGCACGCGGCCGCGTGGTGCGACGCAACAGGCGCGATCCGGATGGCGTTCGAGGACGTCGGCCGCCACAACGCGCTCGACAAGCTGATCGGCGCGCTCGTGCTGGCGCGCGCCGACGCGACCGACGGCTTCGTGTTCCTGTCGAGCCGCGCGAGCTACGAGCTCGTGCGCAAGTCGGCGCGGGTCGGCATTCCGATGGTCGCGACGATCTCCGCGCCGTCGTCGCTCGCGATCGAGATCGCGAAGGCGGCCGGCCTGCGGCTCGTCAGCTTCTGCCGCGAAACCGGCCACGTCGATTACGGCACCGCCTGAGCGGTCGCGGCGGGCGCGTTGCCCGCGGCTTCGGGAACCGCCCCCTGCCGCGCGCCCGCTGCGGCCGGCGCGCGCACCTCGGGTGCCACCTCGCTCGTCACGTTTCCACGATAGTCCGTCCAGAGCTTGCGGTCGGTGTCATAGAGCTTGCAGCGGCGAGCCGTGTCGAAATACCAGCGCCAGCCGAAACGCTGCACGACGATCCGCCCGGGCAGCATGTCCTCGAGCTTCGCCTGCGCCGGCTTGAGCCGGTACAGCGGCACGCTCATGTCGACGTGATGCGCCGTGTGCTCCATGATGTGGTGCAGCAGGCCGCCGATTCCGAACGGAAACGTCAGGTGCAGCGTGGTCGACACGAACGGTGCGGCATTCGACCATTCGGCGCGGTTCGCGTGCCATGCGATGCGCGGGTCGGTATGGTGGACATACACGACGAAGCCGATCATCGAGCACCAGAACAGGAACGGCACGAGCACGCCGGTCGCGAGCAGCAGCGCGACGGATTGCTGCGTCTCGAACGCCACCCCGACGACGGCGGCGATCCACGCGGCCGCGAAGCCCGTCACCAGCAGGCAGTCGCGCCGGAACACCGGCCGCGACGCACCGATATAGCCCCGGGACGGGAAATACATCCGAAGCCACCAGATCTCGACGAGATAGTAGAGGCCCGGCGCCCATCCGCTCCGGTAGACGCGATCCAGCCACCGCCGTGCCGGCGACAGCGCGGCGAATTCCGCTGGCGTATGCGGCGCCCACACGAAATCGAAGCCCTTCAGGTTCGTATAGCCGTGATGCACGACGTTGTGCCCGACTTCCCACAGGCTGTAAGGCGTCAGCGACGGCAGGAAGGCGATGCGGCCGAGCCAGCGGTTCAGCCGGCGGTCGGGCGTCAGGCTCTGATGGCACGCGTCGTGCCCGATGATGAACAGTCGCCCGGTGATGAACCCGGCGGCCATCCCGCAGACGATCTTGCCGACCGTCGACGGAATCAGCAGCGCGCCGGCGAACGCCGCGAACAGCAACAGGTAGTCGAGCACGAGCAGCAGGATCGGGCGCACGATCTCGCGCGTGGCGAACGGCACGAGCCATGCGCGGATGACCTTGCGGTGCGGGATCGGCTCGTCGGCGCGAACCGGTGTCTGGGAATCGTTGTTGACCATGATGCAGAAAGGCATGCGATACGCACGCCCGAAAGAAAAGGAGCCGTGCGGCACGCACGGCGCAGCGGGACGGGACGGACCGCGCCCCGGGCCGGTTATCGCGACATCATGTTCATGCTGACGTTGTGCATCACCCACAGCGTCCCGACGATCAGGATCAGCGCGGTCAGCACCGTATAGCTGAACGCCATCACGTTCCAGCGCTGGCTGGACGACGCGTTCATGTGCAGGAAGCAGACGAGATGCACGACGATCTGCACGAATGCGAGCCCCGCGAGCGCGATGATCGCCGCCTTCGGCGCCAGCATGCCGCCCATCACGAGGCCGAACGACGCGGCCGTCAGCAGCACCGACAGCACGAAACCGACGAGGTAGCCGCCGGCCGTACCGTGCGCGTCATCGTGGTGGATGAGTTCCGAATGAGCCATTTAGATCACGCTCGCGAGATAGACGAAGGAGAACACGCAGATCCAGACGATGTCGAGGAAGTGCCAGAAGAGGCTCAGGCAGGTGAGGCGCCGGAAGTCGCGCTCCGTCATGCCGGGGCCGCGAGCGATCTGCACGACGAGCACGACCATCCACAAGAGGCCGACCGCCACGTGCAGCCCGTGCGTGCCGACGAGCGCGAAGAACGCCGACAGGAATGCGCTGCGCTGCGGGCCCGCGCCCTGAGCGATCAGGTGCGAGAACTCGCGCAGCTCCATCGCGAGGAACGCGGCGCCCAGCACGAACGTCACCGCAAGCCACACGAACACCGTGCCGCGCCGGCGCCGCTGTGCGCCGAGCATCGCGAACCCGTACGTGATGCTCGACAGCAGCAGCGCCGCCGTCTCGAGCGCGACACCCGGAATGTCGAACAGGTCCTTCGCGGTCGGACCGCCCGCGAACTGGTTGCCGAGCACCGCGAACGTCGCGAACAGCGACGCGAAGATCACGCAGTCGGTCATCAGGTACAGCCAGAAGCCGAACACCGAATGCGACGGCGGATGGTGGTGCGCGGCCGGATGACGGGCGGCACCCGCGAGAGATTGATACGACATCAGTTCGTCTCCAGTTCGACTTCCGGCGCCGGGGTGCCGATCCGCACACCCGCGCGTTGTTCCTCGATCTTGCGGACGGTGTCCGCCGGAATGTAATAGCCGTCGTTGTCCTGTGCGCTGTACAGCACCACCGTCGCGACGATGCCGACGAGCGAGGCGATCGCGAGCCACCAGATGTGCCAGACGAGCGCGAAGCCGAGCAGCAGGCTGAAGATGCCGACGAAGAAGCCCGCGCTCGTGTTCGACGGCATGTGGATGTCCTCGTACCTGACGTTCTTGCCGAGGCCGAGCCCGAGGCCCTTCGCCTTGCGATAGGCGAGCTCGTCGAGTTCGTGCACGTTCGGGAGTACCGCGAAGTTGTAGACGGCGGGCGGCGACGACGTCGCCCATTCGAGCGTGCGGCCGTTCCACGGGTCGCCCGTCGCGTCGCGATACTGCGGCTGGTTGCGATTGCGCCAGCCGACCCACACCGATGCGACCTGGCACAGCACGCCGATCGCGATCAGCGCGACGCCGAACGCGGCGGCGACCAGCCACGGATGCCATGCCGGGTTGTCGTAGTGGTTCAGGCGGCGCGTCATGCCCATGAAGCCGAGCACGTACAGCGGCACGAACGACGCGTAGAAGCCGAGGAACCAGCACCAGAACGCGCGCTTGCCGAACTTCTCGTCGAGCCGGAAGCCGAACACCTTCGGGAACCAGTAGTGAACGCCCGCGAAGTAGCCGAACACGACGCCGCCGATGATCGCGTTGTGGAAGTGCGCGATCAGGAACAGGCTGTTGTGCAGCACGAAATCCGCACCCGGAATCGCCATCATCACGCCGGTCATCCCGCCGAGCGTGAACGTGATCATGAAGCCGATCGTCCACAGCACCGGCGCCGTGAATTCGATGCGGCCGCGATACATCGTGAACAGCCAGTTGAAGATCTTCACGCCGGTCGGGATGGCGATGACCATCGTCACGATCCCGAAAAACGCGTTGACGTCGGCCCCCGAGCCCATCGTGAAAAAGTGATGCAGCCACACGAGGAACGCGAGCACCATGATCACGCACGATGCATAGACCATCGTCCGGTAACCGAACAGCGGCTTCTTCGCGAACGTCGCGATGACTTCCGAATAGATGCCGAACGCGGGCAGCACGAGGATGTATACCTCCGGATGCCCCCACGCCCAGATCAGGTTCAGGTACAGCATCGCGTTACCGCCGGCTTCGTTGGTGAAGAAATGCATGTCGAGGTAGCGATCGAGGCCGAGCAGCGCGAGCGCGACGGTCAGGATCGGGAACGTCGCCATGATCAGCACGTTCGAGCAGAGGGCCGTCCACGTGAACACCGGCATCTTCATCAGCGTCATGCCCGGCGCGCGCATCTTGATGATCGTCACGAAGAAGTTGATCGACGTGATCAGCGTCCCGACGCCCGAGATCTGCAGCGCCCACAGGTAGTAGTCGACCCCGACGCCCGGGCTGAACTGCAGCTCCGACAGCGGCGGATACGCGAGCCAGCCCGTCTGCGCGAATTCGCCGATCACGAGCGAAACGTTCATCAGGATCGCGGCGACCGCCGTCATCCAGAAGGAGAGCGAGTTCAGGAACGGGAACGCGACGTCGCGCGCGCCGATCTGCAGCGGCACGATCAGGTTGAAGAACGCGACCAGCAGCGCCATCGCCATGAAGAAGATCATGATCACGCCGTGCGCGGTGAAGACCTGGTCGTAGTGATGCGGCGGCAGGTAGCCGGGGCCGTTGTACGCGAGCGCGAGCTGCAGGCGCATCATCACGGCGTCCGCGAAGCCGCGCAGCAGCATCAGCACCGCGACGACCAGGTACATCACGCCGATCTTCTTGTGATCGACGGACGTCAGCCATTCGCTCCACAGCCATTTCCACCTGCCCGCGACCGTCAGCGCGGCGACGATGCCCAGCACGACGAGCCCCATGAAGGCGCTCGCCCCCATGATGATGGGCTGATCGAACGGGATCGCCGAAAGAGTCAGTTTGCCGAACATGCGTTACCCCTTCGTCGTGCAGGCGGCGTCCTTCGGGTCGAGGACGTGGCCGTTGTTGTATTTCGCGATGATGTTGTGGAACAGCTTCGGGTCGACCGACGAGAAATAGCGCACGGGCGCCTTCTCGCCCGGCTGCGCGACCGTGCCGTACGCGGTCATGTCGAGCCGGTCGGACGACGCCTTCACCTTCCGCACCCACGCGTCGAACTGCTCGCGCGGCTCGGCGAGCGTGCGGAACTTCATGTCGGAAAAGCCGCGGCCGCTGTAGTTGGCGGACACGCCTGCGTAGTCGCCCGCCTCGTCGGCGATCAGATGCAGGCGCGTCTGCATGCCGGCCATCGCATAGACCTGGCTGCCAAGCTGCGGGATGAAGAACGAGTTCATCACCGAGTCGGACGTGATGCGGAAATTCACCGGCGTGCCGACCGGAATCGCGAGCTGGTTCACCGACGCGATGCCGAGTTCCGGATAGATGAACAGCCACTTCCAGTCGAGCGCGACGACCTCGACATTGATCGGCTTGACCGACGATTCGATCGGCTTGTACGGGTCGAGCTCGTGCGTCGTCCGCCACGTGAGCACGCCGAGGAACAGGATGATCAGCGTCGGCACCGTCCAGATCACGACCTCGATCGCGGTCGAATGCGACCAGTTCGGCGCGTAGGCGGCGTTGCGGTTCGATGCGCGGTAGCGCCATGCGAACCACAGCGTGAGCAGGATCACTGGAATGACGACGATCAGCATCGCCCACGTCGCGGTCGCGATCAGCGATTTTTCCGCGACGCCCACCGCGCCCTTCGGATCGAGCACGTGAAGGTCGCTGCATCCGGCGAGTCCAGCCAGCAGCCCGATGACGGGCGCCGCACGCGCCCCGCCGGTGATTCGTCCGATCATTATTCGTTCGCCTGATTGTCGTTGAGAAGAACCGCTGGCCGCACGCCGCCATCGCGCGACGCATCCGGCCGCGGCGACCTGTGCGCGAACTGTACGGAAAATTGCCGCAGTGCAACTTGACGGCGGACAAGGTTTGCCGAGGTGAGCCGGAACTGGCCCGAGCGGGGTGGGGGCTGGGCTGGGCTGGGCTGGGGCTGGGGCTGGGCTGGGGCTGGGGCTGGGGCTGGGGCTGGGGCTGGGGCTGGGGCTGGGCTGGCCCGAGGCTGGGGCAGGCACCGGCGATGACCTGCGTCAAAACGGCCACCGGGCCTTCGCTCAGGCATCGCGGATAGCAGGCACTAACGGGCCGGAAAGCGGGACGGCGCTGCACAGCAACATGAGGGGCGCCGGCGCGAATTGCGAGGATGTCTCGGCGGCGGAACGGCGGCGAATGCGGGGAACGCGGAACGCCACGCGAACGCACGGCGATTCAGGATCGAGCCGACCCGCTGGTTGATGCGTCGGCCACGAGGACCGAACGCAGCCACGCGACAAGCTACAAGCGACGTGCGACGTGCGACGTGCGACGTGCGGCGTGCGGCGTGCGACGAGCAGCGTGCGGCGCGCGGACGCAAGCGTTGCCGCCCCGGCCGACGAAGGAATCCGGGGCAGCGAAGCGCCTGCGCCCCGTATCAGTCGAACTGACGGAAATCCGGTTTGCGCTTCTCGAAGAACGCCGTCATCGCCTCGCGCGCTTCCGGCGCGCGCAGCATCGCGGAGAAATGGCCGGCTTCCTCGCTCATCCGCGCGGCCACGGCCACCCCGCCCGTCTCCTTCAGCAGCGCCTTCGTCACGCGCAGCGACGACGCCGGCAGTGCCGCGAGCTTCGCGGCCTGCTTCGCCGCGAATGCGTCGAGCTCGGCGGCCGGCAGCACGCGATTGACGATGCCGATGCGATGCGCTTCCAGCGCGTCGAACACTTCGCCGAGCAGCAGCTTTTCAGCGGCGACCTGATGGCCGGCCAGACGCGGCAGCAGCACGCTCGACGCGGCTTCCGGGCACAGCCCGAGCTGCGCGAACGGCAGCGAGAACGTCGCGGTGTCGGCCGCGTAGACGAGATCGCAGTGCAGCAGCATCGTCACGCCGACGCCGACCGCGACGCCCGGCACCGCGGCCACGATCGGCTTGGTCGCGCTGCTGATCCGCGCGAGGAACTGGAAAACCGACGCGTTCTCGTCCTTCGGCGGCGACTTCAGGAAATCCTCGAGATCGTTCCCCGCGCTGAAGTTGCCGTCGCCGCCGCGCAGCAGGATCACGCGGATCGCCTTGTCTTCCTGCGCGTCGGCGAGCGCATCGGCCATCGTCTGGTACATCGCCGCCGTCAGCGCGTTCTTCTTCGCCGGGCGCGCGATCGTGATCGTCAGCACGCCGTCGGCGCGTTCCACTTGAATTTCGGCCACAACCGTCTCCTTTGACTTTCCTCTTCCGGAATGAAAAACGGTGCGCAAGCTCGCGGCTCGCGCACCGTGATCGCTACTGTCCCGCTCCGCTTACAGGCGTTCGATGATGCCCGCCGCACCCATGCCGGTGCCGACGCACATCGTGACCATCCCGTACTTCAGGTTGCGGCGGCGCAGGCCGTGCACGACGGTCGCCGCGCGGATCGCGCCGGTCGCGCCGAGCGGATGGCCGAGCGCGATCGCGCCGCCCATCGGATTGACCTTCGACGGATCGAGGCCGAGATCGCGCATCACTGCCAGCGATTGCGCGGCGAATGCTTCGTTCAGCTCGATCCAGTCGAGATCGTCCTGCTTCAGGCCGGCGGCCTTCAGCGCGGCCGGAATCGCTTCCTTCGGACCGATGCCCATGATTTCCGGCGGCACGCCGCGCACCGCGAAGCTCACGAAGCGCGCGAGCGGCGTCAGGTTGAATTCCTTGAGCACCTTCTCCGACACGACGAGCAGCGCGCCCGCGCCGTCCGACGTCTGCGAGCTGTTGCCGGCCGTAACCGAGCCCTTGTTCGCGAACACCGTGCGCAGCTTCGCGAGGCCTTCGAGCGTCGTATCCGCGCGCGGACCTTCGTCGAGCCTGATCTCGCGCGTCTTCACGTCGATTTCGCCCGTCGCGAGATTCGGGAAACGCTCGGTGATCGTGTACGCAGCGATTTCGTCGCCGAACTCGCCTGCCTGCTGCGCGGCGAGCGCCTTGCGGTGCGATTCGACCGAGAACGCGTCCTGGTCTTCGCGGCTCACCTTCCACTGCTCGGCGACGCGCTCGGCGGTCAGGCCCATCCCGTACGCAATGCCGAAATCCTCGCTGCGGTCGAAGATGTGCGGCGACATCGACGGCTTGTTGCCCATCATCGGCACCATGCTCATCGATTCGCAGCCGCCCGCGAAGATCGCGTCCGATTCGCCGACACGGATGCGGTCGGCCGCCATCGCCAGCGCGGTGATGCCCGACGCGCAGAAGCGGTTGACCGTCACGCCGCCGACCGTCTGCGGCAGGCCCGCGAGCAGCGCGCCCATGCGGGCGACGTTCAGGCCCTGCTCGGCTTCCGGGATCGCGCAACCGATGATCGCGTCCTCGATCACTTTGGTATCGAGGCCGGGCACCTGTGCGACCGCCGACTTGATCGCGTGAACCAGCAGCTCGTCGGGGCGCGTGTTCTTGAAGACACCGCGCGGGGCCTTGCCGATCGGGGTGCGGCTGGCGGCGACGATGTATGCGTCTTGCAGTTGTTTGCTCATTTCAGACTCCTTGTCGTCTGCTCGCTCAGTTACGCACCGGCTTGCCGGTCTGCAACATGCCCATGATCCGTTCCTGCGTCTTCTGCGTGCCGAGCAGCTCGACGAACGCGCGGCGCTCGAGCGCGAGCAGCCACTGCTCGTCGACGAGGCTGCCGGCTTCGACGTCGCCGCCGCACACGGCTTCGGCGATGCGGCTCGCGATCAGGTAGTCGTGGTCGCTGATGAAGCGGCCGTCACGCATGTTGACGAGCGATGCCTTGATCGTCGCGATCGCCGAGCGGCCTGCGACCGGCACGTCCTTCGCGCGCAGCGGTGCGCGGTAGCCGACGGCGGCCAGCGCACGGGCTTCCTTCTTCGCGGTGTCGAGCAGCTCGAACACGTTGAAGATGATCGTGTCGGACGGCTTCAGGTAACCCATCGCGCGCGCATCGTGCGCCGACGACGACACCTTCGCCATCGCCGCGTTCTCGAACGACTTCGTGACGAACTTCAGGATGTCGGTGGTCGCGTTCGCGGCCGTGGCCGCCTCCGCCGCGCGCAGCGCCGCTTCCTTCAGGCCGCCGCCCGCCGGCACGAGGCCGACGCCCACTTCGACGAGACCGATGTAGCTCTCGACGTGCACGACGCGCTTCGCGCTGTGCAGCATCAGCTCGCAACCGCCGCCGAGCGCGATGCCCGATACGGCCGCGACGACCGGCACGTTCGCGTACTTGACGCGCAGCATGCCTTCCTGGAACTTCTTCACGAACGGCTCGATACCCTTCGCGCCGCCCATCATGAACGCGGGCATCGCCTCTTCGAGGTTCGCGCCGGCCGAGAACGGGCCGCCCGGCGTGCCGAGCTTCAGCGACGTCGGCTGCCAGATCACCACGCCCTTGTAGTCCTTCTCCGCGAGTTCGATCGCCTGCACGAGGCCGTCGATCACGCTCGGTCCGATCGTGTTCATCTTCGACTTGAACGATACGATCACGACGTCGTCCTCGCCTGCGCGATCATCGACCCACGCGCGCACCGCGTCGGTTTCGAACAGCGTCTTGCCGTACGTCTTCGGATCGGCGCCGGCTTCGCCGACGAGCGGCGCGCGGAACACCTGCTTGCCGTAGACGGCGAGGTCCGAGCGCGGCACGAAGCGCTTCGACGCCGGTGCCCACGAGCCTTCGGCCGTGTGCACGCCGCCCTGCTCGGCGACCGCGCCTTCGAGCACCCACGACGGCAGCGGCACGTTCGCGAGCGCCTTGCCCGCCGCGATGTCTTCCTGCACCCACTCGGCGACCTGCTTCCAGCCGGCGGCCTGCCAGCCTTCGAACGGGCCTTCGTTCCAGCCGAAGCCCCAGCGGATCGCGAGGTCGACGTCGCGCGCGTTGTCGGCGATCGACTCGAGATGCACGCCGATGTAGTGGAACACGTCGCGGAAGATCGACCACAGGAACTGCGCGTGCGGATGGTCCGTCTCGCGCAGCAGCTTCAGGCGTTCCGCCGGCGGGCGCTTCAGGATGCGGCCGACGGTTTCATCGGCCTTCGCGCCCGAATCCACGTAGGTGCCCGTCTTCGCGTCGAGCACCTTGATCGCCTTGCCTTCCTTCTTGTAGAAACCGCCGCCCGTCTTCTGGCCGAGCGCGCCCTGCTTCACCAGTTCGGCGAGCACGGCGGGCGTCTGGTAGACCGGGAAGAACGGATCGTCGGCGAGGTTGTCCTGCATCGTCTTGATCACGTGCGCCATCGTGTCGAGGCCGACCACGTCCGCGGTGCGGAACGTCGCCGACTTCGCGCGGCCGAGGCGGCTGCCCGTCAGGTCGTCGACTTCGTCGAAGCGCAGGCCGAACTTCGCGGCCTCGGTGATCACCGCGAGGATCGAGAAGATGCCGACGCGGTTCGCGATGAAGTTCGGCGTGTCCTTCGCGCGCACGACGCCCTTGCCGACGATGCTCGTCAGGAAGGTCTCGAGCTGGTCGAGGATCTCCGGACGCGTATGCGCGGTCGGGATCAGTTCGACGAGGTGCATGTAGCGCGGCGGGTTGAAGAAGTGCACGCCGCAGAAGCGCGACTTCAGCTCGTCCGAGAATCCTTCGGACAACTTCGTGATCGACAGGCCCGACGTATTGGTCGCGAAGATCGCGTTCGGTGCGATGTGCGGCGCGACCTTCTTGTACAGGTCGTGCTTCCAGTCCATCCGCTCGGCGATCGCTTCGATCACGACGTCGCACTCGGCGAGCTTCGCGATGTCGTCTTCGTAGTTCGCGGCTTCGAGGTATTTCGCGTCGTCCTTCACGCCGAACGGCGCGGGCGACAGCTTCTTCAGGTTCTCGATCGCCTTCAGCGCGATCGCGTTTTTCGGGCCTTCCTTGGCCGGCAGGTCGAACAGCAGCACCGGCACGCGCGCGTTGACGAGGTGCGCGGCGATCTGCGCGCCCATCACGCCGGCGCCCAGCACGGCGACCTTGCGAATCAGGAAATTGCTCACGGGATGTCTCCGGATAGTGTCGTGCAGCGCGGGTTGGGAGGGCTGCACGGCGAAGTGAATACCAGGAACCGTTGCGTTCGGGCGGCGCGCGGCGCGCACCGCCCGGACTCGCGTCAGAACAGCGATTCGTCGACTTCCATCAGCGTCTTCGAACCGGCGCGCGCGGCGCGGATCGTCGCGGCCGTCTCGGGCAGCAGACGCGCGAAATAGAAGCGGGCCGTCGCGAGCTTCGACTTGTAGAACGGATCGCCCGACGCTTCGTTGTCGAGCGCGAGACGCGCCATGCGCGCCCAGAAGTACGAGAACACCAGGTGCCCGACGGTACGCAGGTACGGCACGGCGGCGGCGCCGACTTCGTCCGGGTTCTGCATCGCCTTCATGCCGATTTCCATCGTCAGCTTCTGCACCTTGTCGCCGATGTCGGCGAGCGGGTTGATGAACTCGGCCATCTCCGGCTTCACGCCTTCGGCTTCCGCGAATTCGGTGACGAGCTTGCCGAACTTCTTCAGCTTCGCGCCCATGTCGCCGAGCACCTTGCGGCCCAGCAGGTCGAGCGACTGGATCGAGTTCGTGCCTTCGTAGATCATGTTGATCCGCGCGTCGCGCACGTACTGCTCCATGCCCCACTCGGAGATGAAGCCGTGGCCGCCGTAGATCTGCATCGCGTGGTTGGTCGACTCGAACGCGTTGTCGGTCAGGAACGCCTTGATGATCGGCGTGAGCAGCGCGACGAGGTCGGCCGCTTCCTTGCGCACCGCTTCGTCACCGTGCGACAGCTCCTTGTCGATCTGCAGCGCGGACCAGTACGTGAACGCGCGCGCGCCTTCCGCGTAGGCCTTCTGCGTGAGCAGCATGCGGCGCACGTCCGGGTGCACGATGATCGGGTCGGCCGGCTTGTCCGGTGCCTTCGGGCCCGTCAGCGAGCGCATCTGCAGGCGCTCCTTCGCGTACGTCAGCGAGTTCTGGTACGCGACTTCCGTGAGGCCGAGGCCCTGCATGCCGACGCCCAGACGCGCGGCGTTCATCATCACGAACATCGCGTTCAAGCCCTTGTTCGGCTCGCCGACCATCCAGCCCTTCGCGTTGTCGAGGTTCATCACGCACGTCGAGTTGCCGTGGATGCCCATCTTGTGTTCGATCGAGCCGCACTTGATGCCGTTGCGCTCGCCCGGCTCGCCCGCGGCGTCCGGAATGAACTTCGGCACGATGAACAGCGAGATCCCCTTCGTGCCTTGCGGCGCGTCCGGCAGGCGCGCGAGCACGAGGTGGACGATGTTCTTCGACATGTCGTGCTCGCCGCTCGAGATGAAGATCTTCGTGCCGCTGATCGAGTACGAGCCGTCGCCGTTCGGTTCGGCCTTGGTGCGCAGGATGCCGAGGTCGGTGCCGCAGTGCGGCTCGGTCAGGCACATCGTGCCCGTCCATTCGCCCGACACGAGCTTCGGCAGATACTGTTTCTGGAGCTCCGGCGCGCCGTGCGCGTGCAGGCATTCGTACGCGCCATGCGACAGGCCCGGATACATCGTCCATGCCTGGTTCGCCGAGTTCAGCATTTCGTAGAGCGCGTTGTTCACGAACGCGGGCAGGCCCTGGCCGCCGTAGTCCGGATCGCAGCCGAGCGCCGGCCAGCCGGCCTCGACGTACTGCCGATACGCTTCCTTGAAGCCGGTCGGGGTCTTCACGACGCCGTCGCCTTCAAACGTGCAGCCTTCGCGGTCGCCGACCTGGTTCAGCGGGAACAGTACCTCGGAGCAGAACTTGCCCGCTTCCTCGAGGACCTGGTTGATCGTGTCGGCGTCGAGGTCCGCATGCCGCGGCATTTGCTTGACCTCGGCCTCGACATTCAGAAGCTCGTGCAACACGAATTGCATGTCGCGCAGCGGCGCGGCGTACTGTCCCATGACTCTCTCCAAAGGTGGGCAAACGGCTCGAGCTCCTGGCGGGCGGATCACGCGCCGCTAACGGCTCTCGCTCTGATACGAAACGATCGTCTTTTCCAGCGCGGCCCACGTGAGGCGCACGGCATCCGGCGAATGCAGGAATCGTGCGTCGTGATGCAGGCCGAGCGTGAAGCTGTACAGCTCGAAGAGCATCAGGTCCGGATCGGTATCCGCACGCAGATGGCCTTCTTCCTTCGCCTGCGAAATGGCACGCAGCATCGCGGCACGCCAGGCCGTCACGCTCGCGATCAACTGCTCGCGCACCGGGCTGTCAGGCCGGTCGTCGTACTCGACCGCACCGCTGATGTAGATGCATCCGGTCGTCACCTCCTGGATGCGCTTCTCCGTCCAGCGGGCCAGCATCGCCCGAAGGCGCGGCAAGCCTCGCGACTCGCGCAGGCTCGGAAAGAACACCTCGTTCTCGAAACGATGGTGATACTCGCGGACGACCTCGACCTGCAGGTCCTCGCGCGATCCGAAGTGCGCGAACACACCGCTCTTGCTCATCTGCATGCGCTCGGCCAGCAGGCCGATCGTCAGCCCCTCCAGCCCGTCACGGCTGGCGAGGTCCAAAGCAGCTTCGAGTATCGCGGCACGCGTCTGTTCGCCTTTTCGCATAGCTTTTTCTATAACCGTTCGGGGGTTCGAATAAAATCGAACGGCCGTACTATTATTGAGTGCGGCCGCTCGCGAAACAAGGAAATTATTAGAAACCGGTGTCTAACCGAGCCGCTATTTTGCGCGATTCCGGCGGGACCGGAGCGGCTTTTCCGCACGAACGTGCGGACAGATTTTATGAAGCGGATGCTGAATCCGTGTCAGTCGTAACCGCCGACCGTCAGCGCCTTCATCACGAGGCGGTACGTGTTGTATGCGAGCCAGCTCAGCATACGCTCGATGCGCGGCCGTGCGGCATACCGGGCGGCGTCGATTTCGCGGCCTTCGGAGAAGGCGGCCGCGATCGCGTCGCGCAGCTGGTTCGTGACCGCATCGTAGCGCACCAGCACGACGTTCGCCTCATTGTTCAGCATCAGGCTCAGCGCATCCAGGTTCGACGAGCCGACGGTCGCCCAGTTGTCGTCGATCACGGCCACCTTGCCGTGCAGCATCGTCTTGTCGTATTCCGCCACGCGCACGCCCGCGCGCAGCAGCGCGTGATACAGGAACGGCACGGCCGTATCGAGCGCCGCGAATTCCTTGCGGCCGATCAGGATCCGCACGTCGACGCCGCGGCGTGCTGCGCCCGTCAGCGCGCGGCGCAGCTTGCGGCCCGGCATGAAGTACGGATTCGCGAGCAGGATCCGCTGGCGCGCCTGGCCGATCGCGGCGAGATAGGCCTTCTCGATCGCGCGGCGGTTCACGACGTTGTCGCGCGCGACGAACGCGACGCTCGGCTCGGTCACGACCCGCAGCGCACCGGCCTTGATCCAGCGGTGGCTGCGCATCCAGCGCCGGAACATGTCCGGAAACGCTTCGCCGCCGTGCAGCCCCGCCGCGTATTGCGCGTACGGCTTGTGGCCGAACTGGATCCGGTGCCACTGCAGCTCGAACGCGGCGCGCACGTCCGACACCGCCGGCCCCGCCATCTCGACCGCGAAATCCCAGCGCGGAAACGGCAGCGTCGCGCTGCCCTGCGTGTAGTCGTCGACGATGTTGATGCCGCCGCAGAACGCAATCGCATGATCGATCACCGCGAGCTTGCGGTGCGTGCGCGAGAAACCGAAACGGCCGAACAGGAAGCGGTTGTAGATACAGTGCTCGACGCCGGCCTCGGCCCACGTGTCGAACAGCGGCAGGCGCGCGGTGCCGATGCCGTCGGTGATCACGCGCACGCGCACGCCGCGCTGCGCCGCGCGGATCAGCGCATCCGACACCGGGCGGCCGGCCGCATCGTCGCAGAAGATGTAGGTTTCGAGCATCACCTGCTCGCGCGCCGCATCGATCCGTTCGATCAGCGCGTGGAAGAATTCGTTGCCGGTTTCGCAGAGCCGCACCGTGTTGCCGGCCGTGAACGCGAGCCGCGACGCGGAGCCGCGCTCCTGCAGGAACATCTGCCGCAATTGCGCGAAGCGCTTGCGGGTTTCCGCATTCATGCGGACGAGCCGTGCGGTGCCCGCGCGAGCGACACGCGCACGGGCAATTGCAGGATCGCTTCGGCATTCGACGGCGAGAAGCAGCGCGCGGCCGCTTCGCGGAACGGCAGCCACGCGTAGTCGACGTGCTCGCGCGGCGACAGCGTCACGTCGACGTGATGCGGCACGCACAGGCCGAACCAGTGCTCGACGTTGCGCGTGACGCCCGGCGCGTAGCGATGCAGGTATTGCGGATAGATCGTGTATTCGATCCGGTGGTGCCAGTCGACCAGTGCGGTGGCCGGCACGTCGCGCGACCCGACCGAGATGCCGGTTTCCTCGGCGACTTCGCGCGCGGCCGTGAGCGCGAGCGGCTCGTCGGGCGCGTCCTTCGACCCGGTCACCGATTGCCAGAAATCGGGCTGGTCGGCACGCTTGATCACCAGCACGTCGAGTTCGGGCGTATAGATCACGACGAGAACGGATTCGGGGATTTTCGGCGGCTTCGTCATTTTGGTTTCATGCGGCGCGGGGCCGTGCGTCGGGCACTGTGCCCGAACGTGCGGCAAGTGCTGCGACTGTACCGCAAAAAACGAAAAAGGCGCACCACGGCGCCTTTTTCATGGGTGTCGTGTGCGCGTGACCGCACACACGACCGGATGCGAAAACGCGTTACGCCTTCGGCTGTTCCGGCTGACGCAGACGGATGTGCAGTTCGCGCAGCTGACGCTCGTCGACCGGGCTCGGCGCCTGCGTGAGCAGATCCTGCGCACGCTGCGTCTTCGGGAACGCGATCACGTCGCGGATCGAGTCGGCACCGGCCATCATCGTGACGATGCGGTCGAGACCGAACGCGATACCGCCGTGCGGCGGCGCACCGTACTGCAGCGCGTCGAGCAGGAAGCCGAACTTCAGTTGCGCTTCTTCCGCACCGATCTTCAGCGCGCGGAACACCTTGCTCTGCACTTCCTCGCGGTGGATACGCACCGAGCCGCCGCCGATTTCCCAGCCGTTCAGCACCATGTCGTAGGCCTTCGCGAGGCAACGGCCCGGATCGGTCTCGAGGTACTCGAGGTGTTCGTCCTTCGGGCTGGTGAACGGGTGGTGTGCCGCGACGTAGCGCGCGTCTTCGTCGTCGTATTCGAACATCGGGAAGTCGACGACCCACAGCGGCTTCCAGCCAGCCTGGACGAGACCGTTCGCCTTGCCGAATTCCGAATGACCGATCTTCAGGCGCAGTGCGCCGAGGCTGTCGTTGACGACCTTCGCGCGGTCAGCCGCGAAGAAGATGATGTCGCCGTCTTCAGCACCGGTGCGCTCGAGGATCGCCGCGATCGATGCGTCGTGCAGGTTCTTGACGATCGGGCTTTGCAGGCCGTCGCGACCCTTCGCCTTCTCGTTGACCTTGATCCACGCGAGGCCCTTCGCGCCGTAGATGCGCACGAATTCCGTGTAGCCGTCGATGTCGCCGCGCGACAGCTCGCTGCCCTTCGGCACGCGCAGCGCCGCGACACGGCCGTCCTTCGCGTTGGCCGGCGTGCTGAACACCTTGAAGTCGACGTCCTTCATCGCGTCGGTCAGCTCGGTGAACTCGAGCTGCACGCGCAGGTCCGGCTTGTCCGAACCGAAACGCGCCATCGCTTCCGAGTACGGCATCACCGGGAATTTCGCGTCGAGTTCGACGTCGATCGTCGTCTTGAAGATGTGACGGATCATGTCTTCGAACAGGTCACGGATTTCCTGCTCGCCGAGGAACGACGTTTCGCAGTCGATCTGCGTGAATTCCGGCTGACGATCGGCGCGGAGGTCTTCGTCGCGGAAGCACTTGGTGATCTGGTAGTAACGGTCGAAGTTCGCGACCATCAGCAGCTGCTTGAACAGCTGCGGCGACTGCGGCAGCGCGAAGAACTGGCCCGCGTTCACGCGCGACGGCACGAGGTAGTCGCGCGCGCCTTCCGGCGTGCTCTTCGTCAGCATCGGCGTTTCGATGTCGATGAAGCCCTGCTCGTCGAGGTACTTGCGCGCTTCGATCGCGACGCGGTAGCGCAGACGCAGGTTGTGCTGCATCTGCGGACGACGCAGGTCGAGCACGCGGTGCGTGAGGCGCGTCGTTTCCGACAGGTTGTCGTCGTCGAGCTGGAACGGCGGCGTGACCGACGCGTTCAGCACGATCAGCTCATGGCACAGCACTTCGATCTTGCCGCTCTTCAGGCCGGCGTTGACCGTGCCTTCCGGACGGTTGCGCACGAGACCCTTGATCTGCACGCAGAACTCGTTGCGCACGCCTTCGGCGGTCGCGAACATTTCCGCGCGGTCCGGGTCGCACACCACCTGCACGAGGCCTTCACGATCGCGCAGGTCGATGAAGATCACACCGCCGTGATCGCGGCGGCGCTGCACCCAGCCGCACAGCGACACGGTTTGGCCCAGCAGGTGTTCGGTCACGAGACCGCAGTATTCAGTACGCATCGACATGATGTTTGCTTTCGTTCGGTTTGATCAACGGGTGCCGCAACGCGCGGCCCGGGCGATGATTCTTTACTTACAGCGGCGGCTCGACGGGACGGCGGGCGGGCGCCGGAGCCGGCGCCGAAGGCGCCACGACGCCCATCGAGACGATGTACTTGAGCGCGGCATCGACCGACATGTCGAGTTCGATGACTTCGCTCTTCGGCAGCATCAGGAAGAAGCCCGACGTCGGGTTCGGCGTCGTGGGCACGTACACGCTCACGTACTCTTCCGTCAGATGGTTGACCACGTCGCCGCCGGGCGCGCCGGTCAGAAACGCGATCGTATACGAGCCGCGGCGCGGGTATTCGATCAAGAGCGCCTTGCGGAACGCGTTGCCGCTGCTCGACAGCAGCGTGTCCGACACCTGCTTGACGCTCGTGTAGATCGGCCCGACGACCGGGATGTGACGCACGACCGCGTTCCACCACGTGACGAGCTTCTGGCCGATGAAGTTCTGCGTGGCCAGCCCGACGACGAAGATGAACGCGAGCGTCAGCACCGCGCCGATCCCCGGCAGATGGAAGCCGAGCATCCGCTCCGGCTGCCACGATTCGGGCAGGAGCAGCAGCGTCTGATCCATCGTACCGATGATGAGGCCGAGCACCCACAGCGTGATCGCGAGCGGGACGAGAACCAGCAGGCCGGTCAGAAACACCGTTTTCAGGGTCGTCTTTTTCATCATCTGCCGTCAATGAACCGCGCCGGAAGCGCGGGTTGGTCGCGACCCGGTCGGGCCGCGACGGTCAACTGCCGGCGGCGGGCGCTGCAGCCGGGGCCGGCGCGGCGCTCGTCGTCGTACTTGCGGCGCTCGTCGCAGCGGGCGCAGCTTCCGTCGGCGCCGTGGCGGCCGGTGCTGCAGCACCCGCATCGCCGGACGCCGTCGCCGGCGCGCTGGTGCCACCCGAGCCACCGCGGAAATCGGTGACATACCAGCCGGAGCCCTTCAGCTGGAAGCCGGCGGCGGTGACCTGCTTGCGAAAAGCATCCTTCCCGCATTCGGGGCACTGCGACAGCGGCGCGTCGCTCATCTTCTGGAGCACGTCCTTCGCGAAACCGCACGCTTCGCATCGATAGGCGTAGATCGGCATGATATTTTTCCCGCAGAAACTGGAAACGGCTTGCAAAACCTTGAATTATATCCGAAACCCCGGCGCACTCCGGCAACGGCCGCGACGCGCGGGCTTCAGCGACGGCGCCACGTGAGCCAGCGCTCGTTTCCGTCGAACACGGCCAGCGAATCGGTCACCGGCAGATCCTCGATCAACTCGAAGTGCGGCGCGAGCAGCGCATCGAGTTCGGCGCGCTCGATACCGAACGGCGGCCCCTTCGGTTTCTTCGTCACGAAGAAATATCCGGCCAGCAGCGCACCGGCGGGCAGCAGTTCGGCCATCCGCGTCGCGTAACGGGCGCGCAGGCTCGGCGGCAGCGCGCACAGGAACGCGCGCTCGTACACCCACTGCACGTCGAACGGCGGCTGGTACGCGAAGAAATCGGCCTGCTCGACGACGTCCGCGTGCGCGCCGAGCTGCGCCTTCGCGGCCGCCACCGCCTGCGCGGCGAAATCGATCGCGCGCACGGGCCAGCCGGCCTGCGCGAGCCAGCCGGCCTCCTGCGCACTGCCGCAGCCGGGGATCAGCACCGCGCACGGCGCGCGCCGCTGCGCAAACGCGCGAAACCCGTCCGGCACGCCGCCGAATTCCCACGGTGTCACGCCGCGTGCGAAACGCTCGTCCCAGAACGCGGCGTTGCCGGGGTCCCGCGTCGCGAAATCGGCGGCGCCCGGCGCGGACGGTTGTTTCGGTTCGGACATCGCTCCGGCCCCTTCGGTCACGCGCCGTACGCGAGCGCGAGCAGCACGCGTGCGACGAGCGCCCCGACGCCGACGGCAAGACCGAAGATCAGCAATGCCTGCATCAGCCGGTTGGTCCGTTTCTGCTCGATGAGGATCTGACGCATCAGGTCCTCGCTCGCCGCGCGCGGCGCATCGTGGCGCGCCGCCATCGCGTGGTGGATCAGCCGCGGCAGTTGCGGCAGCGTCTTGCTCCATTGCGGTGCCTCGACCTTGAAGCGCTCGTACCAGCCGCGCAGGCCGATCTGCTCGGTCATCCAGCGCTCGAGGTACGGCTTCGCGGTCTTCCACAGGTCAAGTTCGGGATCGAGCGAACGGCCGAGCCCTTCGACGTTCAGCATCGTCTTCTGCAGCAGCACGAGCTGCGGCTGGATCTCGACGTTGAAGCGGCGCGACGTCGAGAACAGGCGCATCAGCACCTGGCCGAGCGAGATGTCCTTCAGCGCACGGTCGAAATACGGCTCGCACACCGCGCGGATCGCGCTCTCGAGTTCCTCGACGCGCGTCTCGGGCGGCACCCAGCCCGATTCGAGGTGCAGCGTCGCGACGCGGTGGTAATCGCGCTTGAAGAACGCGAGGAAGTTCTGCGCGAGGTAGTTCTTGTCGAAATCCGACAACGCGCCGACGATCCCGAAATCGAGCGCGATATAGCGGCCGAACGTGTTCGGATCGAGGCTCACCTGGATGTTGCCCGGGTGCATGTCCGCATGGAAGAAACCGTCGCGGAACACCTGCGTGAAGAAGATCTCGACGCCTTCGCGCGCGAGCTTCTTGATGTCGACGCCGGCCGAGCGCAGCGTCTCGACCTGACTGATCGGCACGCCGGTCATGCGCTCCATCACGAGCACCTGCGACGTCGAGAAATCCCAGAACATCTCGGGTACGAGCAGCAGGTCGAGGCCCGCGAAGTTGCGGCGCAGCTGGCTGCCGTTTGCGGCCTCGCGCATCAGGTCGAGCTCGTCGTGCAGGTACTTGTCGAATTCGGCGACGACTTCGCGCGGCTTCAGGCGCCGGCCGTCGGCCCACATGCGTTCCGTCCACGTCGCGATGTCGCGCATCAGCGCGAGGTCGGAATCGATCACCGGCAGCATGTTCGGACGCAGCACCTTGACCGCGACGGCCTTGCCCGCGTGCACGCCCTGCTTCAGCTTCGCGAAATGCACCTGCGCGATCGACGCGCTCGCGATCGGTTCGCGCTCGAATTCGTCGAACAGCTCGTCGACCGGCGCGCCGAGCGACTTCTCGATGATCGCGATCGCCACCGCGGAATCGAACGGCGGCACCTGGTCCTGCAGCTTCGCGAGTTCGTTCGCGAAATCGACCGACAGCAGGTCGCGGCGCGTCGACAGCACCTGGCCGAACTTCACGAAGATCGGGCCGAGGCTTTCGAGCGCGTGACGCAGCCGCACGGCGGGCGGATCGGAAAAGCGGCGGCCGATCGTCGTGATCCGCAGCAGCAGCTTCACGCGCCGGTCGTCGATCCGGGACAGCATCACTTCGTCGAGGCCAAAGCGGATGACGGTGTAGACAATCTTGATGAAACGGAAAATGCGCATGCCCTGCGGCCCTCAGTGCGCGCCGCGCGGGCCGGAGCCCGTGCGCGCGCCGATTTTTTGTTCGAGTCGCTCGACCCGCTTTTCGACCCGCGCGAGCGCATCGCGCGCCCGCGCCAGTTCGGCGTCGAAGCCGCCGAGCACCGTGCGCCGGACGACTTGCGGGTTCTCGTCGAGCCAGTACTCGGCGACGGAATCGAGCACGTTGCGGCCGGTGCGGCGCGCGCGCGCGCCGGCGTCGCGCACGACCGTCGCGATCCGGTACGCCGCCGCGTCGCCGACCAGCTTCGCGAGATCTTCCTCAGGTTCCCAGCGCAGGTGCTCGGCCAGCTTCGCGATCTGCGTCGCGAATTCGGCGTCGCCCTCGATCTTCACGTGCTTCATCACGGCCGCCTGGCCGCCCTGCAGGAATGCGGCGACCGTATCGCCCGCGAGCGCGATCGACACGTCGACGTGTTGCGCATCGTGCGTTTCCACCGCGGACAGGTAGCCGTCGGGCTGCACGAGCAGCGTGAGCGTGACGGGCGGCACGTCGAGCCGGGCGGTCTTGCCCGCGTAGGGGATCAGGCGATCACGCGCCCACGATTCGCGCGCGAGCAGGTGATTGACAGCAGCAGCAAAAGGCTTGGCGGCAAAGGTCATCGGGCTGGGAAAGAAAAAACCCGCGCAGGCCGGGCGCCCACGCGGGTTTCTATTGTAACGTCGGATCGTCGGCAGCCCGCGGCCAACCGCACACCCGGGCGGCAAGCGGTCGCAGTGCGGCGGCCGTCGCCCGGGCAGCCGGCAAGCCGGCCGCCGGTCACGCTCAGTGCGTGTTGATCTGCTGGATACCCGCGAGCAGCCAGCCCTGGCTGCCCGACTTCGACAGGTTCCACACCTCGTCGAACGGCGCCGCCGACGCGTTCGCCGATTCGCGGATCAGCCCGTGGAAGCGCACGCTCGCCGACTGCTCGATGCCGCGATCCTCGATCGCGACCAGTTCCGCGTCGAGCTGCACGACATCGGTCTGGTTCGCCTCGTTGCCGCGCGAATCGAGGTCGATCTTGATCTCGGCGAACATTTCCGGCGTCGTGAACTCGCGGATGTCGGCCAGGTTGCCCTGGTCCCACGCCGCCTGCAGGCGCACGAAGTAGACCTTCGCGCTGCGCAGGAACGCTTCGGTGTCGAAGCCGGCCGGCACCTGCAAAGGTGCGGCCGCCATCGCGCCCGCCGCGCCGGCGGCCGCTGCGCCGCCGCCGAACACGCCCTGCGCTTCGTTCGCGTAGCTGCTGCCGCTGCCGGCATAGTTGCTGCCGGTGCTGCCTTGCTGGAACGACGGGCTCTGCGAGTAGCCGCCCGACGACGAGGCCGAGCCACCCACCGAGTACGCCGGTTCCTGCGGACGGCGACGGTTCATGAACTTGCGGATCAGCCAGATGCCGACCATCGCCAGCAGCGCGATCACGATGACGTTCGCCATCATGCTCGCGAACGCGCCGCCGAGGCCGAAGTGTGACAGCAGCGCCGCGATGCCGAGGCCGGCCGCGAGACCAGCGATCGGCCCGAGCCAGCGCGAGCGGTTCGGCTGCGCGGCCGGCGCCGGTGCGGCCGGGTTCGCGCGCTGCGCCTGCGCCGGCGCGGCCTGCTGCATCGGCTGCTGCGCGGGCGGCGTGGCCTGGCGCTGCGTGACGGTGGAACTCTGGCGGCCGATGCTGCGCCCGCCGCCCATGCGCCTGGCTTCGGCGTCGAGCGATGCGAACGTGCCGGCCGTGAGCAGGCCGACCATCAGCAGCGTGCCGACCCGTCGAGCCCACGGCTTCGACGGCTTGCTACGGTTGAACAACGAACGCGATTCGGACATCAGCTTCTCCAGATGTAAGGCGAATGTATGGGAAGAACCCCTTAGTACTTGGTTCCTAGGTGTAAAGCTACCACGCCACCTGACAAATTGTAATATTTGACGGCGTCGAGGCCCGCTTGTTCCATCATCGTCTTCAGCGTGTCCTGATCGGGGTGCATCCGGATAGATTCAGCAAGATACCGATAACTTTCAGCATCTTTCGCGAACTTGTCGCCAAGCCACGGTAATACTTTGAAAGAATACAGATCGTACGCTTTTTTCAGCGGATCCCAGACTTTCGAGAATTCCAGCACCATCACGCGGCCGCCGGGCTTCGCGACGCGGCGCATTTCGGCGAGCGCGGCGTCCTTGTGCGTCATGTTGCGCAGCCCGAACGCGACCGTGACCACATCGAAGTAGTTGTCCGGAAAGGGAATCTTCTCGGCGTCGCACAGCAGCGACGGCGTCACGATGCCCTTGTCGAGCAGCCGGTCGCGGCCCACGCGCAGCATCGATTCGTTGATGTCGGTGTGCCAGACCTCGCCGGTCGGCCCGGCCGCCTTCGCGAACACCTTGGTCAGGTCGCCGGTGCCGGCCGCGATGTCGAGCACCTTGAAGCCGGGGCGCACGTTCGCCTGTGCGATCGTGAACGCCTTCCACGCGCGGTGCATGCCGGCCGACATCAGGTCGTTCATCAGATCGTAGTTGCTCGCGACCGAATGGAACACGCCCGCCACTTTCTTCGCTTTTTCGGTTTCCTCGACGCTCTCGAAGCCGAAGTGGGTTTTGCTCATCGCGTTGATCCTCAGTAAATGGCAAGACGGCGCCGAGCGGGCGCCGTCGATTTCAGTGGCAGTGGCCGTGCGGCGCGGGGGCCGCCTGCATCGGCGCGTCGCGCTCGACGCCCGCCGCCTTCAGTTTGTCGAAATAGTCGCGCCACAGCGCGTCCTGCTGCGTCGCCAGTTCGTACAGCAGATCCCACGAGTAGATGCCGGTCGAATGGCCGTCGGAGAACGTCGGCTGCAGCGCGTAGTTGCCCACGCCCTCGAGCGCGGTGATCGTCACCTCGCGCTTGCCGGTCTGCAGCGTCTCCTGGCCCGGCCCGTGGCCGCGCACCTCGGCCGACGGCGAATAGACGCGCATCAGCTCGAACGGAATCCGGTAATTTTCGCCGTTCGGGTACTGCAATTCGAGCACGCGCGACACCGCGTGCACGACGACGCCGGACGGAATCGGCGTCGTGGAAGTCAAACCGCTCATGGCTGCCTCGAATCGGTCATGCGTTGAATTTCCTCGCGCACCGCATTGTGCAGCAGCGAGGCCTGCGCCGCGCGCGTGCGCAGCAGCGCCTCGGACACGCTGCGCTGGCGCGGCGCCCAGACGGGCTGCGGAAAATGGGCGTCGTTGGAGAAGCGCGGGATCACGTGCCAGTGCACGTGCGGCACCATGTTGCCGAGGCTCGCGAGATTCACCTTGTTCGGCTGCATCACGCGGCGCACGGCCCGCTCCACCGCGTACACCACGCGCATCAAATGTGCCCGCTCGGGCTCGCCGAGATCGGAGAACTCGGCTACGTGCGTGCCCCAGATCACCCGGCAGAAGCCCGGGTAATCGTGCTCGCCCGTCGCGAGCACGACGCGCAGCGCATCGTCCTGCCAGAGCACCTCGCCGCCGTCTTCACGGCAAAACACGCATTTCATCGTCGCTCCCATGTGGACGGGCGCCGGCGCATCGGCGCCGGCGCCCGCTCATTCCTGGCCCGATCGGGCGGTCGTTATGCCCGCATTAGACCAGCACGCGCTCGATCCCGCCATTGTTCGCGTGTGCGACATAGTCGGCCATCCAGTTCTCGCCGAGCACCTGGCGTGCGATCTCGACGACGATGTAGTCGGCCTCGAGGTTCGCATCCTCGTTGTAGCGCGACAGGCCCTGCAGGCACGACGGGCAGCTCGTCAGGATCTTCACGTCCGGGCCGTTCGCGCTCGCGGCGGCCGGCGCGGGTGCGCTGCCGGCCACGACCGGGATGCTGCGCAGCTTCGCGGCCCCCTTGCGGATTTCCTCTTCCTTGCGGAAGCGGACCTGCGTGGAGATGTCCGGACGCGTGACCGCCAGCGTGCCCGATTCGCCGCAGCAACGGTCGTTCTTCTCGATCTTGTAGCCGTCCTTCTCCGCGCCCATCAGCTCGTTGACGAGCTTCACCGGGTCCATCGTCTTGATCGGCGTGTGGCACGGGTCGTGATACATGTAGCGCGTGCCCGTCACGCCGTCGAGCTTCATCCCCTTCTCGAGCAGGAACTCGTGGATGTCGATGATCCGGCAGCCCGGGAAGATCTTGTCGAATTCGTAGCCTGCGAGCTGGTCGTAGCAGGTGCCGCACGACACGACCACCGTCTTGATGTCGAGGTAGTTCAGCGTGTTCGCGACCCGGTGGAACAGCACGCGGTTGTCGGTGACGATCTTCTCGGCCTTGTCGTACTGGCCCGAGCCGCGCTGCGGATAGCCGCAGCACAGGTAGCCCGGCGGCAGCACGGTCTGCACGCCCGCTTCCCACAGCATCGCCTGCGTCGCGAGGCCGACCTGCGAGAACAGGCGCTCGGAGCCGCAGCCCGGGAAGTAGAACACCGCTTCCGAATCGACGGTCGTCGATTTCGGGTTGCGGATGATCGGCACGATCTTGTTGTCCTCGATGTCGAGCAGCGCGCGCGCCGTCTTCTTCGGCAGGTTGCCCGGCATCTTCTTGTTGACGAAGTGGATCACCTGTTCGACCACGGGCGGCTTGCCGACCGTCGCCGGCGGGTGCTGGGTCTGCTTCGTCACGACCTTCTTCAGCATGTCGTTCGCGAAGCGCTGCACCTTGTAGCCGACGCCCATCATCACGCTGCGCGCGGCGTTGATCGTCTGCGGATTGGTCGCGTTCAGGAAGAACATGCCCGCCGCGTTGCCGGCGTTGAACTTCTTCTTGCCCATCTTGCGCAACAGGTTGCGCATGTTCATCGTGACGTCGCCGAAGTCGATCTTCACCGGGCACGGCGTCGCGCACTTGTGGCACACCGTGCAGTGGTCGGCCACGTCGTTGAACTCGTCCCAGTGCTTGATCGACACGCCGCGGCGCGTCTGCTCCTCGTACAGGAACGCCTCGACCAGCAGCGAGGTCGCGAGGATCTTGTTGCGCGGGCTGTACAGCAGGTTCGCGCGCGGCACGTGGGTCGCGCACACCGGCTTGCACTTGCCGCAGCGCAGGCAGTCCTTCACCGAATCGGCGATCGCGCCGATGTCGGACTGCTGCATGATCAGCGACTCGTAGCCCATCAGCCCGAAGCTGGGCGTGTACGCGTTGCGCAGGTCGGCACCGTCGAGCAGCTTGCCCTTGTTGAAGCGGCCGTTCGGGTCGACGCGCTGCTTGTACGCGCGGAATTCGGCGATCTCGTCGTCGGTCAGGAACTCGAGCTTCGTGATGCCGATCCCGTGTTCGCCGGAGATCACGCCGTCGAGCGAGCGCGCAAGCGTCATGATGCGCGCGACCGACGCGTGCGCATCCTGCAGCATCTCGTAGTTGTCGGAGTTGACCGGGATGTTGGTGTGGACGTTGCCGTCGCCCGCGTGCATGTGCAGCGCGACGAACACGCGGCCGCGCAGCACCTGCTTGTGGATCGCCTGTGCTTCGTCGAGGATCTGCTTGAACGCGCCGCCGTTGAAGATCGCGCGCAGCTCCGCGCGGATCTCCTGCTTCCACGAGATGCGGACCGTGCGGTCCTGCGTGACGTGGAACACGGTCGCGCCCGGCTGCTCGTCCGCGCGATCGGCGAACTTCTCGGCGAGCGCCTCGTAGCCGAGCTGCACGAGGTAGTGCTGCGCCTCGCGCAGCGGCTGGTCGAGCCGGTCGCGCACGAATTCCCAGCGCGCGCGCACGCGCTTGAGCAGCTCCAGCGCCTGCTGCACGCGATCCTCGAGCAGCTCGGCGCTCGGGATCTCGTTCGCGTCGTCGGTCTTGCCGAGCGGCAGGTTGCCGGCGCGGAAGAACGCTTCGAGCGCGTCGACCAGCTGCAGCTTGTTCTTCAGCGACAGCTCGATGTTGATCCGCTCGATGCCGTCGGTGTACTCGCCCATCCGGTTCAGCGGGATGACGACGTCCTCGTTGATCTTGAACGCGTTGGTGTGCTTCGCGATCGCGGCCGTGCGGCTGCGGTCGAGCCAGAAGCGCTTGCGCGCCTCCGCGCTGATCGCGACGAAGCCTTCGCCGCTCTTGCCGTTCGCCATCCGGATCACTTCGGACGTCGCGTGCGCGACCGCGTCGGCGTCATCGCCGACGATGTCGCCGATCAGCACCATCTTGGGGAATGCGTTGCGCTTGCTCTTGGTCGCGTAGCCGACCGCGCGCAGGTAGCGCTCGTCGAGGTGCTCGAGGCCCGCGAGGATCGCGCCGCCCTGCTTCGACGTTTCGAACAGGTAGTCCTTGATCTCGACGATGCTCGGGATCGCCTCGCGCGCCTGGCCGAAGAATTCGAGGCAGACGGTGCGCGTGTGCGCGGGCATCTTGTGCAGCACCCAGCGCGCGGACGTGATGAGCCCGTCGCAGCCTTCCTTCTGCACGCCCGGCAGGCCGGCGAGGAACTTGTCGGTCACGTCCTTGCCGAGGCCTTCCTTGCGGAACCGGCGGCCTTCGATCTCGAGCATCTCGCTCTTCAGCAGCTTCTCGCCCGGCGCGTACGCGCCGTCGAACCACTTCAGCTCGAAACGCGCGACCGCGATGTCGTGGATCTTGCCCTGGTTGTGCTCGTGGCGCGTGACTTCGAGCCAGTTGCCGTCCGGGTCGACCATCCGCCACCAGGCCAGGTTGTCGAGCGCGGTGCCCCACAGCACGGCCTTCTTGCCGCCGGCGTTCATCGCGACGTTGCCGCCGATGCACGATGCGTCGAGCGAGGTCGGATCGACCGCGAACACGTAGCCGGCCGCTTCGGCCGCTTCCGTCACGCGGCGCGTGACGACGCCCGCGCCGGAGAAGATCGTCGGCACCTTGTGCGCGACGCCCGGCAGTTCGGTCAGCTCGACCGCGCCGAGCTGTTCGAGCTTCTCGGTGTTGATCACTGCGGAGAACGGCGTGAGCGGCACCGCGCCGCCCGTGTAGCCGGTGCCGCCGCCACGCGGGATCACGGTCAGGCCAAGCTCGAAGCAGGCCTTGATCAGGCCCGCGATCTCGGCTTCGGTATCGGGGGTCAGCACGACGAACGGGTATTCGACGCGCCAGTCGGTCGCGTCGGTCACGTGCGACACGCGCGACAGTCCGTCGAAGCGGATGTTGTCCTTCTGCGTGCAGCGGCCGAGCGCCTTGGTCGCGCGGCGGCGCAGGTCGGCCATCTTGTCGAATTCGTCGGCGAATTCGTCGACCGCGCGCTGCGCGGCGGCCTCGAGCATCTCGACGCGCACCGCGCGTTCGCGGCCCGCGTCGTCGTGGTGCGCGGTCAGGTCGGCGCGGCGGCGCTTGCCGATTTCGGTCAGGCGGTGGTTCAGCGCCTCGATCAGCAGCGCGCGGCGCTTCGGGTTGTCGAGCAGGTCGTCCTGCAGGTACGGGTTGCGGCGCACGACCCAGATATCGCCGAGCACTTCATACAGCATCCGTGCCGAGCGGCCCGTGCGGCGTTCGGCGCGCAGTTCGTCGAGCACCGACCACGCCTCCGCGCCGAGCAGGCGGATCACGATCTCGCGGTCGGAGAAGGACGTGTAGTTGTAGGGGATCTCGCGCAGACGGGGCGCGGGGTCGGCGGCGACGGCGGCGGCCGCGCCATGCGGATCGAAAACTTGTGGTGCGTTCATGTTCGGACGACTCGGAGGGCCGATACACCGTGCAGGGGCGTCGGCAAGCGCGTGGGCGCAATCTTGGGGAAATCTGTTCTGTTGCCAGGCGTGCGACTAACTCGCATGGGGCCGGAACGGGACTGAACTCACCGTTCCCGACGGGTGGGGCCTGGCGGCACTCGGAGCCATCAGCACGATCGCGCGCGGCGCGCATGCCGCTCCGCCGCGGGGCTGGCTGCGCGCGGCGTCGGCTTCAACGGGGCGATCCGAGGGTGCCTCTGCATCTTCCGATCCTTGATTCAAAACGGAATTCTAACCCATGATCGGGCCGCGCGTGACACGCCGGACAGGTCGTGGGGCTATCGCCGCAAGCCGCGCCGGGCCTGGTTCGGCGCGTTTTCGCTCCGGCATTCGCCGTCCGTCCGGTCGGTAACCATGCGGTTAAACCGGTAAAAAAGGGACGCCTCATGCGGCAAACACGCCCGCCGGCGCGGTTCCGCGACGGTGCGCCCGGCATGCCGCTTGCATGCGGACGGACCCTTGGCGCTATCATTGATCCTTTACCGTCTGCTTCCGCACTGCACGCGAGCGCCCATGGCATCCCACGATTACCTGAAGAAAATCCTCACCGCGCGCGTCTACGACGTCGCGCTCGAGACGGAACTCGAACCTGCCCGCAACCTGTCGGCCCGGCTGCACAACCCCGTTTACCTGAAGCGCGAGGACAACCAGCCGGTGTTCTCGTTCAAGTTGCGCGGCGCGTACAACAAGATGGCGCACATTCCGGCCGACGCGCTCGCGCGCGGCGTGATCACGGCATCGGCCGGCAATCATGCGCAGGGCGTCGCGTTCTCGGCGGCCCGGATGGGCGTGAAGGCCGTGATCGTCGTGCCGGTCACGACGCCGCAGGTGAAAGTCGATGCGGTACGCGCGCACGGCGGCCCGAGCGTCGAGGTGATCCAGGCGGGCGAGTCGTACAGCGATGCATACGCGCACGCGGTCAAGGTTCAGGCGGAGCGCGACCTCACGTTCGTCCACCCGTTCGACGATCCGTACGTGATCGCCGGCCAGGGCACGATCGCGATGGAAATCCTGCGTCAGCACCAGGGGCCGATTCACGCGATCTTCGTGCCGATCGGCGGCGGCGGGCTCGCGTCCGGCGTGGCGGCCTACGTCAAGGCGGTGCGGCCGGAGATCAAGGTGTTCGGCGTGCAGGCCGAGGATTCGTGCGCGATGGCGCAGTCGCTGCAGAAGGGCGAGCGCGTCGAACTGAGCGAGGTCGGCCTGTTCGCGGACGGCACGGCGGTAAAGCTCGTCGGCGAGGAAACCTTCCGGCTGTGCCGCGAATTCCTCGACGGCGTGCTGACGGTCGACACCGACGCGCTGTGCGCGGCGATCAAGGACGTATTCCAGGATACGCGCAGCGTGCTCGAACCGTCCGGCGCGCTCGCGGTCGCGGGCGCGAAACACTATGCGGAACGCGAAGGCATCGAGAACCAGACGCTCGTCGCGGTCACGTCCGGCGCGAACATGAATTTCGACCGGATGCGCTTCGTCGCCGAACGCGCGGAAGTCGGCGAGGCGCGCGAAGCCGTGTTCGCCGTCACGATCCCCGAGGAGCGCGGCAGCTTCAAGCGCTTCTGCTCGCTCGTCGGCGATCGCAACGTGACCGAGTTCAATTACCGGATCGCCGATGCGCAGTCCGCGCACATCTTCGTCGGCGTGCAGATCAAGCGGCGCGGCGAGTCGGAGGAGATCGCCGCGAACTTCGAGTCGCACGGCTTCAAGACCGTCGACCTCACGCACGACGAGCTGTCGAAGGAACATATCCGCTACATGGTGGGCGGCCGCTCGCCGCTCGCGCTCGAAGAGCGCCTGTTCCGCTTCGAATTCCCGGAACGGCCGGGCGCGCTGATGAAGTTCCTGTCGTCGATGGCGCCGGACTGGAACATCAGCCTGTTCCACTACCGCAACCAGGGCGCGGACTACAGCTCGATCCTCGTCGGGCTGCAGGTGCCGCAGGCCGATCGCGCCGAGTTCGAGCGCTTCCTCGCGGCGCTCGGCTATCCGTATGTCGAAGAGAGCGCCAATCCGGCGTATCGCCTCTTCCTGTCGTAAAGGCTTCGTGCAATGAATCCCGAACATTCCCCGCTCGGCAAGGCGACCGTCTACGCAGCGCAGTACGACGCGTCGCTGCTGTTCCCGATCCCGCGCGCCGGGGCGCGCGAGCAGCTCGGCATCACGTCGGCGCTGCCGTTCTTCGGCACCGATATCTGGAACGCGTACGAACTGTCGTGGCTCAACGCGCGCGGCAAGCCGCAGCTCGCGGTCGCGACGTTCTACGTGCCGGCCGAATCGCCGAACATCGTCGAATCGAAGTCGTTCAAGCTGTACCTCGGCTCGTTCGCACAATCGAAGTTCGACTCGCTCGACGCGGTGCGCGACGTGCTGAAGCGTGACGTGTCGGCCGCGTGCGGCGCGACCGTGTCGGTGCAACTGGTGTCGCCGCACGATTTCGGCAAGCTCGAGATGGAGGAGCTCGACGGACTGTCGCTCGATCGGCTCGACCTCGACACCGACGTGTACGAACCCGATCCGTCGCTGCTGTCGGCCGCCGACGCCGAGGACGAAGCGCCGGTCGAGGAAACGCTCGTGTCAGACCTGCTGCGCTCGAACTGCCCGGTCACCGGCCAGCCCGACTGGGGCAGCGTGCAGATTCACTACGTCGGGCCGCAGATCGATCACGCGGGGCTGCTGCGCTACATCATCTCGTTTCGCAATCACACGGGCTTTCACGAGCAGTGCGTCGAGCGGATCTTCCTCGACATCCTGCATGCGTGCAAACCGGTGAAGCTCGCGGTGTATGCGCGCTACACGCGGCGCGGCGGGCTCGACATCAATCCGTTCCGCACGAATTACAACCAGCCGATGCCGGACAACGCGCGGACGGCGCGGCAGTGAATCGGTGAATGAGTGGCGTGGGCGGGCATTCGCGGCCCGCCAACATCGGCTGCTTGCGGGACAAGCGCCTCTCTAGTTCGGTGCGAACACGTCGGCTCGGCACTTCGGACAATACAGGTAGATGGTTCGACCGTCGGGCATGGAAATGAAGCCGCGCCTTGCCTGGTCTATCTGCCATTTCGCCGTGCCACCCTCCGCGAGACGTGCGTTGCCTTCGGCATAGCAATTCGCGGCGTCCAGATCATGGCCGTACGTCCGTTCCGTTACACGGCGCGCACGCTTGAAAAACGCGCTGACATCCGCCGGCTGAAGCACGAACGTACGACACATGTCTGCCGTTTCGTCCCCGCTGATGTCGGCCGACCACGCGCCGTTCCTCACGATTTCGACCGACCCTGGCCCGACAATGGGCACTGCCCCGCGGGGCGCCCCTCTATCGGACAGCGCGCCCGCAACCGCACCGTGGCTCAGCAACAGCGCCCACATCAGCATTGCGATCCGAATCACCATTGCGCCCTCGCCGCCTCCGTCCGGTTCTTCCGCGATACTGTCGGGTGGCGAAAAACCTCTGTCATCGGAACGTTCAGCGTGACCGAAAGTTCATCGATGAGCCATCGAAGCGAGTCATTCTGCGCTTCCGGCGCCGCGTCGTAGGTTCGTCGGTCGGGGTTGGGTTCATTGAGCGGTAGCGCTTCGCCGACCAATTCCACGCCGATGCTGTCTGTATTGGAAGGGTAACGGTCCGGGACCGCCTTGCGCATCTCCCGCTGGTTTTCGCCACGTGGGTCAAAACGGCGAAGTTGCTCCAGTTCGACTGGCGTGCAACGCATTTCGGCAACACAACGCGCCTTGATTCGGCCAACATGCCAAGTCTGCTTCTTCAAAGATGCCGTCTGGTAAATCGTTCCATCTTTTTCTATCAAGAAATGCGCGCCGTTGGCAGACGCAGTCTGATAGCTATTGAGCGCGGAAGCCGCCGTTGGACCACCCGTTTGATGGACGATAATCCCGCTAATCCGCTGCATCGCACCGCGCTCGATCTGAACTTTTCTGGCCCGCACAACGTGCGGACTAACCACCATCCCATTGGCATCAATCGACAACATCCAATACCCCGCTGTTTGATTACGTCAGATCGCCGCAAACTTTCCGCCTACCCCAGCCATGCTCGACTGCTCGCTCGGCTCAGTCGCCCGGCATCCCATTTTCGTTCAAGCGCTGCGCGGTGCAGCATCGCCAGCGTGATCGATTCCCGTTTGAGATCGTGCGGTTTCCGAAGCACCCATCGCCGGAACAACGAATAGAGCCCCGCCTCGCCTTCCATCAGGAAATACCAGTGAAAATCGAAGTTGCCGGCATCGATGGAAAAGCGCTCAAAAAAATGCCCCATGAAATCGTCGGCTTCGTCGCCGGTCTGGCCAAGATCCTCCCAAAGCCTCGTGGCAGCGGAGAGCGGCATCGATTTGCCAAGCCCGATCTCCGATCTGACGAAACGCTCGATCTCGTCCCAACGCACGTTTTCCATCACGACAATCACAACACCTTGCCCTCTGGTTGGAAAGTCGGTTGTACTTGGTGATCGCGCTACGCATCCGCGCCGATCGCGGTCTCAGCCCGCCAGACAGGTGTGTCACGTTGAGCCCCATTGGAAAAACTTCGTCACACAATGCAAAATTCCAGCCCCCTACCCAGCTTCGACTCAGTTGTATTTGAGCGCCCTCCGCCCATTCGCTCGCTAATCGCCCTCGTCCACGCATCGACTTCCTCATAACGCAACAAGGCCGGCGCACGCAAATGCACCGGCCTTGCTGGACAACCTTTGGCCTTGCCGCGTTACTTCACCGGCGCCTTGTAAGCGATGCAATCGACCTCGACCTTGCAGTCGATGACCATGCTCGACTGCACGCACGCGCGTGCCGGCGGATGCTCACCGAAGTACGAAACGAACACCTTGTTGAACGACGCGAAATCGCGCGCGTCGTCGAGCCACACGCCGCAGCGCACGACGTGCTCGAGGCCGTAGCCGGCTTCCTTCAGGATCGCGATCACGTTCTCGATCGTCTGCTTCGACTGCGTGACGATCCCGCCTTCGACGACCTCGCCGTTCACCATCGGCGTCTGGCCCGACACGTACAGCCAGCCGTCAGCCTCGACCGCGCGTGCAAACGGCATCACCTGGCCGCCGGTACCCTTCGCTTCGCCTACGCCATATCGCTTCATCGTTTCACTCCTGGTTGGTCGACCGGCCTCTGCGCGCAAGCGTCGGCGCCGGTCCCATGCAACACACGGTTGCGGATGCGCGCGCCGACATGGCGCACGCGGCAAATCGGATCAGAACCGCGTTCAGAACGCAGCGTCGGCACTCGCCGGCACGCGCTCGCCGCGCGCGACGAAACCGCCGGCGCGCGCGCCGGTCGGCTGGCCGTTCTCATAGGTCAGCACGCCGTTCACCCACACCGCGTCGATCCCGTGCGCGGGCTGTTGCGGCTTCTCGAACGTCGCCGCATCGATCACGCGCGCCGGATCGAACAGCACGAGATCCGCGTGGTAGCCGACGTGCACCTCGCCGCGCCGCGCGATCCCGTAGCGGCGCGCGGACAGCGACGTCATCTTGCGGATCGCCTCCTCGAGCGGCAGCAGGTTCGTGTCGCGCACGTAATGGCCGAGCACGCGCGGGAACGCGCCCCACAGCCGCGGGTGCGGCAGCGGATCGTTCGGCAGGCCGTCCGAGCCGACCATCGTCGCCGGATGCGACAGGATGCGGCGCACGTCGTCCTCGGACATGTTGTGGTACACGGCGCCGGCCGGACGAATCCGCTGCGCGGCCTCCTGCTCGGTCACGCCCCAGTCGGCCGCGATCGCCTTCAGCAGCTTGCCGGCGACTTCCGGATGCGGCTCCGACCATGTGATCGTGATGTCGATGTCGCCCGTCACCTGCTTCAGGTCGAGCGTCGACGAGCTGCGGCTGTACGGATAGCAGTCGCAGCCGACCGGCTGGTAGCGGCGCGCGCCTTCGAGCGACGCGAGCACCTCGGTGCTGCGGCCCCAGTTCGACGGGCCCGCGCACTTCAGGTGCGAGATCACGACCGGCACCTGCGCGTGGCGGCCGACGCGGTAGGCCTCGTCCATCGCGTCGAGGATCGCGTCGAACTCGGTGCGCATGTGCGTCGTGTAGAGCGCGCCCGCATTCGCGAGCGGCTCGGCGAGCGCCATCACTTCCTCGGCCGGCGCCGCGAACGCGGAGCCGTACGCGAGGCCCGACGACAGCCCGAGCGCGCCGTTCGCGAGCGCTTCCTCGAGCTGCGTGCGCATCCCGGCGATTTCGCCGTCGGTCGCCGCGCGGTCGAGGCGGTCCATCTGGTTGTTGCGCAGCGCGGTGTGCCCGACGAGCGCCGCGACGTTCACGGCCGGACGCGCGTCGTTGACGGCCGCGACATAGGCAGCGAAGGTCGGGTAGCGGAACGCGTCGCGATCGCCGAGCAGGTTCATCGGGTCGGGCGGATCGCCCGCGAGCGTCACCGGCGACGCGCTGATCCCGCAGTTGCCGACGATCACGGTCGTCACGCCCTGCGAGATCTTCGGCAGCATCTCCGGCGCGCGGATCACGTGCGTGTCGTCGTGCGTGTGGACGTCGACGAAGCCGGGCGCGAGCGCGCGGCCGTTCGCATCGACGACGGTCTCGGCGAGCCAGTTCGACAGGTTGCCGATCGCCGCGATCACGCCGTTGCGGATCGCGACGTCGCGCGTGACAGGCGGTGCGCCGGTGCCGTCGTACAGCTGCGCGCCGACGATCAGCGTATCGGCGGCTTCGGGATGCGAGTGCATGGTCAGTCTCCTACCGGTTGACGGTCTCCGCCGCCGCGGTGCGCATCGAGCGCATGCTTGATGCGGCGCAGCGATTCTCGGCCCGCATCGCCGAGCCGCAGCGCGACTCCGGTGACGAGCACGTCGATCGCCATCATCATCGCGTAGCGCGATGTCGAAGGCTTGTAAATGAAATCGGTTTCGAACGCGACGACCGGGATCAGGTGGTCGGCGAGCTTCGCGAGCGGCGACGCCGGCGCGGTGATCGCGATCAGCTTCGCGCCGTAGCGCTTCGCGAGACGGCAGCTCTCGAGCAGCTCGGGCACGCGCCCGCTCACCGACAGCGCGACGACCACGGCGTCGCGCGACAGCGTCGCCGACACCATCCGCTGCAGCAGGCTGTCCTGATAGCTCGCGACCGGCCGGCCGAAGCGCACGAGCCGGAAGCGCAGTTCGTCGGCGAGCGCGGTCGAGCCGCCGCCCTGCCCGTACACGTAGACCATCTTCGCGCCCGCGAGCAGGTCGGCCGCCGCGTCGAACGACGTGTTGCGCAGCAACTGGTGGTTGTGCGCGAGCGCCACGCGGATCTCGTCGTAGACGACCGACGCCGGGCTCGGGTCTTCCTCCGCGTGCTCGCCGGACGGCACGAGAAAGCGCTGGCCGACCGCCGCCGCCTGCGCGACGAGCACCTTCAGTTCGCGCACGTCGCGGCAGCCGACGGCCTTCGCGAAACGCGTGACTGTCGCGACGCTGACCTCCGCGTCGCGCGCGAGCGCGCCGATGCTCGCATGCGCGGCGCGCGCGAGATCGGCGAGGATGAAGGCCGCGACCTTGCGTTCGGCCTCGCGCAGCTCGGGCGCGCATTCGGCGATCCGCGCGACGATGTCGAGGACCGGCTGGGCAACCGGTTGCTCGGCGATGAACGGAATGGACGGGGTGGCGGGCGAATTCATCTGCTGAAAAGGGTGTGGCGCTTTATGTTACTAAATAACATCACCGCGCCGATGCTACTTTCTGTACCATCTGCATGTCAACTTCAGTGCAATGCATAGTGATGATGGAGCGGGATGACATGAAAGTTACAAACTATCAGGAACCGACAATCAATCCGTTGGGCAAGGGTCTCGGCAACCTGCCGAGCGCGAGCGTGCCGCTCGACGACGCAGGCCGCCTCGAGTGGAACCTGCTCGCGGAAGACGTCAGCCTGCCGGCAGCGGTGCTGTATGAGGATCGCATCGAACACAATCTGAACTGGATGCAGGCGTTCGTCCAGCAGTACGGCGCGCAGTTCGCGCCGCACGGCAAGACGACGATGGCGCCGCAACTGTTCCGCCGCCAGCTCGCCGCCGGCGCGTGGGGCATCACGCTCGCGACCGCGCACCAGACGCAGGCCGCGTATCACGGCGGCGTGCACCGCGTGCTGCTCGCGAACCAGCTGGTCGGCCGCCAGAACATGACGATCATCGCGGGGCTGCTGTCCGATCCCGACTTCGAATTCTTCTGCCTCGTCGATTCGGCCGACAGCGTCGACCAGCTCGGCCGCTTCTTCGGCGAAGCGAAGAAAACGCTGAACGTGCTGATCGAACTCGGCGTGCCGGGCGGCCGCGCGGGCGTGCGCGATGCCGCGCAGCGCACCGCCGTGCTCGACGCGATCGCGCGCTATCCGGACACGCTGAAGCTGGCCGGCATCGAACTCTACGAAGGCGTGCTGAAGGAGGAAGGCGAGATCCGCGCGTTCCTGCAGGACGCGGTCGCGTTCACGCGCGAGCTGGCCGAAGCCGGCCGCTTCGCGCGCACGCCGGCGATCCTGTCGGGTGCCGGCTCGGCGTGGTACGACGTGGTCGCGGAGGAATTCGCGAAGGCGTCCGATGACGGTTTCGCGGAAGTCGTGCTGCGTCCGGGCTGCTACCTGACGCACGACGTCGGCATCTACAAGAAGGCGCAGACCGACGTGTTCGCGCGCAACCCGATCGCCCGCAGGATGGGCGAGGGGCTGCTGCCGGCGCTGCAGCTGTGGGCGTACGTGCAATCGGTGCCGGAAGCCGACCGCGCGATCATCGCGCTCGGCAAGCGCGACGCGGCGTTCGACGCGGGCCTGCCCGAGCCTGCGCGCCACTTCCGCCCGGGCCGCGACAGCGCGCCGCGCGATGTCGCTGCGAGCGAAGGCTGGGCCGTCACCGGGATGATGGACCAGCACGCGTACCTGCAGATCCCGCCGGGCGCGGACGTGAAGGTCGGCGACATGGTCGCGTTCGACATCTCGCATCCGTGCCTGACGTTCGACAAGTGGCGCCAGCTGCTCGTGCTCGATCCGCAGTTCCGCGTGACGGAAGTCGTCGAAACGTTCTTCTGACGCCTGGCGCGCCATCGCGCCGCCTCGCCGCCCCTTCGCCGCGCGGGGCGGCCGTCACGCGCGCTTCAATCTGCCGGAGTACACTGCGCTTTCGTCCTCGGGGCTGCTTCGCCGCCGCAGCGCATGCCTGCCGCGCCCGGCGCGAACGGCCCCTCAACGCTGTTCAATGGAGAAAGCCATGGCCGCGAAGAAGATCCTGTTCCTGACCGGTGATTTCGCCGAAGACTACGAAACGATGGTGCCGTTCCAGGCACTGCAGGCCGTCGGCCATCACGTCGATGCAGTCTGCCCGGGCAAGCGCGCGGGCGACAAGGTCAAGACCGCGATCCACGATTTCGAGGGCGACCAGACCTACACCGAGAAGCCCGGCCACAACTTCACGCTGAACGCGACGTTCGACGACGTGGATGCGGCGGGCTACGACGCGCTCGCGATCGCGGGCGGCCGCGCGCCGGAATACCTGCGTCTCGACGCGAAGGTGATCGCGCTGGTGCGCGCGTTCGCCGAAGCCGGCAAGCCGATCGCCGCGATCTGCCATGCGGCGCAGCTGCTCGCGGCCGCCGACGTGATCCGCGGCAAGCGCATCTCGGCCTACCCGGCCTGCGCGCCCGAAGTGAAGCTCGCGGGCGGCGAGTATGCGGACATCCCGGTCGACGCGGCCGTGACCGACGCGCCGTTCGTCACCGCGCCCGCGTGGCCCGCGCATCCGGCATGGCTCGCGCAGTTCCTCGCGCTGCTCGGCACGCGCATCGAGCTGTGAACGAGGTGGAATGAATTGAAGTGAAACGCCGGCCGGCGGCGGGTTCGTGCGACCCGCGTGCCGCGCCGGTCACGAGCGGCCGGGGCGTGCGCCCCTTCGGGCCGCTCCCCGCCCTGCCCTTCAGTGCGACGCCGGCGTCGACCCGACGTCCGCAATCCGCGACTCCAGCATCGCCAGCGCGCCCGACAGGGCGGTCAGCACGTCGTCCGGCAGTTGTGCCATCGTCTTGTCGATGAATGCCTTGCGGCGCGGCAGGCACGCGTCGAACGCGGCGCGGCCCTCGGCGGTCAGCGTGACGTTGGTCACGCGGTTGTCGCGCGCATCGGACGCGCGCTCGATCCAGCCGAGCGCGTCGAGCGACTTCAACTGGCGCGTGAGCGCGCCCGGATCGATGCGCAGCACCTCGACGAGCTTCTTCTGCGACGAATGCCCGCCCATCGTGTGCAGCGCGACCATGATGCGCCAGCGCGGCATCGGCTGCCCGACGTGCGTTTCGAACGCGGTCATGAACGCGCGATACGTGCGTCCGAATTGCTGCAAGATCGCGACGCGGTCCTGTTCTTCCATGCGCTGATGCCTACTCGTTCAATCGGTGAATCGTTCAATCGGCCGCGACATGCGGCTCGATCTTGTGCCGCAGCGCGATCGGCGGCACGCGGCGGGACTGCCACACCGACACCACGGCGACGACGGCCGCCATCGCGACACCCAGGTGAATCGCGCCGACCAGCGATTCGCGGGCCGTTTCCAGCAGCAGCGCGCCATTATGCCCGGCGCGGGTCAGCTCCGCGACCAGACCGCCTTGCGCGGCGCGGTCGATCAGGATCTGCGGATCGGCGAGCTGCGCGTGCCACTGCAGCGCGTGCTCGCCCGACAGCGCGTCGCGCACGCCGCTCGAATACATCTGGTTGACCAGCGTGCCCGTGAGCGCGGTGCCGATCATCCCGCCGACCATCCGCAGCGACTGCAGCAGCGCGGTCGCGATGCCGAGGTGCTCGCGGCCGGCCGTCTGCTGCGCGAACACGGTGAGGTTCGGCAGCACGAAGCCGAGGCCGATGCCGCCCGCGACCATCAGCGCCATCAGCATCCAGGTCGGCGTCGTGTGCGTCGACACGACGATGCCCGCGCATGCGATCGCGAACAGCACGAAACCGACGTGCAGCATCGCGTTCGGATTGCGGATGCGCGTGACGACGCGGCCATTCATGATGCTGCCGATCGTGATGAACACGACGAGCGGCGTGATCACGAGCCCCGCCGCCTTCGGCGACATCCCGAAGCCGCCCTGGAACAGCAGCGGCGCGTAGAACAGCAGCGAGAACATCGAGAAACCGGCGAGGATCGCGAGCACGAACAGCGCCGACAGCGCGCGGTTGCCGAACATGTCGAACGGCAAGATCGGCTGCGCGCAGCGCTTTTCCCAATGCCACAAGCCGATGCCGGCACCGACCGCGACAACCAGCAGCAGCGACGCCCAGCTCATGACGCCGTACTTCGGCAGCCATTCGACGAACAGCTGCAGCGCGCCGAGCGACAGCGCGATCAGGAGCGCGCCGGGCCAGTCGAGCCGCATCTTGCGGTCGTGCTCGACGTGCCTCAGGTGCGGCAGGTAGCGCCACACGAAGAACAGCGACAGCAGGCCGACCGGCAGGTTGACGTAGAACACCGAGCGCCAGCCGAACGACTGGGTCAGGATCCCGCCGAGCGACGGCCCGACCGCGTTCGCGATGCCGAACGCGGAGCTCATCAGCACCTGCCAGCGCAACCGCACGACGGAATCGGGGAACAGGTCGGGAATGCACGCGAACGCGGTACCGACCAGCATCCCGCCGCCGATCCCCTGCAGGCCGCGCGCGAGCACCAGGAACAGCATGTCGTTGGCCATCCCGCACAGCACCGACGCGCCGGTGAACACGACGATCGACGCGATCACGAACGGCTTGCGGCCGTAGTAGTCGCCGAGGCGGCCGAAGATCGGCACGGTGATCACGGAACTGAGCAGGTACGAGGTCGCGACCCACGCGTACAGGTCGAAGCCCCTCAACTCGGCGACGATGGTCGGCAACGCGGTGCCGACGACCGTCTGGTCGAGCGCGACGAGCATGGTGACGAACGAGATCCCGATCATCGCCAGCAGCGATTCGCGGAACGGCAGGACTTGCCCGCTCGAATGGTGGGCGGCAGTATGGACGGCCATTTTTTGTTGATGCAACTTTTGACGAGTCAAACAATCTCAAAATTCTAGCACGCCGGAGTAATCTAGGCTGGCGAGGGTTCGGGGCCTGTTCCCCATCGCCAAGGAGAAAGATGGAACCGATTTCAATCACGCCTGCCGCGACGCTGTCGCCGGAAGACCAGGACGCGTTGCGACGCGCGAAACAGGTGCTGGAAAGCCCGTCGCTGACGATGAAGCTGACGGGCGTGCTGGGCGCGCCGGTCGAGAAGATGATCGCGCGGCTGCCGGACTTCGCGACCGGCAAGATCAACGACGCGACGCAGCTCGCGCTGCGCAAGTGCCTGAACATCGCGCTGCGCACGCTCGGCAAGCCGCAGACACCCGATGCCGAGCCGGACAAGCCGAGCAACCTGCTGCACAAGCTCGCGGTCGCGACGACCGGCGCGGCGGGCGGCGCGTTCGGCTTCCTCGCGCTGCCGGTCGAGCTGCCGGTCACGACCACGCTGATCTTCCGCTCGGTATGCGACATCGCGCGCAGCGAGGGCGAGGACCTGGGCTCGGTGGATACGCAGCTGCAGTGCCTGGCCGTGCTCGGCATGGGCGGCAACCCGGACAAGCGGGAAGAGGACGCCGATCTCGGCTATTTCGTGCTGCGCGGCGCGCTCGCGCAGGCGATTTCGAAGGCGTCGTCGGACATCACGACGAAAGGAATCGCCGCGCACAGCTCGGCGGCGGTGTTCAAGCTCGTGCAGACGGTGGCATCACGCTTCTCGGTGCAGGTCACCGAGCAGATGGCCGCGAAGTCGATCCCGGCGATCGGCGCGGTGCTCGGCGCGACCGTCAACACGCTGTTCATCGACCACTTCCAGCAGATGGCGCACGGCCACTTCACCGTGCGCCGGCTCGAGCGCAAGTACGGCGCGGTGGCGGTGCAGGCCGCGTATCAGGCGATCGACGGCTCGCCCGCGCGCTGAACCGCCCGCTCGACCGCGACGCGGCGCAGGAATGCGGCCGCGCGGTCGAGCGCGTCGCGCGACTCCGGCACCATCGGCGTGTACAGCTGCCACACGTGCGGCATGTCGGGCCACACCTCGATCTCCACCGGCACGCCGGCCGCTTTCGCGCTGTCGGCGACGCGGCGCGCGTCGTCGAGCAGCACCTCGGTGCTGCCGGCCTGGATGAAGAGCGGCGGCAGCCCGGTCAAGTCCGCATAGAGCGGCGATGCGTACGGATGCGTCGCCGATGCGTCGCCCAGATACAGCTTCGCCGCCTTCGGCAGCGCCGCGGCCGCGAACATCGGGTCGAGGCCGTCGTTGCTGCGCATCGTGGCGCCGGTGCCGGCCAGGTCGGTCCACGGCGAGAACAGGATCGCGCCGGCCGGCAACGGCTCGCCGCGATCGCGCAGCGCGACGAGCGTCGCGAGCGCGAGGCCGCCGCCCGCCGAATCGCCGCCGAACACGATCGACTCGGGCGGCGTGCCGAGCGCGAGCAATTGCCGGTACGCGGCCAGCGCATCGTCGAGCGCGGCCGGGAAGCGGTTCTCGGGTGCGAGCCGGTAATCGAGCGAGAACGAGCGCACGCCCGCGCGCTTGGTGAGGCCAAACACGAGCGGCCGATGGGTTTTCGTCGAACAGAAGTAGTAGCCGCCGCCGTGGAAGTACAGCAGCGTGCGGCCGGGCCCGCGCGCGCCGACCGCATCGGTGCGTTCGAGCCATTCGCCGCGCAGCGGCGCGTCGCCGGGACGGTAGCATTCGCGCAGCCGGTAGCCCGACGGCACGCGACGCGGCACGACCGTTCTCAGGTCGGTGAAGCGCCGCGCACGGGCGGGATCGAGCACCGGGCGCGCGGTCTCGGGACGAAACTGCCAGCGCAGCAGCCAGCACGCGAACTTGCTTTGCCAACTCATCGAACCTACTCCGTCATCGCAGTGTCACGATGGTACGTGCGATCGTTGCCGCGCCGCTCGACGGGAGCCTCTACATCAAACGCCGGCGCCGGTTTGCCGGCCTCGGTTCGCCGGCCTCGGTTCGCCGGCATCAGTTCGCCGGCATCAGTTCGCCGGCATCACCTGTCCGCGGATCTCGCCGGCCGGATGCTCCTTCGTGTGCACGTTGAAGTACCACTTGCCGCCCATCAGGTCGGTCACCTGTGCGTCGGTGAGCGCCTTCGATCCCTTGATCGGGCTCGCGAGCTCGTCCTTCGGGATCGGCACCTGCACGCCGGCGTTCTGGCCGACCGGCGCGGGCCCGTGGAAGTGCGCGGCGGTCGCCGGCCCCGTGAGGTGTTCGTAAGTCACCGTCCACTGCAGCAGGTGGCTGGCCGTGTCGTAGGTCGCATCGACGGCGCCGGCGCCCTTGGTCGCGGTGGGCGGCACTTCGCTCGACGGCTGCAGGTTGGCGGACAGGCGCACCGTTTCGGCAGCGGCGCTGCCGGCGGCCAGCACGCCCGCGAGCAACGCCACCTGGAGCAAACGCAGCTTCGGCATGAATTCTCCTTGTACGACGTGGTACGCCCCCCGGCCGGGGACGCTCCATGATGGTAGTCGATCGCCGCCGATCCGGCACCCCGTGCGTCGCGCGCCAGCCTGACGGAACCTGGAAGAGACCTTTGCAGCGGGCGCCCTGAATCCGCGCGCGGCCTTTCGCTACACTTCGTCTCACAGTTGCTTGTTTCCTTCGTCCGAAGGAGTCTGCGAGTATTCACGCGGCCATCCGGCCGCGTTTTTTTTGCCCGTGCCGCACGGCATGCGGGCATCGTCCAGCACATTCCGCTTCGCGCACCATCAAGCGTCGCGAATCGATTTCGCCGCGGCGGTCGTGCCCGGCATCGCGCCGGCACCGCGCGTCACGCGCGATAGCCGGGATCGATGCGATCGACGATGCGCTGCAACGCGTCGAACGCGTCCTGCCCCGCGCCGTGCTTCGGATCGAAATTCAGCGAATCGCGCACGCAGCCCTCGAGCACCGGCGGCGCGATCGGCAGTGCGTCGCCGATCGCATGGGTCGCGACCTGCACCTCGCACGCGCGATTGAGCAGCCACATCAACGAGAAGGTCTGCGCGAGCGTCGCGCCGATCGTCACGGGCCCGTGGTTGCGCAGCAGCAGCACGGGCCGCCCGCCGGCACTCTCGACGATGCGCCGCCCTTCCTCGAGATGCACGGTGATGCCCTCGAAATCGTGATACGCGATCTTCCCGTACAGCTGTGCCGAATAGAAGTTCGAGAACGACAGCCCGTCGCGCGAGCAGCATACGGCCATCGTGGGCGTCGTGTGCACGTGCATCACGCAGTGCGCGTCGGGCAGCGCCGCATGGATCGCGCTGTGGAAGGTGAAGCCCGCCGGATTGATCGCCCAGTCGGAATGGCCGATCACGTTGCCGTCGATATCGATCTTCACGAGGTTCGACGCGCACACCTCGCGGTAATGGAGCCCGAACGGGTTGATCAGGAAATGACCGTCCTCGCCCGGCACGCGCAACGAGATATGGTTGTAGATCAGTTCGGTCCAGCCGAGATGGTCGAAGATCCGGTAGGCGGCCGCGAGCTGCACGCGCGCCTGCCATTCGGCTTCGGAGAAACGGGTGGGACGCGTGAACGGCTGGTTGGGTACACGTTGCATGGGGCACTCCGGTTGCGGGCTTGCGCGGCCGCGCGGGCGGCTGCGCGCATCGTCCCTCGTCTCCTGTCTCCTGGCGGCGCACGCGGCGTGCTTGGCGCACATGGCGCGTGCGGCGCGTCGTTCGGTACCGCTTCCGCCCGCATTGCGCGAGCCGTCCGGCGGCACCCTTCACGATACGCATATCGTTGCGCGCACAACCATATCACCTTTCCCCGCGCACCGGTATCGCGGGTTTGGCCCGAGCCGTTCCGGCCCTTACAACTGGTCGTCGACCGGCAGCAGCATGAAAAGGCCGGTCATCACGTTGCGCATCAGCCCGGCATGCGGATCGACGTGATAGGTGGTCGACTGGCCGTCGTCGACGCCCGTCCATTCGAGTGCGGGCGGCCCGCCGTCCATTTGCTTCACGAGCGTGACGCGATAGCTTTCGTCAGGCTGCGTAACCCGCGCGAAGATCTCCGCGACCTGCTGCGCGAGCACCGGGCTGTGGATCACGAGCGCGAGCTCGGTGTTGAGGTGCGCCGAGCGCGGGTCGAGATTCAGCGAGCCGATCACCAGGATGTGCCGGTCGATCACGTACGCCTTCGCATGCAGGCTCGCACGCGAACGCGAGCCGAACAGCCGTGCGGACTGCTGGCCCGGCTGTGCCTTGAACTCGTACAGCTCGACGCCGCGCTGCAGCAACGGCACGCGGTACGGCGCGTAGCCGGCCTGCACCGCGACCGCGTCGGTCGCCGCGAGCGAATTCGTCACGATCGCGACGCGCACGCCGCGCCCGACCGTGTCGCCGAGGATCTTCACGCCGGCATCGTGCGGCACGAAGTACGGCGAAAACGCGAGGAATTCCTTCTGCGCGCCGCGCATCAGTTCGACGAGGCGCTGCATCGGCGGGCTCACGTATGCGTCGGTCGGCTGCGCAACCTTGGTCGGCGCATCGACCTTGAATTCGGCCGGCGCCCACACGAGCGCGAGCTCGTCGCGCGCGATCTGCTGCGCGAGCGGTGTCGCGTTCAGCGGCTTCGCGTTGTACGGGTCGGCATTCTTGCGCCAGTGGTCGCGCAGCTCGTCGCGCATCGCGTCGAGATCCTTCGGATCGAACGCCTGATGATTCAGCACGCGCAACGGATAGCTGCTCGCGCTCACCCAGTAGCCGTCGAAGCTCTTCGAGACGTCGTTCGTCACGGGGCCGGCGGCGAGCACGTCGAGATCGCGAAACTGCAACGTCGGGCTCGCGCTGAAGTATTCGTCGCCGAGATTGCGGCCGCCGACGATCGCGAGCTGGTTGTCCGCGATCATCGCCTTGTTGTGCATCCGCCGCGTGAAGCTGTCGATCCGCGTGAAGAAGTTGGCCGTGCGCTCGACCATCCCGTATTGCGACGCGCCGAACGGGTTGAACACGCGAATCTCGATGTTCGGATGCGTGTTCAGCGCGGCCATGACGCGATCGATGTCGCGGAAGTTCAGGTCGTCTACCAGCATCCGCACGCGCACGCCGCGATCGGCCGCATACAGCGCCGCGCCCAGCAGCAGCTTGCCGGTCGTGTCCTGGGTCGCGATGTAGTACTGCATGTCGAGCGTCTTCGTCGCCGCGCGCGCGAGCGCGATGCGCATCTGCAGCGCGGTCGCGCCGTCGGGCAGCAGCCGGAAGCCCGACTGCCCCGGATGCGCGGCTTCCGGCGCGGCCAGCGCGGCGCGCAGCGGCGTCGCGGTATCGGTCGGCAACGCGTGCGAGACGGGACGATCGAGCGTGGTGGCGGGCGGGTGCGTCGCGCAGGCGGTGGCCAGCGACAGCAGCGCACACACCGCGAGCGCGCAGGCCGGGCGGCCGACGGCGCGCCACGACAGCGCGGCCGGCACGCACCGGATCAAAGACGTGAGCACGGAAACTCCCTCGACAGGCGGATCAACGGGTCCGCAATCGCCGCGGCGCGCGGCTGACGGGCGGGTTCAATCGATTCTAGGGGGCGCCCGATGAACCGGTCAATCGCGCGCCCGGCGCATGCGGCACCGAGCCGCCACGCACGCCGCGCGCGGCCACGGCCCTGAACCGCGGCCGGCGGGCGTCCTCGGGTTCGGCCGCCAGGCGGACCCGCCGCGCCCATGGTCCAACCAATCTCACGGCGCGTCGCCGCTTCGCTCGAAGTGGCTGCGCACGTAGTCGATATGGGTCTGCATCGCCGTGCGCGCCTCCTCGGGCCGGTGCGCGCAGATCGCATCGCAGACCACCCGGTGCTGCTGCAGCAGCAACTCCGATGCCTGCTCGTCGTGCGTCGTCATCCCCGCGACGTTGATCGAGATGTGCTCGCGCAGCATCCCGATCACGCTCGTATGCAGGTGCAGGAACATCGTGTTGTGCGACGCGAGCGCGATCGCCTCGTGCAGCTTCGCGTCGGACGACGCCTCGAGGGCCGCATCGTCGTTCGCGTGCGCGGTCTCGAGCTCGCGCAGCAGCGCGCGGATCCGGCGCCGGTCGTGCGCGTCGGCGCGCAGCGCGGCGAAATACGCGGTCGCGCCTTCGAGCACGCGGCGGAACTCGAGTATGTCGTCGCGCAGCGCCGGATGGTCGGCGACCAGCTGGCCCCACGGCGACGCGATGCCCGCGCGCAACTGGTCCGTCACGTAGACGCCCGCGCCGCGCCGGCTCTGCAGCAGCCCGCGCGCGACGAGCCGCTGGGTCGCCTCGCGCACCGTATTGCGCGCGACGCCGTACTGCTGCGCGAGCACGCGCTCGGCCGGCAGCCGCGCGCCGGCCGGCCACGTGCCGTCGAGCAGCGCCGTCTCGATCTTGCGCATCACCACTTCGGTCCGGCCCCGTGCCGTCATCGCCGCCATCGCCGTCTCCCCATCCGGAATACCCGTCGCGCCGATTGGCCCAACCAATTTGAGCTGCGGCGCCGTCGCGGGAATTATGCAGCGAAATCGTCGTCCCGCATTCGCATACCGGGCCGGCACCCCTGGAGCGAGACATGAACGAAAGGCACTACCCCGCCGCCGCCCCCGCGCACGTCTATCTGTTCGCGACCTGCCTGGTCGACCTGTTCGTCCCCGAAGCCGGGCTCGACGCGGTCCGCCTGCTGGAACGCGAAGGCCTGACCGTCCACTATCCGCGCGGCCAGAGCTGCTGCGGGCAGCCGGCCTACAGCAGCGGCAATCCCGACGAAGCGCGCCGCGTCGCGGCCGCGCAGCTCGACCTGTTCGCCGAGCCGTGGCCCGTGATCGTGCCGTCCGGCTCGTGCGCGGGCATGATCCGGCACCATTGGCCCGCCCTGTTCGCCGACGATCCCGTGCACGGCCCGAAGGCTCGCGCAATCGCGGAGCGCACCTACGAACTCGCCGAATTCCTCGTCCATGTGCTCGACGTGCGGCTCGACGCCGTCACCGCCAACGCCGGCCCGGACGAGCGCGTCGTGCTGCACACGTCGTGCGCGGCCCGCCGCGAGATGGGCACGCGCGTGCATGGCGTCGCGCTCGTCGACGCGCTGCCGGGCGTCACGCGCATCGAACATGAACGCGAATCGGAATGCTGCGGCTTCGGCGGCACGTTCTCGCTGAAGCATCCCGACATCTCCGGCGCGATGGTGCGCGACAAGGTCGCATCGGCCTGCGCGACGGGCTGCGACCGGCTCGTGTCGGCGGACTGCGGCTGCCTGCTGAACATCGGCCACGCTGCGACCAAGGCCGGCGCGGCGCTGCCCGTCGAGCATCTCGCGAGCTTCCTGTGGCGCCGCACGGCCGGTGCCGCGTCGCTGCGCGGAGACGCGCAATGAGCGCGCGCGACGCCATCCTCGCGCGCCTGCGCGCTGCCGCGCCCGGCGTCGCCGCGAACGCCGCGCCCGCGCTCGATGCGCGCATCGACACGCATTACGCGGCGCGGCGCGCGGCGGTCGCGCCCGATCCGGATGCCCTCGCGCAGACGATGCAGGCCGCGCTCGCCGCGTCGCATGCCGAGGTCTGGTGCGCCACCGCCGACGCGTGGCCCGCGCAGCTGGCCGCACGGCTCGCCGACGCCGGCGTGCGCCGCCTGCTGCTCGACCCGGCCCGCCCTGAAGCCACGGCCCTCGCGCAGGTGCTGCCCGACGCGGTCGCGCCGGTGCCGTTCGACCGGCCGATCGACGCATGGAAAGCCGAGCTGTTCGACACGATCGACGCGGGCTTCACGGTCGCGCGCTCGGGCATCGCGGCGACCGGCACGGTCGTGCTCGCGCCCGATGCCGGCACGCCGCGCACGGTGTCGCTGGTGCCGCCGCTGCACGTCGCGCTCGTGCATGCGAACACGCTGCACGCGGACCTTCACGCGGCCGTGCACGCGGAGCGCTGGCACGCCGGCATGCCGACCAACGTCGTGCTGGTGTCGGGCCCGTCGAAGACCTCCGACATCCAGCAGACCCTCGCGTATGGCGCACACGGCCCGCGCAACCTCTGGGTCGTGATCGTCACCGAACCGACCGCAACCGCCTGCCAGGACCTGCCGCGATGAGCGACCAACCGCTGCAATTCGTCGCCCCCGGCGACTTCAAGGCCCGCGCGCGCGCCGCGCTCGACGATCCCGCGCTGCGCCGCAGCTTTCGCGGCGCGATGGATTTCCTGCAGGGCAAGCGCGCGACCCAGTTCCCCGACGACACCGAGCTGCAGCAGCTGCGCGATCTCGGCGAAGCCGTGCGGCAGCACGCGCTCGCGCAACTGCCGGCGCTGCTCGAGCGGCTGGAGGCGAAGCTCACCGCAGCCGGCGTGCACGTGCACTGGGCCGAGACGGCCGCCGACGCGAACGCGATCGTGCTCGGCATCGCGCAGGCCAACAAGGCGCGCCGCGTGATCAAGGGCAAGTCGATGGCGAGCGAGGAAATCGAGCTGAACCATTACCTCGCGAATCACGGCGTCGACTGCATCGAGTCCGACATGGGCGAGTTCATCGTGCAGCTCGCGGGCGAGAAGCCGTCGCACATCGTGATGCCGGCGATCCACAAGACGCGCAGCGACATCGCCGAGCTGTTCGAGGAACACATCCCCGGCACGCGCTACACGGAAGACGTCGACGAGCTGATCCAGACCGGCCGGCGTGCGCTGCGCCGCGCGTTCGCGGAAGCCGACATCGGCCTGTCCGGCGTGAACTTCGCGGCGGCCGACACGGGCACGCTGTGGCTCGTCGAGAACGAGGGCAACGGCCGGCTGTCGACCACCGTACCCGACACGCACGTCGCGATCATGGGGATCGAGAAGGTCGTCGAGAAACTCGAGCACATCGTGCCGCTGTCGAGCCTGCTCACGCGCTCGGCCACCGGCCAGGCGATCACGACCTACTTCAACCTGATCTCGGGCCCGCGCCGCGACGGCGAACGCGACGGCCCGCGCGAGCTGCATCTCGTGCTGCTCGACAACGGCCGCACGCAGGCCTACGCCGACGAGCAGCTGCGCGCGACGCTGCAATGCATCCGCTGCGGCGCGTGCATGAACCACTGCCCCGTCTATACGCGGATCGGCGGCCACGCATACGGGACGACCTACCCGGGCCCGATCGGCAAGATCATCTCGCCGCACCTGCTCGGCCTCGACGCGACGGCCGACCTGCCGACCGCATCGACGCTGTGCGGCGCGTGCGGCGAGGTGTGCCCAGTCCGGATTCCGATCCCGCAGCTGCTCGTGCGGCTGCGCACCGAGGCGAACCGCAAGCCCGACGAAGCCGTCGCGCATCCGCTGCGCGGCCAGGGCGCGAACTACAACCGCGCGGAAGACCTCGTGTGGCGCTTCTGGTCGGGCGCGTTCGCGCATCCGCGCGCGTATCGCGCATTCCGCTGGACCGCGACGCGGCTGCGCGCGCTGACGCCCGCGAAGCAGATGGGCTGGACCCAGCATCGCACGCCGCTCGAGCCGGCGCCGCGCAGCCTGTCCGACCTGCTGCGCGCACGCGGCCAGCCGGAATAGACCACTCCGCTTTCAAACCCGTACCGATAGACATCCATGGAGGAGACAACCATGCAGGTTTGGCATCAGATCTACACCCCGCTCGGCAGCCTCGGGCTGTCGGCGTTCGTCGCCGCGATCCCGATCATCTTCTTTTTCGTCGCGCTCGCCGCACTGCGGATGAAGGGGCACGTCGCCGCCGCGATCACGCTGCTGCTGGCGCTCGGCGTCGCGATCCTCGCGTACGGCATGCCCGTGCCGCAGGCGCTCGCGGCCGCCGGCTTCGGCTTCGCGTACGGCCTGTGGCCGATCGCGTGGATCATCGTCGCGGCGGTGTTCCTGTACAAGATCGTCGTGAAGACCGGCCAGTTCGACATCATCCGCGCGTCGGTGCTGTCGATCACCGACGACCAGCGGCTGCAGATGCTGCTGATCGGCTTCTCGTTCGGCGCGTTCCTCGAAGGCGCCGCCGGCTTCGGCGCGCCCGTCGCGATCACGGCCGCGCTGCTCGTCGGCCTCGGCTTCAAGCCGCTGCACGCGGCAGGATTGTGTCTGATTGCAAACACCGCGCCGGTCGCGTTCGGCGCGATGGGCATCCCGATCATCGTCGCCGGACAGGTGACCGGCATCGATGCGTTCCACATCGGCGCGATGGCCGGCCGCCAGCTGCCGCTGCTGTCGCTCGCGGTGCCGTTCTGGCTCGTGTTCATGATGGACGGGCTGCGCGGCGTGCGGCAGACCTGGCCGGCCGCGCTCGTCGCCGGCGGCAGCTTCGCGATCACGCAGTACTTCACGTCGAACCATATCGGGCCCGAGCTGCCGGACATCACGTCGTCGCTCGTCAGCCTCGTCTCGCTCGCCGCGTTCCTGAAGGTCTGGCAACCGAGCAGCGCGAAGCAGACGGCCGGCGGCCTCGTCGCGTCCGGCGGCGCCGCGGCGCTCACCGGGTTCGGGGCGGGCGGCAGCGGTTCGGGCGCGCGCCGCCAGGCGTCGCCGTACTCGCTCGCGCAGACCGTGCGCGCGTGGTCGCCGTTCCTGATCCTGACGGCCGTCGTCACCGTGTGGAGCATCGCGCCGTTCAAGGCGCTGTTCGCCGCGCACGGGGCGCTCGCGTCGACCGTCCTGAAATTTCACGTAGCCGGCCTCGACCAGCTCGTCGTGAAGACCGCGCCGATCGCCGCGACGCCAAAGGCGCTCGACGCGGTGCTGAAGCTCGACCTCGTGTCGGCGGTGGGCAGCGCGATCCTCGTGACCGCGCTGATCTCGATGGCGCTGCTGCGGATGAAACCGCGCGACGCGCTCGTCACGTTCGGCGAAACGCTGAAGGAGCTCACGCGCCCGATCCTGTCGATCGGCCTCGTGCTCGCGTTCGCGTTCGTCGCGAACTACTCGGGGATGTCGTCGACGCTCGCGCTGATGCTGGCCGCGACCGGCGCCGCGTTTCCGTTCTTCTCGCCGTTCCTCGGCTGGCTCGGCGTGTTCCTGACCGGCTCGGATACGTCGTCGAACGCGCTGTTCTGCTCGCTGCAGCAAGCGACCGCGCACCAGCTCGGCGTGCCCGAGACGCTGGCGGTCGCCGCGAACACGACGGGCGGCGTGACCGCGAAGATGATCTCGCCGCAGTCGATCGCGGTGGCATGCGCGGCAACCGGGCTGGTCGGCAAGGAATCGGAGCTGTTCCGCTTCACGGTGCGCCACAGCCTGCTGTTCGCGGTGATCGTCGGCCTGATCACGCTCGTGCAGGCGTACGTGCTGCCGGGGATGGTGCCGTAAGCACGCGGCGCGGCCGCTTTCCGGCCGTTTTCCGTTTCCCCGCAAAACAAAAACCCCACGCCCGCAAGAGCGTGGGGTTTCGTTCATCCCGGGCGCCGGACGGGGCCGGCGCTATCAGGCGGCGCTCAGCTGCCCTTCGCGATGCGATCCTGGATGTGCTGCGCCCGGCTCGACGACGACGGGTGCGAGCTCATCATCGAGCTCTTGCCGCCATCGAGCTGCGCGAGCTTCTGGAACGCGGTGACGAGGCCCTTCTGGTTCATGTTCTTCTGCTTCATCAGGTCGAACGAGTAGTCGTCGGCCGCGCTTTCCTGCGTCTGCGAGAACTGCGCGTTGATGAACTTCTCGGTGATGTCGCCGAGCTGCGAGCTCGTCAGGGCCGCGACGCCCGGCGACGCCGCGCCGGCCGCGGTGCGTGCCGCGCTGACCGCGTAGGCGGTCTGCATCGCCTTCTTCGAGTGACCCAGCGCGACGTGGCCCATTTCATGGCCGATCACGCCGCGCAGCTCGTCGTCGTTCATCATGTCCATCAGGCCGCTGTACACGCGCACGCAGCCGTTGCCCATCGCCCACGCGTTGACGTCCTTGGTCATGTAGACCTTGTAGTTGATCTTCTGGCCGTTCAGCGTCATGTCGCCGAAGCCCTTCATCACCTTCGTCAGGCGCTTCGCGTACGCGCTGTTCGGCGCGGCGATCTTCGATTCGGCGTCGCTCGACTTGCACGAGTCGTTCGACAGTGCCGCGATGTCGCTGTCCGACAGCGTCGCCGCCTTGACCAGGTTGGTCCCCGCCGACGTCAGGCTATTCGCGTCGAGACTCTGCACGCCACCGCATGCGCTCAACAGGAAAACCATGCCACACGCGGCCGCCGCTTTCTTGATATGCATCCCGGATCCCTCGGTAGTTGTATTTGGGAGCGGCGATTTTGCATAATCCGGCAGAAAATTACCAGATGTTTACATCGAATGACAACTTGATTACTGACCGATCCGGAACGAACGGCGCGATTGCTCAGCCGATTGATGACAATCGGGCCATCAATCGCCGCGGCCGGACAACCGGCTGAACGCGGAACGCGACCGGCGCATCAGCCGCCGCGCGACCAGCATCGGCAGCCGCACCACGAAACCGGCGAACAGCCGCAGGTGCATCCACGCGAGCAGCGCGTTGTCGCGGCCGTAGTGGAAATGCGACACGCCGCCCTCGTGCGCGCCGAAGTAGCGCACCGGCGCTTCGATGCGGATCGGCCGCACCCCGGCCCAGCACAGCCGCACGGCGGCTTCCGGATCGAAGTCGAAGCCGCGCATCCACGGCTGGCGATGCATGATCGCGGCGAGCGGCGCGACCGGGTACACGCGAAAGCCGTACAGCGAATCGCCGATCCCGGCCCACAGCGTCTCGAGGTCGGCCCATCCGTTCGACAGCCGCCGGCCCTGCACGCGCAGCTGCGGCGCGCTCGCGTCGAACTTCGGCAGGCCCAGCACCATCGCATCCGGCGCCGCCTGCGACGCGGCCATGAATTCGGGAATCAGGTCGGCCGGATGCTGGCCGTCGGAATCCATCGTCAGCACGTGCGTGAAGCCGCTCGCGGCCGCGGCATCGAGCCCGGCCAGCACCGCGGCGCCCTTGCCGCGGTTCGCCGGCAGCACGATCACGCGCAGCCCGGGGTCGCGCTCGGCCATCGCCTGCAGGCGCTCGGCGCTGCCGTCGGTGCTGCCGTCGACGACGACCCACACCGGATTCCACTGCGCGCGGGCGTTGCGCACGGTCGTGTCGACCTTGACGCCCGGGTTGTAGCTCGGAATCAGTACGAGATGGGTGGACGAGGCGTGCAGCGTGGACATGGGAACGGCCGATTGCGAAGACGAGGATCCTGACAAAAGTTTATGACCTGCAGGCGACTGCCGACAGGCTTCGTCGACGCCGCCCGCGTGCGGCGACGGTTCGCGCAGCGACAGGCCCGCGCGCTTCACGACAGGTGCTCCAGCGGATGGCCGGCGCTCGCCTCGATCTCGACCAGCAGATCGTCGCGGCACACGTCCGCGTGGACGAACAGCGGCCGCACGCCGGGGCCGGCCGCATCGCGCAACTCGCGTTCGATCGCGGCGAGCGCCGCGGCATCGCCGGCGTCGCGCACGTACACGCGGTAGCTCAGGTCGGCGAGCGCGAACGGGCCGTGCCCCTGCCGCGCGGCCTGCTCGAGCACGGCGGCCAGGTTCGCGATCGTCTCGCGCGTTTGCGCGACGACGTCGCCGTGATGCACGGTGCGATGCCCGACGATGCTGGCGGTGCCCGACACGAACAGCAGCGGCGCGGCAGCGTCGCCGGGCCATGCGGCCGCGCGCGCGAACGTCGGCGCACGCGGGCCGTACTCGGCCGGGTAGTGATACGCGCTGACCTGGCGCGGGTTCTCGACCGGATCGGCCGGCACGCGGCTCGCGATGAAATGGATCGCGAGCGGCGCGGCCGGCGGCGTGTCGCCCGCGACCGGCACGACCGAACCGAGCGCGCAGGCGGCCGGCACGCCGCCCGTCAGCGCGCGGCGGCACGCGTCGAACGCGCGCTGCCTGCCGATATTGAACTGACGATAGCGTTCGATCCCGAACTGCTGCGCGTTGATCGCCGGCACGGTGTTCCAGATCCGCAGCGGATGCGGGATGCCGAGCGTATCGAGCACGTCGAACAGCGCGCGGTACGCCTCGCAGGTCGCGCGCTCGAGCGGCGTGCCGCCGTCGCGATCCGCATCGGCCAATTCCTGCGCTTCCTGCGCTTCCTGCACTTCCTGCGCTTCCTGCACGACGATGCTGCCGAACACGAGCCCCGCCGTTGCGCTGTAGCGGTACTGCAGCGCGCCGCGTCGCTCGCTGCACAGGTCCGGCGCGTCGCACTGCCAGATTTCGCAGACCGCACCGGCGCGTGCGTGGCTGCCGGCATCGAGCAGCGCCATCTGCACCGGTGCGAGCGGCAGGTCGGGCGCGACGGCGGCGAGCATGCGGGCCATCGCATCGGCCGGCGCCCCGGCCGCGCCGATGCAGACCGCGCCCAGCGCACCGGGAAACACGCGGTCGAATGCGTCGCCCCGCTGCTGCGCGTCGTGCAGCAGCGCAGCCAGCCGTGCCTGATCGATCTGGACGAGCCGCAGCGCACGGTTGCCGCCGTTCGCGGTGGACGCGGCCGCCATGGGTCCGCGTGCGACCGCGCGCGTGGCGGACGACGGGGAACACGCTCGCCGTTCGGCGTCGACTGGATGCACTGACACTTCGATTTCCTCACTATGCGGCGCGGGCTCGCGACATCGTGGCCACGCGCCGCGTTGCGCGCCGTTGCTTCGCGTCAAGCCGACGCCGCGCGCGTCGTCATGCGAGGCCGCCGTTGACGGACAGCACTTGCCCCGTCACATAGGCGGCCGCATCGGATACCAGATACGCGACCATCGCCGCGACTTCGTCGGGCCGGCCAGCGCGCTGCGCGGGCACGAGCTGCTTGATCCGTTCGGCGGAAAACGCATGTTCCGCCATCGGCGACTCGATGATGCCGGGCGCGACCGCGTTCACGGTAATGCCGCGCGACGCGAGCTCCAGCGACAGCGACTTCGTCGCGCCGATCAGCCCCGCCTTCGCGGCCGCGTAGTTGACCTGTCCGCGGTTGCCGGTCACGCCTGCCACCGACGCGATGTTGACGATCCGGCCGCGCCGCGTACGGATCATCGGTAGCAAGAGCGGCTGCGTCACGTTGAAAAAACCGTTGAGCGTCACGTCGATCACGCTGTGCCATTGCCGGCGCGACATGCCGGCCATCGGCGCGTCGTCGTGAATGCCCGCGTTGTTGACGAGGATCTGCACCGGCGCGTCGTCGACGAACGGTGCGAGCGCGGCGAGCGTCGCATCCGCGTCGGTCACGTCGAATGCGATCGCATGCGCGGTGCCGCCGGCCGCGACGATCTGCTGCGCGACGGCTTGCGCCTGCGCGAGATTCCGGTTCGCGTGTACCCAGACTTCGTGGCCGGCCTGCGCGAGCGTCGTGCAGATCGCCTGCCCGAGTGCGCCGCTACCGCCCGTTACGAGCGCCCGCATCGAATTGCTCCGTTCATCGCGTTCCTCCTCGATCGACGCGGCGGCGGTGCATCCAGCCACCGCCGCCGCGTGCCGTCATCCTCTGCGTGCCGCGTCGCGCCCGCGCGCCGCCGTCACTTCGTGCGATGCGCGGCGACGTACGCGGCAAGCGCGCCGAGCGTCGCGAAGATCTTCTGGTTGTCCGGATTGTCCGAGCGCAGCTCGAAGCCGTACTTCTTCGAGATCAGCAGCGCGATTTCCAGGATGTCGATGGAGTCGAGCCCGAAGCCCTCGCCGTACAGCGGGGTCCCGGCCGTCACCGTTTCGAGCGGGACGTCTTCGAGATTCAGTTCGCCGATGATCAGCGTGGCGAGCTCTTGTTCCAGTGCGTTCATCATGCTTGCGGGCAGGCGGCCCATGGCAGCGGGAGGCGCCCGGAAACGGCAACCGCCGTGCACGCCCGGCGCGGTGCGAGGCGCGCGCGAATCTCCGTCCCTCCGGCGTCTGCCGGCTTCCCCGCCTGCGTTATTGGGGATCGTTTGTAAAAGTTACGCGGATTCTAGACGATGGGTATCGGCACGTATACGGGGAATGGTTACAGACTGAAGGGCCCCCGCCGCGGCCGGTTTCGGGACTCGATCGCAGCAGACGCTTGAGCCGCTTCGGATGGAAATGGATCGTCGCCGCAAAAGCTTCAGTGCGCTGCCATACATTCGGTTACAAAACCCGGCTGCACCCGCCTCGAAGCGCCGCGCCGGGGCCCTAAAATGTGCGTGCACGACAGCCGGCCCGGACAAGCGTCCCGGCCGCCATTCATATGATGTTTGACGGCCCGACGCATGCGTCCGGCCCCGATCCGCCCGATGTTTCCAGCAACCATGCCGCGCCCGTCCGCTCCCCTCGCCCCGGTTTGTCCGCCCGTTTGCCGCCATGCTGCGGCAGCCGGCGGCAACGCACACCCGCGCCGCGCGCCCGGAGCGCCGCGATGAGCACGCCGCTCGGCATCGCACGCGGCACCGGCGCGGTCGCCGCGGTGGTGGCGTACCAGATCGGCGCGCACTACGCGGCCGCGACGCCCGGCGCGCACGGCTTCGGCCTCGCGATGGCGCTCGTGCCGCCGCTGCTGCTCGCGCTCGGCGCGGCACTACGCTCGCCGCAGCGCACATGGCTCGTGCCGGCATGGCTGCTGGCCGCCGTCGCGCTGTGGGCCGTGCGCATCCCGCTCGCGCGCCATTTCGAATGGGGCCTGTATCTGGAGCACGCGAGCTTCAACCTCGCGATGGCGCTGCTGTTCGGCCGCACCCTCGCGGCCGGCCAGGTGCCGCTGTGCACGCGCTTCGCGACGCTGATCCACGGCACGATCACGCCGGCCGTCGCGCGCTACACGCGGCACATCACGCTCGCATGGACGCTGTTCTTCGTCGCGATCGCCGCCGTGTCGACGCTGCTGTTCGCGACCGCGCCGATCGTCGCGTGGTCGACATTCGCGAACTACCTGTCGCTGCCGCTCGTCGCCGTGATGTTCGCCGCCGAGCATGCGTGCCGGCGCTTCGCGCTGCCGCACGACGCGCGGCCGCGGATGGTCGACGCGGTGCGCGCGTACCGCGCGTCGACGCAGCCGTCACGATGAATTCATGGCCGGCGCGGCGCCGCATCGCGGCCGCGCCGGTGACCGCTTTCCGCTTTGACCGATTTATGCCGACTCACCCGCTGGTATTCCACTCCTCGCCGGACCAGACGATCGCCTGGCGCGACGGCACGCCCATCACCGTCCGCACGTTCGTCGCCGACGTTGCGCGCGTGGCCGCCGCGCTGCCCGCCGGCGGCCACGTGTTCAACGTGTGCCGCGACCGCTACCGCTTCGCGGTCAGCCTGTGCGCGGCGCTCGTCACCGGCAGGATCAGCCTGCTGCCGTCGACGCACACGCCGGAGATGGTGCGCCAGCTCGCGTCGTTCGCACCGGACGCGTTCTGCCTGCACGACGCGCCGGACTGCACGATCGACCTGCCGCGCTTCGCGTATCCGGACGCCGCACCCGGCGACCTCCCCGACGACGCACCGTGCGTGGTGCCGCAGATCGACGCGTCGCGGATCATGGCGTACGTGTTCACGTCCGGCTCGACCGGCGCGCCGGTGCCGCACCGCAAGACCTGGGGCTTCCTGGTCGGCTGCGTGCGCGCGGCGGCCGAGCGCCTCGGCCTGCTCGACGGCCGCGCGGCCACGCTGATCGGCACCGTGCCCGCGCAGCACATGTACGGCTTCGAATCGACGGTGCTGCTCGCGCTGATCGGCGGCCTTGCGTTCAGCAACCGCCAGCCGTTCTACCCGGTCGACATTCGAGACGAACTCGCCGCGATCCCGCAGCCGCGCGTGCTCGTCACGTCGCCGATCCACCTGCGCGCGCTGCTGTCGGCCGGCCATGCGCTGCCGCCGGCCGCGCTCGTGCTGTCGGCCACCGCGCCGCTGTCGGAAAAACTCGCGTGCGAAGCCGAAGCCGCGCTCGAGGCGCCGCTCGTCGAGATCTACGGCAGCACCGAAACCGGCCAGATCGCGACGCGCCGCACGTCGCAGGGCGCCGCGTGGCAACTGTTCCCGGACATCCGGCTCGACGCGCGCGCAGCGCACAACGTGTCGGACCGCGACGCCGCGGGCGACGACAGCGGCCCGACCGTGTGGGTGTCGGGCGGACACGTCGAAACCCCGGTGCCGATGGGCGACGCGCTCGAGCTGCTCGGCGACGGCCGGTTCCTGCTGCACGGCCGCAAGGCGGACCTCGTCAACATCGCCGGCAAGCGCACGTCGCTCGCGTATCTGAACCACCAACTGAACGCGATCGCCGACGTCGTCGACGGCGTGTTCTTCATGCCGGACGACACCGCGCCGGCCGACGCCGATGCGACCCGCGAACCGGTCACGCGCCTCGTCGCGCTCGTGGTCGCGCCGACGCTCGCCGCGGCCGACCTGCAGCGCGCGCTGCGCGAACGGATCGATCCCGCGTTCATGCCGCGCCCGCTCGTGTTCGTCGACGCATTGCCGCGCAACGAAACGGGCAAGCTGCCGCGCGACGTGCTCGCCGCGCTCGTCGCACGGCACGCGCGCGCCGCCACGGCCGACGTGCGCGAGCGCGCCGCGACGGACGCGCCCGACGCGCCGCTCGCGTTCACGATTCCCGCCGATCATCCGGCGCTGCCCGGTCATTTCCCCGGTCATCCGGTCGTGCCGGGCGTCGTGCTGCTCGATCACGCGATCGCCGCACTCGGCGCATCGCTGAATCGCCCGCTCGATACATGGCGGCTGGCTTCCGCGAAATTCCTGAGCCCGGTCGCGCCGGGCGAACCACTCGATCTCGCGTTCGATGCAGCGGCCGGCGGCGCGATCCGCTTCACGCTGCGCGCGGGTGCGCGCGACGTCGCGACCGGCGTGCTGTCCGCGCCGCCGGCCGCGCAGGACGGCGCGCAGCCATGAAGCGCACCGCATGGGCCGAGCGCCAGGAACGCAGCAACGCCGGGTTGCTGCGCGTGATGACCTGGATCTCGCTGCGTTTCGGCCGGCGGCCGTCGCGCATCGTGCTGCATGCCGTCGCGACCTATTTCGTGCTGTTCTCGCCGGTCGCGTGCGCCGCGTCGCGCGACTACCTGCGCCGCGTGCTCGGCCGTCCCGCGCGCTGGCGCGACGTGTACCGGCACGTGTTCACGTTCGCGGCGACGATCCACGACCGCATCTACCTGATGAACGGCCGCTTCGACCTGTTCGACATCCGGCTGCACGGCGAGACGCGGGTCGACGCCGCGCTCGCCGGCGGGCGCGGCGCATTCCTGATGGGCGCGCACCTCGGCAGCTTCGAAGTCGTGCGCGCGATCGGCCGCACGCGCCCGGACCTGCGCGTCGTCGTCACGATGTTCGAAGAGAACGCGCGCAAGATCAACGCGACGCTCGCCGCCGTCAACCCGGCCGCGAAGCCGGAAGTGATTCCGCTCGGGCAGGTCGACTCGATGCTGAAGGTGCGCGAACGCCTCGACGCGAACTGCATGGTCGGGATGCTCGCCGACCGCACGCTGCTCGACGACGCGACCGCGTCGCTGCGGTGGCTGCCGCTGCTCGGCGCGCCGGCGGCATTCCCGCTCGGGCCGCTGTACATGGCCGCGATGCTGCGGCGTCCGGTGCTGTTCATGACGGGCCTCTATCGCGACGGCAACCGCTACGATGTGCACTTCGAGACGCTCGCCGATTTTTCCGACGTGCGCCGCGACACGCGCGCGGCGGCCGTCGACGCGGCGCTCGCGCGCTACGTCGCGCTGCTCGACCAGTACTGTCGCGCGGCGCCGTACAACTGGTTCAACTATTTCGATTTCTGGCAGACCGGCACGGCCGCCGCGCGCCGCGACGCTGCGCGCGCGTGCACCGGCCTGTCCGCCACGAGGGATTCCGACGCATGACCGCCGTTCGCCGCTTTCTGCCGACGTTGCTGCCGACGTTGCCGCCGCTGTTCCCGCTGCCGCACCCGCGCGCGCTGCGCCGCGCCACGCGCACGTTCGCCGTCACGGCCGCCGTCGCGCTCGCCCTGCCCGCGCACGCGGCCGACACCGGTTCGGCATGGACCCTCGACCGGCTGATGTCGACGCTCGCGCAGCACAAGTCGGGGCGCGCGACGTTCACCGAGACGAAGACGCTGTCGATCACCACGCAGCCGCTCGAATCGTCGGGCGAACTCGTGTTCGTCGCACCGGACCATCTCGAGAAGCACACGCTGAGCCCGAAGCCCGAACATCTCGTGGTCGACGGCGACATGCTCACGGTCGAGCGCAACAACCGCAAGTACACGCTCGCGCTCGCGCGCTATCCGGAGCTCGGCGCGTTCATCGACAGCATCCGCGCGACGCTCGCCGGCAACCGCTACGCGCTCGAGCAGGTCTACAAGGTCGCGCTCGCCGGTCGCGGCGACGACTGGACGCTGACGCTCACGCCGCTCGACTCGCGGATGCTGAAGGTCGTCAGCACGATCACGCTCGAAGGCTCGCGCGACGTGTTGCGCAGCGTCGCGATCCGGCAGGCCGACGGCGACCATTCGACGATGCGCCTGCAACCCGTCCCGGCGAACTGATGGACGATCGCACCCGGCCGCCCGCCCCCGTCACGCACCGCCTGCCCGCTTGGCGGCAACGCGCCGTGCTCGTGTGGCTGCTCGCGCTCGTCGCATGCGGGATCGCGCTCGCCCGCGCGAACTTCACGGCCGACCTGTCCGCGTTCCTGCCGCGCGCACCGAGCGCCGGGCAGCGCGTGCTCGTCGATCAACTGCGCGACGGCATCGTGTCGCGGCTGATCCTCGTCGCGATCGACGGCGGCGATGCGGCCACGCGTGCCGCGCTGTCGCGGCGCGTCGCCGGCACGCTGCGCGCCGACCGGCAATTCTCCGCGATCAACAACGGCGAAGCCGTCAACGACGCACACGACCGGCAGTTCGTGTTCGACCATCGCTACCTGCTGAGCCCGGCCGTCGCGCCGCGGCGCTTCAGCGCGGACGGCCTCCACCAGGCGCTCGGCGACAGCCTCGACCTGCTGCGCTCATCGGCGGGCCTCGTCGCGAAGGCGATGCTGCCGCGCGACCCGACCGGCGAAGTGACCGCGCTCGTCGACCAGCTCGACAGCGGCGCGCAGCCCGCCAGCCGCGACGGCGTGTGGGCGTCGCGCGACGGCACGCGCGCGGTGCTGGTCGTGCAGACGGCCGCCGCCGGCGCCGACACCGATGCGCAGGCACGCGCGATCGACGCGGTGCGCCGTGCGTTCTCCGCCGCGACGCAGGCGCTGCCGAACCCGGCCGCGTACACGCTCGCGATGACCGGCCCAGGCGTGTTCTCGGTCGACACGCGCGACACGATCCGGCACGACGTCGAGCGGCTGTCGACGGCGAGCGTCGTGCTGATCGTCGCGCTGCTGCTGACGCTGTACCGCTCGCCGCGCACGCTCGCGCTGGGGCTGCTGCCGGTGCTGACGGGCATCGCCGCCGGCATCGCGGCGGTCGGCATCGCGTTCGGCACGGTCCACGGGCTGACGCTCGGCTTCGGCACGACGCTGATCGGCGAAGCCGTCGACTATTCGATCTACCTGTTCGTGCAATCGGCGCAGGCCGGCGCGCGCGGCACCACGCGGCCCGCCGACGCGACGCGGGCATGGATCGCAGCTTATTGGCCGACGATCCGGCTCGGCGTGCTGACGTCCGTGTGCGGCTTCGCGTCGATGCTGTTCTCCGGCTTTCCGGGGCTCGTACAGCTCGGGCTCTACTCGATCGCCGGGCTGACGGCCGCCGCGCTCGTCACGCGCTTCGTGCTGCCGCACCTGCGCGGCGAGCACGTCGCGATTCGCGACGTGTCGCGCGTCGGCGTGATGCTCGCGCGGGCGGCCGCTGCCGCGCCGCGGCTGCGCTGGCCGCTCGCCGTGCTCGTGCTCGCCGCGTGCGCGACGCTCGTGCTGCATCGTGACGGCCTGTGGAGCCGCGAGCTTGCGGCACTGAGCCCCGTGCCCGCTCGCGCGCAGGCCCTCGACGCACGCCTGCGCGCCGATCTCGGCGCGCCGGACGTGCGCTATCTCGTCGTGGTTTCCGCGCCGACCGAACAGGCCGCGCTCGAACGCGCGGAACAGGTCGCCGCGCAATTGCAGCCGCTCGTCGATCGCGGTGCGCTCGCGGGCTTCGAAAGTCCCGCGCGCTACCTGCCGAGCGACGCCGCGCAGCGTGCGCGCCAGGCGAGCCTGCCGGACGCGGACGCGCTTGCCGCGCGCATGCGCGCGGCCGTCGCGAACCAGCCGATCCCGGTCAGGCCCGAGCTGTTCGCGCCGTTCATCGCCGATGTCGAGGCCGCACGCCACGCGCCGCTGCTCACGCGCGCGGACCTGCGCGGCACGTCGATGGCGCTCGCCGTCGACGCGCTGCTGACCGAGCGCGCGGGCCGCTGGCGCGCGATGCTGCCGCTGCGCGCGCCGGACGTCGCACGCACCGGTCCGGCGGCTCCAGCGCTCGATGCCGCGCCGATTCGCGCGGCCGTCGCGCGCGCCGGCGTGCCCGACGCGCTGTTCGTCGACATGAAGGCCGAGGCCGACCGCCTGTACGTGAACTATGTGCACGAGGACATCCGGCTGTCGCTCGCGGGTTTCGCGGCGATCGCCGTGCTGCTGCTGATCGCGCTGCGCTCGCCGCGCCGCGTCGTACGCGCGCTCGCGCCGCTGGTCGCGGCCGTGCTGGTGGTGACGGCCGGCTTCGCGCTCGCCGGCGTGCCGCTGACGATCCTGCACCTCGTCGGAATGTTGCTGATCGTCGCGGTCGGCTCGAACTATGCACTGTTCTTCTGCAAGCGCGACGACGCGCAACCGGTCACACCGTACACGCTCGTGTCGCTGTTGATCGCGAACCTCGCAACGGTCGCCGGCTTCGGCCTGCTCGCGCTGTCGCGGGTGCCGCTGCTCGAAACCTTCGGGCTGACCGTCGGCCCCGGCGCGATGCTCGCGCTCGCGTTCGCCGCGATTCTCGCGCCGCGCGCGGCGGCGGTGGCCGCGGGCAGCCCTAATCGTGAGCCGGCAGGAGGCCGCGCATGAACGCGCCATCGTCCGTTCCGCCTCGCCAGCCCGGCGATGCGCGCCGCTGGAAACCGACGCCGCTGATCGCGGGCACGGCCGCGCTGCACGCGGGCGCGCTCGCGGCCGTCGTCGCACAACCGGCCGCATGGCCGTGGGCCGCCGGCGGCGTGGTCGCGTCGCATCTCGCGCTGACCGCCGCCGGCCTGTGGCCGCGCAGCGCGCTGCTCGGGCCGAACTGGACGCGCCTGCCGGCCGGCGCCGGCCGCCGGATCGCGCTGACGATCGACGACGGCCCGGACCCCGACGTCACGCCGCGCGTGCTCGACCTGCTCGATCGCCACGACGCGCGCGCGACATTCTTCTGCATCGGCGATCTCGCGCGCCGCCATCCGCAGTGGATCGAAGCGATCGTCGCGCGCGGCCACGCGGTCGAGAACCACAGCCAGCGGCACCGGCATACGTTCTCGCTGTCGGGGCCCGCCGCGCTGCGCCGTGAAATCGCGGCCGCGCAGCAGACGCTGACCGAGATCGCCGGCACGCGCCCGCGCTTCTTCCGCGCGCCGGCCGGCCTGCGCAATCCGTTTCTCGAGCCGGTGCTGTGCGAGTTCGGCCTGCAGCTCGCCAGCTGGACGCGCCGTGGCTTCGACACGCGCGCGCGCGATGCGGATACCGTCACGCACCGCCTGCTGAACGGCCTGGCTGCGCGCGACATCCTGCTCGTGCACGACGGCCACGCGGCGCGCGACGCGCGTGGCGAACCGGTGGTGCTCGACGTGCTGCCCGCGCTGCTGCACGCGGCCGCCGATGCGCAGTTGCACTGGACCACGCTGCGCGCCGCGCTCGCGCCCGAACCGTCCGATCCGCCCGCCGGGCCGGGCACGCCGGCCCCCCCGTTTGATAAAATCTGACCACGCCCGGCGCGCCCGCCAGCCCCGCTGCGGCGCCCGTTCCGGCCACCGGATACGACCCTCGTGAAACCTCTCCTGCTCTCGCACTTCACCGCCACCAGCTGCATCGGCCGCGGCCTCGACGCGACCGTCGACGCGCTGCGCCACGCGCGCGGCGGGCTCACGCCGTGCGACTTCGAACGCGCCGATCTCGACACCTGGATCGGCGCCGTGGACGGCGTCGATGCGCAGCCCGTGCGCGCGGATCTCGCCGACTTCGACTGCCGCAACAACCGCCTCGCGCAACTCGGCCTCGTCCAGGACGGCTTCGACGCGCGCGTCGCGGCGGCCGTGTCGCGCCATGGCGCCGCGCGCGTCGGCGTGTTCGTCGGCACGAGCACGTCCGGCATCCTCGAGACCGAGCGCGCGTACGAGCAGCGCGATCCGGCGAGCGGCGCACTGCCCGCCGGATTCCGCTACGCGCACACGCACAACCCGTATTCGCCGGCTGCGTTCGTGCGCGCGTATTTCGCGCTGCGCGGGCCGGCGATGGCGATCTCGTCCGCGTGCTCGTCCGGCGCGAAGGTATTCGGCTCCGCGCGCCGGATGATCGAAGCGGGGCTGATCGATGCGGCCGTCGTCGGCGGCGTCGATTCGCTGTGCCTGACGACGCTGTACGGCTTCAATTCGCTCGAACTGCTGTCGCGCCGGCCGTGCCGCCCGTTCGACGTCGCGCGCGACGGCATCTCGATCGGCGAAGCGGCTGCGTTCGCGCTGCTCGAACGCGTGCCCGACGCGCCCGCCGCGCTCGACGGCAACGCGATCCTGCTGCTCGGCATCGGCGAATCGAGCGATGCGCATCACATGTCGTCGCCGCATCCGGAAGGGCTCGGTGCGCGCATCGCGATCGAACAGGCGCTCGCGTCGGCCGGCCTGGCCGCAAGCGACATCGACTACGTGAACCTGCACGGCACCGCGACGCCCAGCAACGATGCCGCCGAAAGCCGCGCGGTGGGCGCGCTGCTCGCGCGCACGCCGTGCAGCTCGACGAAGGGCGCGACCGGTCACACGCTCGGTGCCGCCGGCGCCCTCGAAGCGGTCGTCGCCGCGCTCGCGCTGCGCGAACAGTTCGTGCCGGCCGGCGTCAACACGACGCAACCCGACCCGGCGCTGGCCGCCGACTACGTGCTCGCGAGCCGCGATGCACGTGTGCGTGCAGTCCTGTCGAATTCGTTCGGCTTCGGCGGCACGAACTGCAGCCTGATCCTCGGCCGCGCCGGGCATGCGAGCCGCCGGGAGCCGACATGACCGTCACCGCCTTCATCGAAAGTGTCGGCCTCGTCGGGCCGGGACTGAACGACTGGCCGCACGCGGCCGACGTGCTCGCGGGCCGGGCGGCCTATGCGAGCGCGCGCACCGTGCTGCCGCCGCCTGCCAGCCTGCCGCCGGCGGAACGCCGCCGCACCGGCCCCGTCGTGCGCGTCGCGCTCGCGGTCGGCCTCGAAGCGGCAGCCGCGAGCGGGCGCGATCCGGCCACGCTCGCGACCGTGTTCAGCGCGTCCGGCGGCGACGGCCAGAACTGCCACGCGATCTGCGAGACCCTCGCCGGCGACGATCGCCACCTGTCGCCCACGCGCTTTCACAACTCGGTGCACAACGCGCCGGCCGGCTACTGGAGCATCGCGACGCGCGCAATGGCGACGTCGAACGTGCTGTGCGCACACGACGGCAGCTTCGCCGCGGGCCTGCTCGAGAGTGTGTGCCAGGTCATGGTCGATCGCGTGCCGAGCCTGCTGATCGCCTACGACACCGACTATCCGGAGCCGCTGCACGCGGTGCGGCCGATCGTCGACGCATTCGGCGTCGCGCTCGTGCTCGCGCCCGACGCGAGCGAACGCACGCTCGCGCGCATCGACGTGCAGCTCACCGACGCACCGGCGACGACGCTCGCGAACCCCGAACTCGACGCGCTGCGCACCGGCAATCCGGCCGCGCGCGCGCTGCCGCTGCTCGACGCGCTCGCTGCAAGGCGCACGGCGAGCGTCGTGCTCGACTATCTGGAAGATACGCGCGTGCAGGTCGATATCGCACTGCCGAATGCCGCGGCGGGGCACGCGCGATGACGACGCCCGTTTCGACGCCGATGCCTGCGCCGGCGCCAGCCACGCTCGATCGCGCATGGATCGCCGCGCACATTCCGCACGACGGCGCGATGTGCTTGCTCGATCGGGTCGAAGCGTGGGACGCCGCGCGCATCCGCTGCAGCGCGACGAGCCACCGCGACCCGCACAACCCGCTGCGCTCGCGCGGCCGGCTCGCGCCGGTCTGCGGGATCGAATACGCGGCACAGGCGATGGCCGTGCACGGCGCGCTGCTCGGTGCGCAACAGGCGCGGGCGGAACCTGCGCGGCCGCGCGCCGGCTATCTCGCGAGCGTGCGCAACGTCGACGCGTTCGTCGACCGGCTCGACACGTTCGAGCTGCCGCTGATCGTCGACGCCGAACGCATCGGCGGCGACGACCGCTCCGTGCTGTACGGCTTCACGCTGCGCTGCGGCGAGCGCGTGTTGCTCGGCGGCCGCGCCGCGGTGATGCTCGATGCATCGGCAGCCGGCGTACGCGTTGCGCCGCCCGCGGGCCGCGCGGACCCTCGATGAACCAGCCCCAAGGAAACCAGGCCGTGAAAACACGTCAGTTCATTTGCACCGCGTTCGTTCTCGCGCTGATCAGCCCGATCGCGCACGCGGACATGTCGGAAGTGAAGCAGGACATCAAGCGCGATTCGAAGGAAGCCGCGCACAAGACCGGCGAGGCCGCGCGCAGTTTCGGCCACGCGACCGCGAGCGCCGCGAAGACGGTCGGCCACGGCGTCGCGCACGCGTCGCGCGAAGGCTGGGATGCCACCAAGCGCACGACGAAGCGGATCTTCCACAAGAACGATTCAGGCGAAGGCGCGCGAAAGAGCGATTGAGTGCGAACGTCCCGCGCACCGCATACGGATGCGCGGGATGCGGCACGACGCGTGAACGCAGCGGTGCCGCACCGCCGCCGTCAGCGCGCGCCGCTGCGCCTGCGGCGCGCCGGCCCGCGCGCGAGGCACTTGCCGTACGCGACCAGCCAGCAATCGCGATGATCGAAGTTGCGCAGCAGCCGCGCGCGGCGCCGCTCGAGCCAGTGAAGCGCGATCGCCATCGTCAGCGCGACGGCCAGTGCCGAGCCGCCGATCGCGAATCCCATCCAGGTGTCACCCATGCCTCCTCCGGAATGCGAGGCCGGTGCGGCGTGCGTGCCGCGACGCGGTAGCCGGCGCGCGGGCGCACCCGGCCCGCCGCATGCGCGGCGAACCTGCGTCCGTGTTCCGTCACCGCGCGCGTGCGCGCCGCCCCGGCGCTGGATACAGCGGGAGCACGGCCCGGACGCGCGCGCGAACGCCGCCCGGGCCGCCGCGCGTCAATGCATGTGCTGGCCGCCGTTGATCGCGATGTTGGAGCCCGTCACGAAACCGGCCTCTTCCGAGCACAGATAGGCGACCAGCGCCGCGACTTCCTCGGGTTTCCCGAGCCGTCCCGCCGGAATCTGCGGAAGGATCTTCGTATCGAGGATGTCCTGCGGGATCGCCGTCACCATCTTCGTCGCGAGGTAGCCCGGCGACACCGTGTTCACCGTCACGCCCTTGCGCGCGGTCTCGAGCGCGAGCGATTTCGTGAAACCGTGCATGCCGGCCTTCGCGGCCGCGTAGTTGGTCTGGCCGACCGAGCCCTTCGAGCCGTTGACCGACGCGATGTTGACGATGCGTCCCCAGCCGCGCTCGACCATGCCGTCGCAGACCGGCTTCGTCATGTTGAACACGGAATCGAGGTTGGTGCGGATCACCGCATCCCAGTTGACCTTGTCGAGCTTGCGCAGCGTCATGTCACGCGTGATGCCCGCGTTGTTCACCAGGATGTCGACCGGGCCGACGTCCCGGACGATTTTCTCGATGCATTGCTGGCACGAATCGTAATCGGCCACGTCCACCGGATACGCGTGGAATTCGCGACCGGCCGCGTGCATCTCGGTCAGCCAGCGATCGGCGCCGGTGTTGTTCGGCGAATACGTGACGACGACCTGGTAGCCCGCATCGTTCAACCGGATGCTGATCGCTTCGCCGAGACCGCCCATCCCCCCCGTCACAACTGCAATTCGCTTAGTCATCCTATGAGTTACCGACAAGAAAAGTAGTCAATGGTGCGGGGCGACGACATGGCACATGCTGCCGCCCCGCCGCTGCGATGCGCTGGCGCCCGCATGGCGGACGCGGCGCGCACCGGAACATCACGCTTGTTGTTGGTAGCTTGTTCCGCGCGAAGTTTGCTGCATGTGTGTGCGGCGCTGGCCTGCGCCGCATGCGTGCAATATCGTCAGACCGTGCTCAACCGCGCTCGACCGCGAGCGCGACGCCCATCCCGCCGCCGATGCACAGCGACGCCAGGCCACGCTTCGCATCGCGCTTGACCATCTCGTGCAGCAGCGTCACCAGGATCCGGCAGCCCGACGCGCCGATCGGGTGACCGATCGCGATCGCCCCGCCGTTCACGTTT